>PLXL01000026.1 GCA_003153215.1 Candidatus Dormiibacterota bacterium
GGCAACACCTTCGTCTGGAAGCCCTCCAGCCACACTCCCGGTGCGACCCAGCTCCAGGCGGAGCTATGGAAGGAAGCTGGCCTCCTCGATGGCGTGTTCAACATTGTGTACGGTGGGCGTGAGGCGGTCAACGCGCTGCTGGTGCACCCCGGTGTGGACGCCATCCAGTTTGTCGGCTCGACGCCGGTCGGTCGGCACGTCTACGAGACCGGCACCGCCCACGGCAAGCGCGTTGGGGCGTACACGGCCGCCAAGAATGCCATGGTCGTCCTGCCCGACGCCGATATGGAGTTCACCGCCGACTCGGCGGTCGCCTCCGGCTACGGCTCGGCCGGTGAGCGCTGCATGGCCCAGACGCTGGTGATCGGCGTCGGCGATGCCGCCGACCGTTTGCGCCCGCTCATGGAAGAGCGGATCCAGCGGCTCAAGATCGGCCCCGGTCTCGACCCCAATATGGACATGGGCCCGATCTACTCGGCCGAGCACAGGGCCGCGATCGTGGAATGGATCGACAAGGGCGTCGCCGAAGGCGCCGAACTGGTCGCCGACGGGCGGCGATTCTCCCGTCCCGATCACCCTGATGGCTTCTTCCTTGGAGCCACACTCTTCGACCACGTCACGCCCTCGATGGAGATCTACCAGGAGGAGATCTTCGGGCCGGTCCTGGGTATCGTCCGTGTGGCGACATACGACGAGGCGCTCGCGCTCGTCAACGGCCACCAGTATGGCAATGGGACGGCGATCTTTACCACCGACGGCGGCGCCGGCCGGCGATTCGAACTCGAGGCGGACGTGCCGATGATCGGGATCAACATCCCGATCCCGGTGCCCGCGGGCTATCTCAGCTTCGGAGGCACGCGCGGTTCCGCCTTCGGCGACCTCAAGATGCGCGGGGAGGACGGCATTCGCTTCTTCACGCAACAGAAGATGGTCACCGTTCGTTGGCCGGACCCGGGCCTGCGCGAGAAGCTCAGCCTCGTCTTCCCGGGCAATAGCTGAGCGAGCGGTCGTCGTCGAAACTTCACCTGGGTGGGACGCTGCCGGTTCCGGCGCGCTCCCACCCAGGAATACGATGTGAATGAGGATAGTGAGATGCTCGCGCAGATGACGGATGACCCGACGCGGCGAGGATACAAGAGCCCACTTCACTGCATGACGCAGACCACGCCGACATGCCTGTGGAACGACTCCGCGGACGTTGATGAGCTNNTGATGGCTGATCTGCCGGCGGCTACCGAGGATCAGATCGGCTGGAAGCTGGTCGAAGAGTTGTCCATCAGAGCCGCCAAGCTCCTCGAGCCGGCTTTTGAGACGTCTCACGGACGCGACGGGCGACTCTCCATACAGATTGATCCCCGGTTGTATCGGAACCCCGAGGCGATGGTCGAGAACGCGGTCGCCTTCGCCGGACTGGCACCCAACATGATCGTGAAGATCCCGGCCACCGCCGCGGGCATTCCGGCCATGGAGGAGGCGACGTATCGAGGCGTGAGCATCAACGCGACCGTTTGCTTCACGCTTCCGCAGTGCATCGCCGTTGCGGAGAGTGTCGAGCGAGGACTTCGCCGTCGTGAGGCCGCGGGCAAGGAGATCGCGTCGATGGGTCCGATGTGCACCATCATGGTCGGCCGTCTCGACGACTGGCTCAAGGTGGTGATGGACAAGCAGGGCATCAGCGTCGATCCTGGGTGCTTGGAGTGGGCGGGGGTCGCCGTGTTCAAGAAGGCGTATGGGATTTTCCGCGAGCGTGGCTACCGGCTCCGGCTCCTCTCGGCGGCTTTTCGCAACCATATGCACTGGAGTGAGCTGATCGGCGCGGATGCGGTGATCTCGCCGCCGTACACCTGGCAGAAGCGGTTCAATGCCAGTGATGTCGAGGTCCGCCCGCGAATCGACGACCCGGTGGATCCGCGTCTGATGGACCTGCTTCTCCGCCATTTCGTCGACTTTCGCCGCGCCTACGCGGAGGATGGAATTGCCACGGAGGAGTTCGACCAGTTCGGCCCGACCGTGCGCACCTTGCGTCAGTTCATCGCCGCCGTCGGCGGGGTGGGCGCCCTGGTCCGTGATGTGATGCTTCCCGATCTCGCTTGAGAGGCCGAGCGTGCAAACTGCCCCGGGAGACCAAGCCCCGAACGTGATTGCCAAGGCGGGAAGGGTGCTCGGTCAGTTGGGCGAGAGATCCGATCTGACCGTCCGAGAGCTCTCCATCAGCCTCGGAGAGCCCCGCCCCACGGTCCACCGGATTCTCCAGAACCTCGCCGCGCTCGGATACGTCGAGGCGGGTCCGAAGCGCGGGACCTATCGGCTCGGCTTGGAGCTGTTCCGGCTCGGGTCCTTGGTCGCCTTGCGAGTCGACGTGCGAGAGGCGGCCGCCTCGGTGATGAAGGACATCCACCGAGACTTGGAGGAGACCGTTTACCTCGTCATCCGGCGGGATCATGAGGCCGTGTGCATCGACCGGATCGAAGGACTGCACATCCGATCCATGCTCCTCACACTTGGAGGGTCGTTGCCCCTGCACCTCGGTGCCGGACCGCGCGCTCTGCTCGCGCACCTGCCCCGCGCCTACTGGGACGAGTACCTCGTAGCGGCGAAGCTCACCCCACTCACCCCAGAGTCCCCGACCACGAAGCACCAGGTTCTGGAGCTTCTCGAGGACACCCTGCGGAGAGGCTATGCGGTCAGCGATCAAGATGTCGTCGTCGGCATCGCCTCGGTGGGTGCGCCGATCTTCGATGGTACCGGACAGGTGGCGGCCGCGATCTCCATCGGCGGTCTGGCTACTCTGGTTCTGGGCAATTCACGCGGCGATCGCGTCATCGAGCTGGTGACCAGTGGCGCTCGCCGAATCTCCGAAGCCATGGGCTATCGTCCATCCTGATGGCCTCTGCGTGACGTCGACGCACCGCGGATCAATCTGATCACTCACAGGAGCTGGCGACACGTCCACGGCAGCGGGTAAGAGCCAGGGGATCTCGTCTGCGCCCAACCTTCGCGACGTCGGGGGATACCTCACCCGCGATGGCCATCGGGTCCGGACCGGCCTCCTCTATCGGTCGAGCGCCCTGCACCACCTGGCAGGCGATGATGCTGCAGCGTTTGCCCGGCTTGGTATCCGGACGGTATACGACCTGCGCAGCGATCCCGAGCGGCAAGCGCAACCGGAACAGCTGCCCCGCGGTACGAAGTACGTCGTCGCAGACGTGATCGGTGACGCCATGCGCGGCAGCTTCGCCCAAGTGACGGAGATGCTGTCCAATCCCGAGCTGGCTCGGGATCTTCTCGGAGAGGGTCGAGGCATCTCCATGTGGACTGAGCTCTACCATGACTTCGTCCGGCTCGAGAGCGCCCGTGCCGCCTACGGACGGCTGTTCACGGGCATCGCCGACGAAGTCAACCGGCCAGCCCTCTACCACTGCTCGACGGGAAAGGACCGCACGGGCTGGGCGACAGCTGCGTTGCTCCTGCTTCTCGATGTCCCGTACGAGTTCGTGATGAAGGATTTCCTCCGCAGTGCGATCTACCTGCGGCCGCTTGTCGAGCCCATGACCGATGTCTTCGCAGCCCGTGGTGGTGACCCTGGGCTCCTGCAGCCGTTCCTGGGAATCGTGCCTCACTACCTGGACGCCGCTCGCGACGAGGTCTCCCGTTCCTTCGGGACCATTGAGGGCTACTTTGCCATGGGTCTGAACGTCGATGCGGCGATTCAGCAGGTCCTGCGCGAGGCGCTCCTGGTGCGCGACTGACCAGATCTGCTGGCCGAAACTGACCACCTCAGCTTTGTGTGTCTGAGGAACAGGGCGCGGTCCAGGTCGGGAGCTGACCACGCGCTCCTCGGAGGGCGAATCACGCCGCCTCGAGGCGGGTCTCAACTGCGTGTTGAAGCACTAGATTCTACCCTCTTGCAAGCCCGCAGACAAGGGGCGTAAGTCCCCGTCAAGTGAGCGACAAACCCCCCTGGCAGAGGGAGGGAGCGAGAGGTATTAAATTGGTGAGTTCAAGGGGATGATGCCGCAAATACCATGGCCCGACAGACCTTTCCGCGCTCGGAGATTTCCGCGCGGAGGGTAGCTTTGCAGATCCCCGCGGAGACCGGCCGACGGCTGAGTCGTGATTGCCAGCGAAGGAGGAGCCAGTGATGCCAAAGACAGTCGTGCTCGTGGGTGCCATCGACACGAAGGGCAGAGAGTTCGAATACGTAAAAGGCTTACTCAACAAGCGAGGTCTCACCACCTTGGTCGTCGACTTCGGGGTCATGGGCGAGCCCGTCTTCGCCCCCGATGTGCTGCGGGCCGAAGTGGCTGCCGCCGGAGGCGGCGACATCGCGCGGCTCAGCACGGGGGAGCACAAGGACGAGGCGATGCGGGCCATGGCAAAGGGGCTGGCCGTGGTCGTCCGCCGGCTCCATGATGAGGGCAAGCTCGACGGGGTCATCGGCATGGGCGGAAGCGGCGGCACCTCGATCGCCACGACCGCGATGCGCAGTCTCCCCGTCGGCGTGCCCAAGGTGATGGTTTCGACCATGGCCGGAGGCGACGTCAGTGCCTTCGCAGGATCGAAGGACATCACGTTCATGCCCTCGATCGTCGATGTGGCCGGTTTCAACCGCATCAGCCGGCGGATCTATACGAACGCGGCCGGTGCGATCGCTGGCATGGTTGAGACTGAGCTGCCCGTGACAATTGATGAGAAGCCGCTCATAGCGGCGTCCATGTTCGGCAACACCACGACGGCAGTCGACCACGCCCGTGAGATCCTGGAAGGCAAGGGCTACGAGGTCCTGGTCTTCCACGCGACCGGCTCCGGGGGCCGCACCATGGAGGAGCTGATCACCGACGGATACATCACGGCGCTGCTCGACATGACGACCACCGAGCTCGCTGATGAGGTGTGCGGTGGCGTTCTGAGCGCCGGGCCTGAACGATGCATGGCAGCATCGAAGGCGGGGATTCCCGTCCTTTTGGTCCCGGGATGCGTCGACATGGCGAACTTCGGCGGTATCGCCACCGTTCCCGAGAAGTACCGTGATCGGCTGCTCTACGAGTGGAATCCCGACGTCACGCTCTTGCGCACGAACGTGGAGGAGAACCGGCGCATCGGCGAGCTGCTGGCCGCCGCGGCCAACGCAGCAACCGGGCCCGTCAAGTTCCTGTTCCCACTCGGCGGTGTCTCCATGCTCGACTCAGAGGGGCACGAGTTCTGGGATCCCGAGGCCGATCAGACGTGCTTCAACACCATCGAGGCCAACCTACGGGCGGACATCCCCGTGATCAAGATGACCGAGAACATCAATGACCCGGCGTTCTCCGAGCACGCCGTCGAAACGCTGCTCGGCATGCTGCGGTAGCCGCCGTAAGCACAGTTGATCCAGCCCGTGAGCGAGCTTACGGGGACAAGGAGGTAAGGACAATGGCATTCACACGAGAAGAGATACTGCGGCGCCTGCGTGCGCAGGGTGCGGCGGGCAAGCCCATCGTGGGCTGCGGCGCGGGCACGGGAATCTCAGCCAAGATGGCCGAGGCGGGCGGTGCCGACCTCATCATCATCTACAACTCCGGGCGCTACCGGATGGCCGGGCGCGGCTCGCTCGCGGGCCTGCTCGCCTACGGCGACGCCAACGCGATCGTGGAGGAGATGGGGGCCGAGGTGCTGCCGGTCGCAACGCAGACGCCCGTGCTTGCGGGTATCAACGGGACCGATCCGTTCCGCCTGATGCCCGTCTTCCTCCGCCATCTGAAGGAGATCGGCTTCTCGGGCGTGCAGAACTTCCCCACCGTCGGGTTGATCGACGGGGGGTTCCGCGCCGACCTCGAAGCCACCGGCATGGGCTTCGAAAAGGAGGTCGAAGCCATCCATGTGGCCCATGAGATCGACCTCTTCACCTCGCCGTATGTCTTCGATGCGGACCAGGCCAAGGCGATGGCTCGAGCTGGCGCTGACATCCTCGTCGCCCATATGGGCCTGACCACGGCCGGGACGATCGGAGCAGGCGTCTCACTCACGCTTGATAAAGCTATCGAGCGAGTCCTGACGATTGCCGAGGCAGGGCGGAGCGTGCGCCCGGATATGCTGGTGATCTGCCACGGTGGTCCCTTCGACGAGCCCGAGAACGTTGGTGTGGCCCTTGCCAGGATGCCGGGCGTGAACGGCTTCTTCGGGGCTTCCAGTATCGAGCGGCTGCCCACGGAGCGGGCGATCAAAGGGCAGGTCCTGGAATTCAAGCGGCTCAAGGTGGCGCCACCAAAGGGCAAAAAGTAGTGAATGGTGCGTAGCTAGAGCTGGTTGATGAGGGCGGCAGGCGCCGGGTCCGCCGGCGCCTGCCGCTCCTCCTCTCCTGAGATAGGTTGCACGGGAGGTACTTGGCGCTGCTCCCCCCATCCCTGGCGGATAGCGCGGCGTCGTGCGCACCATGAACATCGATGTCGCGTTCGTGCCGGCGGAGGCCCGCCGCTGGCCATCCATTGTCTGCGTCGTAATCGACGAGTTGCGGGCCAGTTCAACGATCACGACGCTCCTCGACCTCGGCTGCACCGACATCTCACTGACGGCGAGCCTCCGGGAGGCACGCCGCCTGGGTAGGGCGGATGGGAGCCTTCTTGCCGGTGAGCGTGATGGCCGCACACCGCGGGGCTTCGACACCAACAACTCGCCGGCCGAGCTGGCCAGGACGGCCGTGCTCGGACGGAGTGTGGTGCTCTGTACGACAAACGGGACGGTTGTGATCAGCCGGCTTCGCCGGATGACGCCGCTACTCGTGGGCTGCCTTCTCAACGCTCGCGCTTGCGCCGAGGAGACTCTGCGGCAAGCCCTTTCGCTCGGTGCCGACGTGGGCATCGTGTGCGCTGGAGATCACGGCCGCTTCGCCTTGGAGGATGCGCTGACTGCGGGAGTGCTCCTGGAGCGGCTTCTTGAACTGTCCGCGGCCCGGCGAGTGCCCTGCCGGCTGAGTGACTCCGCAGAGGTCGCCATTCGCTTGCGGTGGACCTACCCTGACCTGGTATCGGCTTTCCGAGC
>PLXL01000160.1:0-8768 GCA_003153215.1 Candidatus Dormiibacterota bacterium
GGGTTCAATCCCCGCCCTGGGCTCTTCTTATCTCAGGGCCACCACACAAGTGGACAGATGGCCGGAGCGGACAGCTCGCAAAGCGTTGTACGAACACATCATCTGGTTGATCGCCCGGCCGGGGTCTGAGCAGCTGGCTAAGGCCTTAGGCAAGCGTCAGGGAGTGGAGGCGAACTCCCGGGCGGGGTGCGTCGTCATAACCGGAGCCTGAAGCAGGTTCTTTGTGGCCGGCGTCGCCCTCGCCTGTCACTCGGCGGCGTTGCCTGCGTCAGCCGGTGCGGCCCGGACGGCGTCGGGCAGGTTCAGGCGCACCACCGCGCCCCCCTCCGGTCGGTTGGCTGCAGCCGCTCGGCCCCCGTGGGCGAGCGCGATGGCCGCCACAATCGCCAGGCCAAGTCCGGCCCCGCCATCNNCCCCATCTGACTCTGTTGCCTTGAGCACGATTCGCGATCCGCTGGGCGCGAAGCGCAGGGCGTTGTCGATCAGGTTGTCAACCGCTTGACGGATTCGGTCTGCGTCTACCACGGCATCGAGGTTGGGGGCGACCTCGACGTCGCAGCGGATGCCCGCGGGCGCCGCCCGCGAGAGAGCCTGATCCGCACTTTGGCGGAGGATAGAGCCCACGTTCACCCGGGCCGGACGCAGGGCCAGTCGCCGCTCGTCGCTCCGCGCCAGTAGCAGGAGGTCCTCGGTGAGGCGAGCTAGCCGGGCGGCCTCTTCGGCCGCGCTTGCCACTGCCGCTTGCAGCTCCTCCCGGCTCCGGCCCGTCCGTCCGGCCAGCTCAAGCTCTCCTTGCAGCACGGCGAAGGGAGTGCGGAGCTCGTGGCTGGCATCGGCCACCAGCGCTCTCTGCCGGACCAGCGCCCGCTGGAGCCTGTCCAGCAGGTCGTTCATCGTGGTGGCGAGGGCTGCGATCTCGTCCTTGGTGCGCGGCACCCTCAGCCGCGAGTCCGGGTCACGCTCGGAGAGCGCTGCCACCTCCCGGCGCATGCGCTCGACGGGAGATAGGGCCGCTCGCGCGAGCCCGTAGGAGCCGAGGCCCGCCGCCAGCACGAAGATGGCTCCGGCGATTATGAGTTCGGTGAGTACCTCGCTCCTGGTGCGGTCGAAAGTATCGAGTGAGACTGTGGCGACGGCGACCCAACCGGGATGGGCGGTGAACGGCGCCGCCATCTGGCGCTCCGACTCCCCCTCGTTGGTCGTGGTGCGGATGATCATCGACCTCGCCGCTTTCGGGAGGTCGACCGCACCCAAGAGAGGCTGGGTACCGGCGTCGGGGCTCGCGCCCCGCACATTGCCGGAGGCGTCGATCACCTGGACGAGGTAGCCGCCCAGCGCGAGGTTGGCGGCGCTCTGATTGCTCGTGGGCGGCGAGGACCCGCTAGTGGGAAGGAACCGACCCGCCTGGGCGAGCTGTGCCGACAGCTGCGAGTCGACGGAGCTGAGCAGGGCCAAGGACAGCTGGGTGACGAACAGCCAGCCACCGAGGGAGAAGACGGCGACGGCAGCGGCCGTGAAGACGACTGTCAAACGCAGACGGATTGACACGGCTACTCCGACGGCTGGTGGCGCAGCCGGTATCCCATGCCCCGGACGGTCTCGATGTCATGCCGGCCGAAGGGCGTGTCCACGATGTCTCGCACGTACTTGACGTACTGGTCGACGACATTGGAGGTGCCGTCGAAGGCAAAGTCCCACACCGACTCGATGATCTGGGACCGGGTGAGCACGTCGCCGGAGTGCCGTAGGAACAGCTCGAGCAGCGCGAACTCCTTCGGGGAGAGCTTGAGCTGGGCATCGCCGCGCCAGGCCCGCTTGGCGGCGGGGTCGAGCTTGAGGTCTCCCTCGCTCAGCACGGTGGGCCGTGACCGGTTGTCACGACGTGCCAGGGCCCTAAGCCTAGCCGCCAGCTCAAGCAGGCTGAACGGTTTGACGAGGTAGTCGTCGGCGCCGGCGTCGAGGCCGCGCACCCGGTCCCCGACCTCGTCGCGCGCGGTGAGCATCAGCACCGGCGCCCATACCCCCGCCTGCCTGAGCCTCCGGCACAGCTCGAAGCCGTCGAAACCCGGCAGCATCACGTCGAGCAGCACCGCGCCGTACAGGTTCTCGGTGGCCATCCAGAGTCCGTCCGTCGCGTCCGCGGCGACGTCCACGGCGTGGCCTTCCTCCTCGAGGGCCCGCTTCAGGAGCCGGGCCACCCGGACCTCGTCCTCAACCACGAGCACGCGCACACGTGAAGGGTAAGCGCAGTCAGATGTGAGAACGCTGCGAATCTGCGCCCGGTTCTCCCAAATGTGAGTGCTCTCATCGTTCTCACACGCTGGTCTCAGGACCACTCGCTCATGCTCGCAGCGACGGTTGCAGCAGGACCGTCCGGAACGGCACCACGCGAACAAGGAGCACGCAAGAAATGGAACGGTACCAAGGAGGGCCGCCCGAGCGGGTGCGCCTCTCAGGAGCGAACGAACAGCGAGTGGGGCCCGCGGAGAGGGCGGCTCGCGCCGAGGGAGTCCGCCACCTGCGGCGGCTGACCAACTGGACCCTGGCCGCCATGCTGGTCGGGGTCGGCGCGACCAGCGCGGCCTTCGCCCACGCCATCCCCGGGCTCTCCGGGGGTACCGCCGCGGTNNACCTCGGGGGGGTCCGGCGTCGTCACCGCCGCGACCGGATCCGTGTCTGGCGCCTCAAGCGGGGCCAGCGCCGTCGGCTCCGGACGCGCCGTCGCCACCTCGGAGGGATCTTGATGACCGCGGCTACCCTCGAAGTCCATGTCCACCCCGGCTGGGCATCTATCAACACCGGCCGCCCTGACCTCGCGATCGCCGAGCGGGACCTGTGGGGGACGAGCGCTCGGGTGGTGCTCTGGCCGACCGGGGCGCTCGACGACGTCCTGTTCGCCGTTGATCTCGAGCTCGAACAGCTCGGCGGGCAGGCGAGTCGGTTTCGCTCCGACTCGGAGATCTCCCGCCTCAACGGGGCCGGAGGTGGCGTCTTCCTCCTAAGCGATGGTCTCGCGGAGGCCATCGGGGTCTCGCTGGCCGCCGCCGGCTGCACGCGCGGAATGGTCGACCCCACCGTCGGAGCGGCGCTGGTCGCGCTCGGGTACGACCGCGACTTCGCCGCCGTCGACCCCGACGGCCCAGCCCTGTCGCCGGGGCCGCCACCGGCGCCGGGATGGGCGTCGGTGCGGCTTGACGGCCGCCTGCTCACGTTGCCCGCCGGCGTCCACCTCGACCTCGGCGCCACCGCCAAGGGTCTGGGATCTGACCGCTCCGCCCGCGCGGCGTTTTCCGCCGCGGGGCGCGTCGGCGGCGTCCTGGTGAGTCTCGGAGGTGACATCGCCACCGCCGGTGAGTCGCCGAAGGGGGGCTGGCCCGTGCTGGTCGCCGACGACCACCGGTCGAGCGANNCCCGTCGACCGGGCGCCCAGCGACCGGCCCCTGGCGGACGGCGAGCGTCGCCGCCCCCAGCTGCGCCGAGGCGAACGCGGCCTCGACCGCGGCCCTCGTTGCCGGGGCCAGTGCCGAGGGCTTCCTGACGACGACGGGGCTGCCCGCGCGCCTGGTCGCCTGGGACGACACGGTGCGACTGATCGGCGGATGGCCGGTGGGCCCGGGTGAGACGATCCCTACACTCGGCGGTCGTGCCGCAGGGTGGTCAGACCCGCTCAGGAGCTGGCGATGAGCACCGCGGTCGCGTCGCAAGCGCTCTGGTTCCTGTCGCGGGGAAGCGGCCTCGTGCTGCTCGTCCTCTTCAGCGGCGTCGTGGTCCTGGGCGTCGCCCAACGCCTGGGGTCTGTGCCGCGGCGATGGCCACGCTTCGTCGTGGCTGAGCTGCATCGGACGCTGGCCCTCTTTGCCGTCGCGCTGCTGGCGCTGCACGTCGTCACCGCCGTCCTCGACCCCTACGTGTCCATCGGCTGGCTGGCGACGGTCGTCCCCTTCGTCTCCCACTACCGGACCCTCTGGATCGGCCTCGGCACGCTAGCCGTCGATCTGGGCGCGGCCGTGCTCCTCACCAGCCTGCTCCGGCGCCGTCTTGGTTTCGCGGCCTGGCGCATGGTGCACTGGCTCGCGTACCTGGCCTGGCCGGTCGCGTTCGTCCACTCCCTGACGGCTAGCAACGACCTGGGTACGTCTTGGGTGGCGCTCATCGAGTGGGGGTCGCTGGCTGTGGTGCTCACCGCCGTGCTGGCCCGCGTGCTGGCCGCGGTGCGCGGCCAGCTGCAGCCTCAGGATCGGGTCCCGGCCGCGCCTTCGCCGGGTCAGTCGGGGCGATGGGCGTGACAAAGCTGCTGCTACCCACCGGCAGCCACCCCACGCTCCGGCACGTGCCGCCAGCCGATCGCGTGCGTCGCCTACTTCCACTCCCGGGAGAAGCGGGGCCAGTCGGCCTGGCCGAGCATCTTCTTCAGCATGGACCGCTTCCCCGGGTCGGCAGGTCCGCCTCGCAGCGGGCGGCCACGGTCGAGGAGGTGTCCCGTGCCGGCCTGACCGGTCGCGGTGGCGCCGGATTCCCGACGGCGAAGAAGTTGGCGGCCGTATTGGCCGCCACTGGGAGGCCGTTTGTAGTCGCCAATGGGACCGAAGGAGAGCCCGCGAGCGGCAAGGACAGGTTCCTGCTCGCCAGGGCGCCCCACCTAGTGCTCGACGGCGCCGCCATCGCCGCCGCGGTCGTCGGTGCCACCGAGGCGGTGATCGTCAGCCATCACGCGGTGCGCGAGGTTGTGGCCGAAGCCATCGCCGAGCGCCGTCGCTCGGGGGTCGACGAGGTCAACTTCCGGGTAGTGTCGGCCGCCAACCGCTTCGTCGGCGGCGAGGCCAGCGCCGTGGTTCACTGGGTCGAGCAGGGTATCCCCGCGCCGACGAGGACCCCGCCTCGCCTCGCCGAGCGGGGCCTGAGCGGTCGGCCGACGCTAGTGCAGAACGTCGAGACTCTGGCCCACCTGGCCCTGATCATGCGGCACGGCGCGGCGTGGTACCGACAGGCGGGCACCGAGGAGGAGCCGGGGACGATGCTGGTCACTCTGCTCGGCGCCCTACAGCGTCCCGGCGTGCACGAGGTCGAGCTCGGCACGCCCATCGCTGCGGTGCTGGGGCTGGGTGGCGGCGCCTCCGCCCGGCTACAGGCGCTCCTGATCGGCGGCTACTTTGGGACCTGGGTGGCGGCGGACACGGCGATGCCACTGCCCTTCTCCGCCGCCGGGCTCGCCCCGCTCGGCGCCGGTGCCGGAGCGGGCGTCATCGCCGCCCTGCCGGTGGACGCGTGTGGCCTCGTCGAGACGGCCCGCGTCGCTCGCTACTTGGCGGACGAGTCGGCCGGCCAGTGTGGACCGTGCGTCTTCGGCCTGCCCGCCATCGCCGGTGCCCTGGAGCGGCTCGCCGTCGGTGCCGGCTACGACGATGAGCTGCTGCGCCGCTGGCTGGGGCAGGTCGACGGCCGCGGCGCCTGCCGGCATCCGGACGGCGTCGTACGTTTCGTCGACAGCGCGCTGCGCGCCTTTGCTGCGGAGATCTCCGAGCACGCTCGCGGGTGGTGCTGCGGCACCGGGCGCCGCAGAGTGCTCCCAACCCCAGGGAGGGGCAGGTGACGAGGCAAGACTTGGAGCTCCAAGTCGACCCGATCGCCTGCGACGGCCGCGGTCTTTGCGCCGAGCTCCTGCCCGAGCTGATCACGCTGGACGACTGGGGCTTTCCGATCATCCGCCAGGGTGCCTTGCCTGACGACTTAGTTACCGAGGCGGAGGAGATCGTGCGTCTTTGCCCGAAGCTCGCCCTCCGCCTCAGTCCCGCAGCGGGTACAAAGCGGCCTGCTCCGCGTCCGGGGGCANNCCCGCCGGTCGGTCGCGGTCGCGCCGTCCGCGATAGGGTGGACTTGGTGGCTGAGTCCAACTGCACCGTCCTGGCAGGATGAGCGAGCCCTCCGTCAAGAGCCCGGCCACCCCGACCCAGTCCCAAGAGTGAGCCTCAGCACCAGGCAGAGCTGGGCGACCGCCCCGGTGGTGGTCAAGAGGGAACCAGTCACCAGGCATCGTGAATCCGGGTCGAGGCGCGTGAACGCACTTCAACGGAAGGTGGCCACGGAACAGCTCCGAGGAACGGGTTGACGGCGGCGTCCCCGCCGGACGGGCTCGCACCGACCGTCCCCGGCGCTCACGCGGACACGTCGCCCTCGCAGACGAGGGGTCGAATCGGCAAATCCGGAGTTCTCCTTCTATTGGAGGCTGAGGGTAGGAATTCCGGCCCTTGTGGTCTGGAAGGCCATTTAAGAGCCGGCTGTAAGGGGCGCTGCCAAACTCGGTCGCAGCGGCTGCGGCCCACCCCTACGGCCGCCACCGGCCACGGCGCACGACGTGAGCTCCAGGGCGGAGACGCGGCCGGTGAGGCCAGCCAGCTCCCCCAGGGGCGCGACGGCGGCCACGGCTGACGGATGCAGGTTCACGGTCTGGTCGACCCCGGCCACTACGATCACGCCGGCCACCATCACCGGGTGGATGAACTGGGAGGAGGAGGCAGCCATCCGCCCGGGATCGGCGGACCTCGACATCTCCCGCTCGCCGTCGTCGGTGTCGCCCGCTCTGGGAACCAGTTTCTCGAATTGTGGATTGGGATCGCGATTGGAGGGTTCGGCGGCGGCGGCCTCTACCATCGACCGTCGACCTGAACGGTCAGCGGGGCCACGGTGGTCTCGCTTGGCCGCCTGGCACCTGACCCGATTATTCGCTTTCCCCGGCCAACTTCACAGCCCGGAAGCGCCCACCAGCTGCCCCACCGCCGCGGTGATGGCCATGGCTGCGGTCCCGCCGATCAGAACTCGCAGCGCACCGCGCCTCCAACTGGCTCGGCCGGCGATGGCTCCGATGCTGCCGAGAACCGCCAGCGCGATGAGGGCCACCGCCACCAGGACCGGGATCCGGGCCGGGGCGGGAGCGACCACGAAGGCCAGCACCGCCGGCAGCCCACCCACAATGAAGGAAAGTGCGGAAAAGATCCCTGCCTGCAAGGGTCGGGCCCGGCCGGAGTCAGTGATCCCCAGCTCATCGCGGGCGTGCGTCCCGAGGGGATCTGCCCGCATTAGCTGGACCGACACCTGGCGGGCCAGATCGTGGTCGACGCCACGGCTGACGTAGATCTGGGTGAGCTCCTCTAATTCGCCCTCGGGGTCGCTCGTGAGTTCAGCCTGCTCTCGGATCAGAGCCGCTCGCTCGGCGTCCCGCTGTGAGGAGACCGAGACGTACTCGCCGGCCGCCATCGCCAGCGCGCCGGCGACCACTCCCGCGATCCCCGCCGTGATGACTCCCGCATGGGAGGCTCGCGATGCCGCGACCCCGAGCATCAGGCTGGCGGTGGATACGATGCCGTCGACGGCACCGAGAACGGCGGCTCGGAGGCCCCCGGTGCCGTTGGGAGGGTGATTCCCGCGCTGATCTGCCGACTCCGGACGGGGCAAGAGCCGACCCAGAATCATCAGCCCGATTATGCCGGGCTGGGCTAGCGCCAGTTCGGCGCCCCGGCCTCCGAACGGTGGCCTGTGGAGGCTTGATCTCAACTCTCACAGACCGGCCCAAGACTGGCCGGCGGCCCGTAGTGGAACTGGGGCTAGGCAGTACCAGCTCCTGCCATTGCGATAAGGGGGGCCTCGCTGGAGCCCGGCTCTGAGGACAGCACCGGCACGTCGGGGCCGATGGGTTTCTAGAGCTTCTGCCCGGCTCGCGGACTCTAGCGCCGAGTGTCAACTCTCAGGCTGGGCGCCCTGACTATCTGGGCGGGTGCAGCCGCGGTTGACCCCAATCCACCTCGGGAGGGTAGATTGTGGCTCGGTCACAACGCCCCCATCGTGATGATCCTTGGCGCGTGGCTGTCGGTGTGTCTGTCAGACCGGCTCTTGGGGCCGGGACAGCGGCCCCGATTCGCTCACCGGAGCGCCGATTTGAAGTCAAAATTAGCGGAAGGAGAGGGAACTGAACCCCCGGCAGCCTTGCAGCCCAGCGGTGTTCAAGACCGACTTGCCGTCGATGGGAGCAGGGCTGAATAGGAGGTGTATCCGGGCTGCTCGGAAGGCTTTGCTTCGGGACGGCCCCCTCAGCCGCTCCGGCTGATGTCGCCAGAGAGTGGCGGAAGGGACCCTCAATTGGGATCGACCGAAGCAGGCGGTTCGAGGTGCTGGGCGAGTACCTTAGGTATGTGATCGACCTCGTAAGTGAGGTCGAATGGGTGTTCGACCAGGGCTGAGGCTCCCGCCGTCCAGGGGTTGCTCGAGGTAGCCGGGAAGAGCACTTATCTGGACAGATTATGATGACCCCTCTGAACTCAGCAGCACAGCGCATAGCTTCAAATACTTGGTAAGGAAGAGGTCGCGGGTTCAATCCCCGCCCTGGGCTCATCCATACGGCCGCTGGGCCCGCCCGCGCGCCGGGGACCGCGACGTCCGGCACGGAGAATCCCCGGTCCGCTCCGGGTGGCTCTCTCCATGCCATGCCCGAGCCGTCGGTCTACGCTCTCTTCGGTGGGCTGGTTGGGCGCGCCCGCGCGGCATCATGGCGCCGTGATCGCAGCGCTGGCGACGGCGGCGCTGGTCGCCGTCGCTTCCGGGACGGTCGGCCAGGCCTCGGCGGTCCCGGTGGTGCGGTCCGAGGCGACTTGGTCCCTAAGCGCGGGCACGGCTGGCTCCCGGGCTTACACGGTCAGCGAGCCGGGATACAGTCTGGGCCTGCAGGCTGCAACCCCCTGGCTGACAGTGAAGAGCGCTGGCAGCGCAACTGGCTTCCG
>PLXL01000160.1:8815-10592 GCA_003153215.1 Candidatus Dormiibacterota bacterium
GGTGAGCACCGGCTTCACGCCTGACCCGGTCTTCTTCTCTTCGACCCGTACGCCCAAGGTCCGGCTGGGCCCGATCTCGGTCCCCCCCTACACGGCGCCGTTCTCGCCTCCCCCGCTCGACGTCGAGCTGGCGACGCCGGCGGGCTGGTTGGGAATCGGGCTGAAGCAGGTGCCCGACGCGACTCAGCTCTCGGTCTCGGCCCGCGGACAGGTGCTGGTGAACTACCCGCTGACCATCCTGGCACACGTTCGGGACACCGGAGCCGGTGGCACCGTCGCCGCTCCCAAGCCGAGCCCAGGGGAGCGGACCAGCGGGAGGTGGTTCGAGTTCCCGACCTTCGCGTTGACCACAGCCGCAGGCTCTCGCGACGGCCTGATCGCCTACCACAACGCTCTCAGTTCCTTGGGGGCCGCGACCACGGCCGCTCCTCCTGGANNTGGCGGCAGCATTTCCACCTCCAGCATTTCACGGTGATCATCGATTCTCAGTGGCAGGCCACCTTGGGAAGTGCCACCCCCAGCAGCAGGTTCGGCGGTGTCTCCGGGATGCAGCGCCTGGTGGGCGAACTCCACGCGCAGGGGATCAAGGTCCTGCTCTGGTGGCCGCTCTGGGTGGTACCCAGCGGATCGGTCGGCCACGTGCAGGCAGACCCCACCTCGACCACCTTCGACTCCACCCTGGCCCGGCAGATGGCCTTCTTGCTGGGGAAGGGGAAGGAGGATCTCCACGTCGACGGGCTCAAGCTGGACTGGGGCTCTCTGATCCCCGCCGCCGGCCATTTCTCAAGGCCGCAGCTCGGCGTCGGTGCGGCGGCCCTGCTCCGCTACATGAGACTGCTGGCCCAGGACGCTTGGCGGGCGCAGCCCTCAGCCGTCATAGACGGCAGCGCCATGGCCCCCCAGTTCGTCCGCTACGAGGATTTGCTCCGCCTCTACGACGCCAACAGTGCTGAGGCGTGGTCCGACAGGGCGGCCATCGTCAGCGCCGTCGATCCCCTGACCCTCATGGACAGCGATGGCTGGCGGCTCACCGGGTCTCAGGCGGTCTCGCATATCGTCGGGAGTGCCGTCTTCGGCACGCCGGCCGTGTACTACGCCAGCCGCTGGAGCGGAGGGAAACCGGTCTCGTCGAGCCTGGCCGCCGCCCTCGGCGTCCTGCTTCAGACCACCCAGGGCCGCGGCCAAGGAACCGCTCGGCCGCTGAACAGCGACCCCTTGACCGGGGATGCTTGGGCCTACACCGTGGGCGGAAGGCTCACGGCGCAGACCCTGAACGGGGCCCGCGCCGTGGTCGTGTACCAGTACCGGGGAGCGTGCCGGTCGCCTGTGGCCGCCGAGGCCGTGAGCCTCACGGCGGGCCCGCTTTCGATACCGCTGCCCGCCGGAGCGCACTTCGTTTCTGTCCTGCCCGCCGTGGCGGCGGCCCCGCGGGCGGCTGTGAACCAGGCCGTCAATCTCACCATGGCGGTCGGGGTCCGCTACACGCTGACACTCCAGACCGGCGGCTGCTGATCTGGCCCTTCCCCAGCCGCCCGCTGTTAGGCGGTGGCCGCGGCGACGGTATTGGCCTTGGCCCGCCGAGTTCGGGACGATGTCGATCTGGAGGTGGTTAGCTCCGAGTTTGTCCGCGCCGTTCAGTCCTCAGTGGAGCCTGCCCACATCTCACTGTGGTTACGGCCAACCGGCTTCAGAAGCTAAGTAGGTCGGCCAAACGCGTGGATCCGCCCTGATCGCGGATCAGCCAGCAACGCGGCGCAAGGGGGAATAAACCGTCCCC
>PLXL01000086.1 GCA_003153215.1 Candidatus Dormiibacterota bacterium
GCGTATTGCCACTGCACCAGGTGGGGTGCGCTGTCACTGACCTGGCTCAGGGCTCCAGGTCCCAGAGAAGCCGGTAGTAGCGGGTGCGCTCGGGATCCGGCTCGATATCGTAGGCGGCGAGGAGCGGCTCCTCCCAGCCGGGGCCGTAGTTCCAGCAGCTGCTCCAGGTGGCGACGGCCAGGTCGGCCCAGCGGTCGGCGACCCCGAGGGAGCCGAGGTCGACGTGGCCCGACCATCGGCCGGCGTCGTCGATCAGGGTGTTGGGTGCGCAGGCGTCGCCGTGGCAGACGACCAGCCGGTCGACGGACGGCGGCTGGGCGAGCAGGTCGAGGGCCCGGGGCACTGGGAGCCGGCGGTGCTCCTCGTCCCACTCCCGGGGGTCGCGCACCCCCAGGCGCAGCCCGGCCAGCCGGCCCTCGGCCGACCATGAGAAGGGGCAGGCATCGACCGGGAGGGCATCGTGCAGCGACCGCAGCCCACGGCCGATCGCCGCGACCGCCCGGGCCGGGTCGGCCCGCCAGCGCTCACTGACCGCGGTCTCGCCGGGCAGCGCCGCGGTCACGAGCCATGTCCCGGCGGCGTCGCTTCCCTGCTGCAGCACGCGGGGCACCGGGGTGAAGCTTGCAGCCCACTCCATCCGGGACGCCTCGCCGCCGAGGTCGATCGCCGAGGTGCGGGGCGACCACTTGACGAAGCGGCGACCCGGGCCGTGGCCGAGCTCGAAGGTCATGCCCCCTAGCGCGTTGGTCCAGGCCAGCCGGAGCGACCGGCCAGCGGCTAGGGCGAGCACGGCCGCGGGGATGGCAGGGTCGTTGCCGGCGGCCGCCCCGCTCGCCTCCGCGAAGAGCCGCCGGGATCGGGCGCGGACGGCCCACTCGGGTCGGGTCAGCACGTACATCAGGTCGCGCACGGCGCCGCGACGGCTTTCGGCAGGGGACCGGACCTCCCGAGCGAGGCGCATCCCGAGCCGCTCGGCCACCCGGATCGACGGCCGATTGCCGACCTGGATCAGGGAGCAGACCTGACCGAGGCCCAGGGTGGTGAAGGCCTGCGCCAGGGCGGCCCGGGCACCCTCGGTGGCGTAGCCCCGTCCCCACACCGCGGGATCCAGCCGCCACCCCACCTCGACGGCGGGGAGGATCTCAGGAGGGAAGGTGGGCACGCTGAGCCCCAGGCAGCCGATGGTCCGGCCTGTGGCCCGTTCGACCGCCAGCCAGAGCCCGAAGCCCAGGGTGTCCCAGTGGCGAATCTGCTGATCGAGGAACGCTGCCGTCTCCTCGCCGGTCAACCCCCGGCGGTGGGGGTAGTGCCAGACGGCCTCATCCGCGAAGATCTGGGACAGCGCATCGAGGTCGTCGGGCCGGAGACGCCGCAGTTCTAAGCGCTCGGTGGTCACCTCGCCGAGGGGGGCGGCGATCATTGGAGCGCTGAACTGTGGAGGCGACGGCACCGCACCTACGCTAGCAAGCCACCCTCAGGTGCCGGGGCCGACGTTCTCGTGGGAGACGCGGCTCGAACTCGCGACCCCTACCTTGGCAAGGTGGTGGTCTACCAGTGCGGTGCATCACCCGCGCGGACCGACCCGCCAGAGATCGCGGGTTCACCGCCCCGGAGCATGCACACCCTACGCGATCGCGCGTGAGAACCTCCGTGCACCGATGGCAATCCCCACGATGGCAAGCGCCGCCATGATGGCCAGTCCCTTCCACACGTCCGGAGAGCCGCCGTTGCCGTTGAAAAGGTCGCGGGCGGCGGTGACCGCGTACGAGAGCGGGTTGACCTTGGCGATGTCCTGGAGCCATTGGGGGGCGAGCTGCAGCGGCAGCAGCACGCCGCTCAGCAGCAGCAGGGGGAGCGAGAGGGTAAAGACGAGTGGTGCGTACGAGTTCTCATCCTTGAGGGCCAGGGCGGCCGCGTAGGCGAGCGATGACATGCCCAGTCCGATGAGCGCCACCAGCCCAAGCATGACCAGGACCCCGGCGGCGGTCGGCTTGAGCCCGAAGGGGATCGCCAGTCCGAGCAGTATCAGTGACTGGATGAGCAGGGTGAGGATGTCGCGCAAGGCGCGCCCAAGCAGCAGGGACAGGCGGCTCACCGGGGTGACCCGGAACCTCTCGATCACCCCGGCGCGCAGTTCGGCGATGAGCGCGAAGCCGACCCCGCTCGCCCCGAAGAGGCCGAGCTGGATCAGCAGTCCGGGCACGAAGACGTTGTAGGCGCCGCCCGACGGGAATCCCGGGATGTGCACCAGCGACTTGAGCAGGGGGGCGAAGAGGAGCAGGTACAGCACCGGCTGGGCGACGCCGATGATCACCCAGGCCGGGTTGCTGATGAAGATCACGAAGTAGCGATGGAACATCAGCCAGGTGTCGCGCAGCAGCTTCATCGTGGGTTCTCCTTCGGGGACGGCATCGCCGCGGTCATGCCGCCGTCTCGCGCAGCGAGCGACCAGTCTTGCGGAAGAAGACATCGTCCAGGCTGGGGCGATGCAGGGAAAGGGTGGCCAGGGTGACACCCGCGCCGTCGAGGAGCCGGATGATCTGGGGCATCGCCGTCTCGCCGCGGTCGACGTAGAGGCGCAGGGCCCCGTCCTCCTCGGTCAGCTCACGGATGAAGTCCTGCCCCTTCAGGATGTCGTGTGCCCTCTCGGTCGGGCCGTCCGTCCCCACCAGGACCACGTCGCCGGCGACCTGCCGCTTCAGCTCGTCGGGGGTGCCCTCCGCGACGATCTTCCCGTGGTCGATGATGGCGATGCGGTCGCAGAGCGCGTCGGCCTCCTCGAGGTAATGGGTGGTGAGGAAGACGGTGGTGCCTGATTCGCGCAGCCGCCGGACCTCGTCCCACATCCGGGCCCGGCTCTGCGGGTCGAGCCCGGTGGTGGGCTCGTCGAGGAAAAGGAGATCGGGCAGGTGCATGAGCCCGATGCCCACGTCGAGGCGGCGCTTCTGCCCGCCCGAGTACGTCTTGGTCTTACGGTCGGCGCAGTCCACGAGTTCCAGGGACTCGAGCAGCTCAGCCGCGCGGCGCTGTGCCTCGGCTCGACCCATCCCGTAGAGGCGGCCCTGGATGACCAGCTCCCGGCGTCCGGTCACGTCCTCGTAGCTGCTCCCCTCCTGGCTCACGTAACCGATCCGCTCCCGCACGCGGCCGGGCTCGCGGCGCAGATCGAATCCGGCCACCGTCGCCTGGCCGCTGGTCGGGGGCATGAGCGTGGAGAGCATCCGGAGCGTGGTCGTCTTGCCGGCCCCGTTCGGCCCCAGGAAGCCGAAGGTCTGACCTCCCAGGACGTCGAGGTCGACGCCGGCAACCGCCTCGACCGGCCCCCTTCTGCTTTTGAAGGTGCGGCGCAGCTGTCTGGTGTGGATCATCGGTGGGCTCTCCCTCTGGACGGCTCTGACTGCTCGGGGTCGGAGACCGGGCCGCGGTGGTGTCGTCGCCGGGCGTTCTCATGATCGTGCATGGCATCGAAATGGGCGCTCAGGCTCTCCGGGTCCCAGGCCAGGCGACCCGAGCGCATGTCCTCCAGCAGGGACAGCACCCAGCGCAGCTCGGCATCCCGCAGTGCCCGCTCGTGCTCGTCCTCGAGCAGGACCACGCGGGGGAGGTGCATCTCCTGTTCGAGGGCCGTGGAGGCCTCGGCGCGGGCGGCCAGCTCCGCTCGGAGCTCGACGGCCCGGTGCTGGAGCGCGTCCATGGCACGTTCCTGGGGGAGGTAGGCCAGCAGACCCACACCGGCGGTGAACACCAGGTGCTCGCGGGCCGGCTTCTCCAGGATGTCCTGGAGCCAGTCCTCGAGAGCCTCGTGCCCCTCGGGGGTGATCCGGTACACGGTCCGCTCGGGGCGACGCCCCTCCCGGGTCGTCTCCGCGGGCTCGACCCACCCGGCCGCCTCGAGCTCCTCGATGGCCCGGTAGAGGGCGCGCATCTTGCCCTCGGCATAGTCCTTGCGTCGGTCGTGCATCAGCCGCTGCATCTCGTACGGGTGGAGCGGCCGCTCGGTGAGCAAGGCGAGCGCGGTCAGAGCGATGGTCCCCTGCGGCGGTCTTCCTATGCGCGGCGACATATTGCGTAACGCACTATAGCATGGTGCCGAAAATGGCCACCTCCTGGCGTCGCGGGACCCCCGCTTCGGGGGTGACCCCCGTCAGGCGCGGGTAGACTTCCTTCCGATGGACCTCGACGCCGCCAGCCTGCAGGCCGTCGAGACGGTGCGGCGCTGGGAGGCCGGCTGGCCCGCGCTCACCCCTCACCCCGCGGTGACCGTCACCCCGGAGCGGGCGCAGCAGGTGCTGGAAGAGCTGGGCCGGCGGTTGGGGGACAACTACCCCTTCTTCCACCCGAGCTACGCCGGCCAGATGCTCAAGCCGCCCCACCCGGCGGCGGCTGCCGCCTATCTGATGGCGATGCTCATCAATCCCAACAATCATGCCCTCGACGGGGGGCCGGCGACCGCCGCGCTGGAGCGGGAGGCGGTGGCGGCCATTGCCGCCATGTTCCACTACCCCGCCGACTTCCTCGGGCACCTCACCTCGAGCGGGACCATCGCCAACCTGGAGGCCCTCTTCGTCGCCCGCGAGCTGAGGCCCGGCACCGCCGTCGCCTTCAGCGAGGAGGCCCATTACACCCACGAGCGGATGTGCCGGGTGCTCGGCGTCCGCGGGGTTCGGGTGCCCGCTGACTCCCGCGGGCGGATGGACCTGGACGCCCTGGAGCACCTGCTGCGGACCGACACCATCGGCACCGTCGTGCTGACCGCCGGGACCACCGCTCTGGGGGCGGTCGACCCGATCGACGAGGCGCTCGCGCTGCGCGAGCGGTACGGGGTGCGCCTCCACGTCGACGCCGCCTATGGCGGCTTCTACACGATCCTGGGTGGGGCGGGCGTGGGCGGCATTCCTGAAGCACCCTTCCGCGCCATCGCCGAGTGCGACTCGGTGGTCGTGGACCCGCACAAGCACGGTCTCCAGCCCTACGGCTGCGGCTGCGTCCTCTTCCGTGACCCGTCGGTCGGCCGCTTTTACGTCCACGACTCCCCCTACACCTACTTCACCTCGTCAGAGCTGCACCTCGGTGAGATCTCGCTGGAGTGCTCCCGCGCCGGGGCGGCGGCCGCGGCGCT
>PLXL01000224.1 GCA_003153215.1 Candidatus Dormiibacterota bacterium
GCAGCTGCCGTCCCGCCACCCCCGCAGGCGCTGGATGTGGCTGGCGGTGGCGGTCGGTCCCGGCCTCATGGTGATGCTCGCCGACACCGATGCCGGCAGCGTGGTGACCGCTGCCCAGTCCGGGGCCCGCTTCGGCTACCGGCTCCTCCCCCTCGAGGTCCTCCTCATCCCGGTCCTCTACATCGTCATGGAGCTGACCGTCCGGCTCGGCCTCATCACCGGCAAGGGGCACGCCGAGCTGATCAAGGCGCGATTCGGACGTGGATGGGCGGTCTTCTCCGTGAGCATCCTGCTGGTCACCAGCGTGGGTGCCCTGGTCACCGAGTTCGCGGGCATAGCGGGTGTCGGCAGCATTGTCGGCCTGCCCCCGCAGCTGATCGTCCCCGGCGCCGCCATCCTGCTTCTCCTGGTGGTCGTCTCCGGCAGCTACCGGCGGGTGGAGCTGATCGGGATCGGCCTCGGGCTCTTCGAGCTGGCCTTCCTGGTGGCCGCCATCCGGGCCCATCCGGATCCGGGCTCCCTGGCCGGGAGCCTGTGGATGGGCCAGCCGCTCGGGAACTCGGCCTACCTGGCCCTGGTGGCGGCCAACGTCGGGGCGGTCGTCATGCCCTGGATGATCTTCTACCAGCAGGCCGCCATCCTGGACAAGGGGATCACGGTCCGGGATCTCCGGGTCACGCGGATCAACACGGCCATCGGTGCGGTGGTCACCCAGGTGATCATGATCGCGGTCCTGGTCGCGACCGGGGCGAGCCTCTTCCACCGGAACTCCGGATCCGTCAACACCGTCGCCCAGATCTCGACGGCGCTGACCTCGTCGCTCGGAGCTGCGGGTGGCCGCCTCGCCTTCTCCATGGGGGTGGCCGGGGCTGCCCTGGTCGCGGCCCTCGTCGTCTCCCTGGGGGCCGCGTGGGCGCTCGCGGAGGTCGCCGGGAAGCCCCGCAGCCTCAACCGGAAGTTCCGTCAGGAGCCCCTCTTCTACGGCGTCTTCACCGGGGCGGTCGGACTCTCCGCGGTGCTGGTGCTGACCAGCAGCTCGTTGGTGGGCCTCGCCATCGCCGTCGAGGTCCTCAACGCCCTGCTACTCCCCATCGTGCTCGTCTTCCTCATCGTCCTGGCCTGGACCACGTTGCCCGCCGCCTACCGGCTGCGGCTCTGGGAGAAGGTCGTCCTGCTGGCCGTCACCGCGATGGTCGTCGGCATGGGCGCCACGCTCGCCATCA
Source organism: Candidatus Dormiibacterota bacterium (assembly GCA_003153215.1). Taxonomy (GTDB): domain Bacteria; phylum Chloroflexota; class Dormibacteria; order Aeolococcales; family Aeolococcaceae; genus Changshengia. The sequence goes on from PLXL01000224.1 coordinate 1,224, forward strand.
CCTCGCTCTGAGCGCCGCACGGGCGCGAGGGATCACAGCGCGTCGTCGTCGCCGCCCTGCCCCGGCGCGCTCCCAGCAGCGACAGCCCCCACCAGGGTTATGGTGACTGCCAACACACTTGGCTGGGGAGGTAGGATTCGAACCTACGATTTGCTGATCCAGAGTCAGCCCCTCTGGCCTGACGGCTGGCCGCAAATTGGTTAGAAGCGACTGATCTTGGGGAATCGGCCATCCCAACCGGCTGACCGCCTTGGGCGCAAGTCAGATTCAATCAGCGGCGACCGCGGGCCGGGAGGGGGCCAGCAGGGCAAGGGCTTCGTAGCGACTCAGCGAACATATGGGTGGCGGACGCTGGGGCGTGGTATATACACTTGACGTTGCAAGTGGGCCGGGGTTATCCCGGTCGGCGGAAGGGGCCCGGCTTCGGCTGGGACCCCTTCAGCTTTTCCAGAGGTCCTCGTACTCGTCCAGCCAAGGCAGGACCTTGAGCCCCAAGATCGAGTGCTTGGTCTCTTGTCCGGCGCAGAGCTTCGCACGGGCCTCCTGCCAGCGGGGCGGGTCGGAGGTCGGGTCACCGACCTTATCGGCCACAGGGCGGGCGATGAGGTCGGCTAGCTGAAGACCGGTCGAGTTGGCCTTTTTGGTCTGAAATACCACCCCAGGCTCAAGCTGCTGGCGGAACCAGCCCGGCGCGATGTAGGACGTGCCGTCGAGGTGCAGTCGGGCGAATTCGTACTGCAGGAGGGCATCTTCTTTAGGCCCCCGAGACTCGGCCACAAGTTGGGCGCGGGCGCCTCCGAAGACCGAGTCGAGAGCCAGGACGATCCTTTCAGCGAGGAAGTCCAGGGTCATGAGGTAGGTGTGGGCGGGGAGGCTCTCGTCGAGGCGGCTCACCCCGTGTGCGGCCACGTAGTTGATCCGATGCACGGCGCAGACGATGGCCGTGAAGTCGAGGTCACCGAGTTCGCGCCTGAGACTCTCAACCACGGCGGGACCGCCCGGCCCTCCAAACGGACCAAGCTTGTTTCGGATCATGGGCTCGTGGACGATCGCATCGTGCTGGCCAAGGACCTGGGCCTTCCACCCCTGCCAGCGCACGTCGAGGTTTGTGTACCCGTCATCAAGAACGATGACGGCCGAGAGCGCGAACACCGGGTAGGGATCTGAGGAGGCCAGATCGTGGCTGCCGCACTCGTCTAGGAAGACGCGGCACGACCCGGCCGCCTGCTTCTTAGGGCGACGACGGGAGAAGACAGTCCCGCCTGCCTGCCGCTGGAGGGTGCGCAACTGGCTTTCAGCCCGGCTGATGAGGTTTCGGAGGGTGGCCTCGTCCTCGTCGCCGCCACCCTCGACCCGCAAGTCCTCCGCTCTACGGAGGGCCGCAAGGTGCTGCTCCAGCTTCCCTCGCCTCTGCGCCGCAACTCGGGGATCGCGGCTCGCCTCAAGCTCAACCGGGTCACCCGTCCCTTTCGGAGCCATCCGCCTATTCTGGCCACGGGCGAGCGGCGTGGGGGCTTTGACGCGCGAACTGACCCTACGAGGCAGGCGGCGAGCCAGACCAAGGCCACCGAGCGCCCGTATCATCCACCTCTACCCATCGGTGACTGGGGAGCGAGGTTCAAGGCCCAATCCCGTCACCGTGGCGTCATAGGAAGGAGCCCCTCCCGCCGGGCCTGGCTGTATCAGGATGGTGCAAGCGGCCCTAATGCACCGTTCAAGGAACAATTGCGCCGTTTCCCTAGGGACGACCACTGTCGGCGCTCTTCCCCTGGGGCCATCCCTGGCGAAACAGGTCGGTGTTCACGTTCTGGGCGATCCCCCTCACCAAGAGATCGCGCCCGCCCTGCGGCTTCAATGCCTCGCGCGACACCGAGAAGCGCACCTCGCGCGCCATCCAGACCTTCTCCCACTGCCGGACACCGGTTTTGGGTCGCTTCGGGGGGTCAAGCGCCTGCCACTCCAGCTTGACCGTCACCCAGATGTCCCCGAGACGCTCGTTCACGTCCGTCCCGGGCCCGTCGCCGGTCTCGGTCGGGGCATAGTCCTCGATCCTCGGGTCGAGCAGGTCCTCGTCGGATACGCCATCCGACGTCTCGTCGGTCTCCGGGGCGGCGAGCCGGGCGGCGAGCCGATCGCGCAGCGCATTTCGCAGGTCCGCCGCCGTGATGCCGGCGGCCGGCGTCTCGTCGGCGACCGGCCATTTCCCCGTTCGTCCCGGGCGGCCGGGCCTGGACACGATCGGCCGTATCCGTCCCGTCGCCTCCAGCTTGAGCCGGATCTGCCTGATCGTGCCCTTGTCGACGACGAAACGCCGGGCGACCGTCCGATTCGGACAGCCGGGATCGGCCGACAAGGCAGTCTCAATCTGCTTCCGCAGCTCTCGTGAGAGCTTCTCCCCACGTCCCCGAGCAGAGGACGTCCGGGTCGCTAAATCACCTTTCATAATCCCCATTATAAACGGGTCCGCGCATGCTTGCGCCATGTCGCACTCAAGCGTAAACAACACGGCCGCCGATCGGCTCCTCTACCCGCCTGAGGAGGCAGCGCGCCGCCTCGGCATCTCCCGGCGCACCCTGTACCAACTCCTCAGGGACGGCAAGCTCCGCTCCGTCAGGGTCGAGAAGCGGGCTCGGCGAATCCCGAACTCTGCTCTTCTGGAGTACGTCGACGCCCTGATCTCCGCTGAGGCCAACCGGTGAGGGTTTCGATCGACAGCGACGCGCTGCGGCGAGAACTGGCCCGTCGAGGGCTGACTCAGGCCGAATTCTCCCGGCTCGCCGTGATTAGCGAGGCTACGATCAGCCACGCCGCCGGGGGGAAGGCCGTCTCAATCCAGACTGTCCGGAAACTTGCTGTCGCCCTGATCCGGGCGCCCGTGATGCCCGGTGCCGATGCCCTTCTCGCCTCAGCAGACCGGGCGTCGTCTTGACCACCGGGCCGACCCCATGCGAGTGCTGCCGTAGTAGCACCTGGGCGCTGATCGGACAGAGACGGTGCACCGCCTGCTCGGGCGATGACCACGTCGCGCCATGCCTCGCGGGCATGGACGGCCTACAGCGCTTCGCCGCCAGGCTCGATGACCTCGTCGGCGTCGTGAGCCGTCGGGGCTTGATCGGCTACGGGCGGCCTTCGTGATGACCGCCCCCAAGTTCGTCTTCGACCGCGGCATCGCCACAATGGCCTGGCCTGGCGAGCCCATCGTCGTGATGCTCTTCGACCGCATCGTCCGCGAGGACCGATGGGGCGATGAGATGTCCGCCGAGTTGACCGTCTCAACGGGCAGCGACGGAAACCGGGCCGTGCTCCGCTGCGGCCGTCTCAACGCGACCTCAACCCGCGGCAAGGCGGACGCCGCCCGGTACCTGGCGACCCTCGCTCCCAGCCAGCCCTGGCCGGCGATGATCGAGGCCGCCTGCTGGAAGGTGGTCGACGCGGTACGCCAAGGCCGCCCGGCGATCCTGCTCCGCGACGCCGTCGAGCCGGCGGGGGACGGCACATGACGGCCGAGCCCTCCGTCCTCGCCCAGCTCGCCGCCAGCATCGACTACGGCCAGGGTGTCGAGCGCCGCGGCCTCGGCTACGTCCTCGCCGACGCTGAGGGCGGCAAGGGCTACGAGGCCCACGTCTCGCGGTTGCGCTCCTCCGGTGGGGAGCTACGCGGCGAGCTGCGGGTCCTGGTGGACGGCCGCCACGTCAGCGTCGGGTCGTTCAACCTCTCCAGCCTCACCGCTCGGGCTCAGACCGCCCGATTGCTGGCGATCCGCGCTCCTCAGGTCCCCTGGGGGGACGTTCTCGAGCGCCTGTGCGTCTCGGTGCTCGCCGCCGAGCGCGCTGGCTCGCCGGCCGTCGTGATCGGCCAGCGGGTGCCCGCTACCGCCGATCCGCGGCTCCTGGCCCCGATGCTACCGGCCGAGCACCCATCGGTCCTGTACGGGCCGGGCGGAAGCGGCAAGAGCACCCTAGCCGCCGCTATGGCCGTCTCCGTGGCAACCGGCCATGAGGTGATCCCCGGGTTTCGCCCGTCGAGCCCTCAGCCCGTCGCTATCCTCGACTGGGAATCGACCGCCGATGACTGGAGCAACCTGATCGCCGGCATCGCTGAGGGTGCCGGGATCGAGGCGCCGCGCCTGCCCTACCTGGGATGCGCTCGACCTCTCGCGGATGACGTCGAGCGGGTGGCCGAGCTGGTCGCCGAGCATTCGGTCCGCCTGGTCATCGTGGATTCGGTCGGGCTCGCTCTCGGGATCGGCCGAGAAGTAGGCGACCCGGCTGACGCCGTGCTCCGGTTGCATGGCGCGCTGCGCCATCTCCGGGTGACGTCGCTCCTGATCGACCACGTCGCCGGATCTGACATCGCCACCGGGGTCAACGGCGCGAGCCGCCCGTATGGCTCGGTCTACAAGGTCAACGCCGCCCGCGACGTCTGGGAGCTGCGCGCCGAGCATGAGCCCCACGCCGGAGTGGCCGAGGTACTTCTCATCCATGCGAAGAGCAACCTCTCCGCGAAGCATCCGCCGATAGGGCTGCGCGTCGTCCATGACGGCGACGTGATCCGCTACGAGCGGGCCGAGGTGACGGCGCCCGAACTTGAGGGCCGCCTGTCGACCCAGCGACGAATGCACCGCGCCCTCGCTTCCGGCGCGAGGACCACTAGGCAACTAGCAGAAGACCTCGGCGTCCCCGAGACCTCCATCCGCTCCGCCCTCCTCCGTCACCCCGACGCCTTCCAGCGCCTCTCTGACGGGCGCATAGGACTCAAGGCATGACCGCCGCGTTGCACCGTTGCATTCTGCGTTGCGCCGCGTTGCATACACGCAACGGGGCGCGTTGCATCCCCTCCCCCTTAAGGGGGGAGAGGGAGGCATGCAACACCCTCCCCGCGTTGCATCGCCCGCTATGGGAAAGGAGGACTGAATCATGGCAACCGTTGTTGAGCCCCAGCTCCTAAATCTGGAGCGCGCAGCCCGGTATGTAGGGCTCTCGCAGGGGTCCTTCCGCTCGGTAGTGATCGAGCAGAGCGGAGTCCGCGTCCTGAAGCTCGGCGTCGGCGGTGCAATCAAGCGCATCCGCGTTGCCGACTTGGACGCGTGGATCACCGCAGCCGCCGAAGCGCCACCGCCGCCCGTGGTCAAGCCCCCGGCACCGGAGCCACTCGACCCAAACGTGGAGGACTACCCATGAGCGCCCGTAGCCATCCCACCCAGGAGGCGAGCCCGTACGTCAGCGTCGAAGAGGCGGCCGAGTTGCTCGACGTCAGCCTCGGCGTGTTTCGTCGCCAGGTCCTTGGGGCCGAGGTGCCCCTCCGCAACGTCGGAACGGATCAGGTGGTGGCTCGCACCGACCTGGCCGCCTACCTAGACCGGCTCGCCGAGCGGGCCCGCCCCGAGCCCCTGCCCGCGCCGGGAGAAGGGGACGTGGAGGACTACGAGCCGGAAGACCCCGGCCGGCCGAGGGTGCGTGATCCCTGGTTAGACCATGTGAGCGAGGGCGCCGCTGCCGCTGGACAGTTCTATGACCGGCAGAGCCGGATGATCGCGGAGCAGCACCGCCGGGACGTCGCTGAAGGCGCCCGCGAGGCGGCGACGGAGTCGGCGCGGATCACCGGCCAGGTCGTCGAGGTGGGTCCGGGCCTGGATGAGTTCGTCGGGGGCCTCACCGAAGCTGCCTCGGATCGTGCTCGCCAGCTCCTCGCGGAGCCCGCCCTGCGGGCCGCGGTGCTGCGGACGTTGGGCCTGGTGGACCCGGTCACGCCGACGCGGCGGGCTGCCCCACGAGATGTGCTCCCGGACGCGGCGGCGCTGGCACGTGCCAAGGCCGTGGCGGCTCGGGTGGTGGCCGACCCAGCGTCCCGGGCGCAGCAGCTCGGCATCCTCGACGTGGCACCGAGAGTCGCCAAGGAGTCCGGGGTTCCCCTCGAGGTCGCGGCCCAAGCGGTCGCCGAGGCCGTAGATGCCGGGCTTCATACGGTCGCACGGGACGCTCCGGCGGGCGTGGAGGTGGAGGACTGGACTCCCCAGAACGACGGGGCGATCACCGAAGCGGCCATGACGGAGACTGGGGAGCGGCGCGCTCGCGATCGGCTCATCGAGGCGGCGAGGTCGCACGCCCTGTGACCACCCCCAAGGCGACAGGAACACAAGGCGTCCGAACGGCGGGAAGGGGAAACGTCCGGCGTGGCCGGTCCAAGGGTTACGCGGGTCAACCCGGTGGCGCTCATGCCCTTGCCTGGGATGACGACCCGGTGATCCTCGGTCGGATCGCGGCTGGCGTGGGGCCCTGGCTGCGGCGCCGGCCTTGGGAGGAGTGCCTGGCTGTGGTGAACGCTTGGCTTGGCGCCAGCCACCCGGAGGAGCCCCCGATCTCCCGCACCGCGCTCTTCGAGGACCGGCGCCGAGCGGTGGAGCTGCGCCGACGCGACGCTCCGGCCGACCTGGACGAGTACCTACTCGAGCTGGAGGCGCTTGTGTCTGAGGCGTGGACGGCGTTCGACGAGGCGCGGGACACCAGTCTCAATCGCTCGGCCTTCCTCGGCATCGTGCGCCAGGCCGTCTCCGATCGAGCGCGGGTGCTCGGTCTCGATAAGGCCGACCAGGCGCAAGCCGGTGGGCCGGTCAACGTCACGATATTCACCCCGTCAGCCGAGGACGTCCGGGTCGCCATGGAGACGTTGGGTGATCGCCTGACGGCACCGTCGCTGACCGTGATCGACGCCCCCGAGGTCGAGGAGCCACGCGAGGTGCGGCCTGCTCTGCCCGCCCCGAAGCGGAAGCCCCCGGCGCCCAAGGCTCCGCGGACCGTGATCGAGAACGGGGTAGAGGTGGAGGACTTCGAACCTGACGCGCTGCCGTCAGCCCCGGCGCCGGGCGTCGATGACGGCTGGGGTCGTGGCTTCGGGACTCTCCTCGGCGGGGGAGGGGGCTCGATGGCATCTCGCTTCGCCGACCTAGGGGGCCACCGATGATCGCGCAGGTGAGAGCGGCTCCTCAGCCCTACCCCTATACGCAATACGAACGTTTAGCGTATAATCAGGGCATGTCGAGAGCACGTCGGACCCCTACCGCTCCCGTCGACCAGGTGATCGGCTATGTCCGCGTCTCCACCGTCGAGCAGGGCGACAGCGGCGCCGGGCTTGAGGCCCAGCGTCGGGCCATCGCCGCTTACTGTGAGTCCCGCGGCTGGACCCTCGTCCGCGTCGAGCAGGATGTCACCTCGGGCGCGAGCACGAACGGCCGTCATGGGCTCGCTGACGCCCTGGCCGCAATCCGCCACGGCGAGGCCGGAACCTTGGTGGTCGCTAAGCTCGACCGTCTGAGCCGCAGCGTCGGCGACTTCGCCCGCCTCCTGGACGACGCCCGCCACCAGGGGTGGAACCTGGCGGTGCTCGACCTCGGGGTCGACCTCTCGACGCCGATGGGGGAGGCGATGGCTGGCATGGCTTCCGTGTTCGCCCAATTCGAGCGCCGGGTCATCGGTGAGCGGACCCGCGCCGCTCTGGCGGTGAAGCGCTCACAGGGTGTCCGGCTCGGCCGGCCCCGCCTCATCGAGGACCCGCTACGGCGCCGCATCCACCGGCTCCGTGCCGAGGGCCGCACCATGCAGGCGATCGCCGACAAGCTGAACGCTGAGGGGGTCCCCACGGTGCGGGGCGGGCGCTGGCAGCCCTCGACGATCGACCGAGTCCTGAAAGCAGACGTGGCACAGGCCGCCCAGCCAACGGCCACAGTGGACCACTTAGCGTCTCCGGCGGCTGCCCCGCTCGGCCCGTTTCGGGACCAAGTCCAAGGTCGTTTGCGCTGAGGTCATTTCCACGTAACGATCGAAGAGCACCCGCAACCTATCGGCCTCTCCCAGTGCCCCGCGCCGGCCGAAGCAGGCATCCACAGCCCGGTCCAGGTGGCTGTGAGCACGTACAAGATCGGCAGGGGTCGCGAGCGGGTCGTAGAGGTTACTGAGGGACGAGTCCGGGTGAGTTTGGCGGGCGTCGAGGACCCTCTGGGCTGCCTCCGTGACGCGGGCGCGCTGCGTGTCGCTCGGATCAGGGAACGGGAAAGTGTTGTAGACAGACTCGACGGAGATGCGAAGGCGACTTTCGAGCTTCCCACCTACCGCTCGCAACCAGGTCGTGAACATGGCGGACTGGAGCACTCCGAAGAGAAACAGGTCTGCTCCGGGGACGACGAGCGTGGAGTCGCTGGCGACCACGCTAGGGCCGAAGTAGCGCATCGGCACAAGCGCGCGGAGTTCGCCGGCGTGTCGCGGAATGCAGAGGTAGTCGGTTGCAGGCTGACGTATCTCGCCGAACAGCTGGGGTGTTCGAGCCAACTGCTTCGTAGCCTCGCGGTCGCTCTTTGTCCGGTAGTCGCGGACCGCTTTCACGCGCGCTGCCAGTTCGGGCGACGAGCGGATCTCAGCCGCAGTGGCGTCGACCAGCCACAGGCACCAGCGACGCTCGCCGTGGAGAAGCTGTCTCGCCGATGCCATCTCCCGAACGAATCTGGCCGCGACGGGGTCGACCTCACGTAGGCGCGCCATCGCGTCGTCGTCGAGGATCAGATTTCCGCCGTCGTTGGGCATCGATCCAAACGAGGCATGCGGCACAGCGGCGAGAGGTTCACGCCGCTTCTCGACGTACACAGTGGGCGCGTCGACGAGGTAGGGGTTGATCTGTGTTGCCTCCAGCTGGTGGGGCTCCGAGCGGGGCGTCGCATAGTCGAAGAGCCATCGCTTCCCTGGCCAGCCGCCCGACCGGAAGCCCACGATGACGCAGTGGACATGGGCCATCCCCGCGGCCTCGCTGGTCCACACGAAGGTGCGGTGGGCGAACCCGATCTCGAAGCCGTCGTTGAGCAGCCGGGGCCACAGGATCGGCACCTGCTCGCCCTGGGTGATTGAGTTCGTGGAGACGAACGCCGCCTTTGCATCGGTCCCCTTGAGATACGACCTGGCCTTTTCGTACCAGGCAGCGACGTAGTCGAGCGTGGCCGTCCCTTTCGCTTGGCCGAACACCACTGCCATGTCGTCTTGCTGGGAAGCACTCCGTGCCTTCTTCCCGACAAACGGAGGGTTTCCATACAGGAAGGAGCACCGCTGCGGCTCAAGTACCGTCGCCCAGTCCATCCTCAGAGCGTTTCCGATGTGGATGTGCGCGACGGCGGCGATTGGGAGATCCACGACGTTCAGCCCAAACGACCGGCTGAGTTCCTCATTCTCCAGGTGCTCAATCAGGTACATGGCCGTCTCAGCGATCCGTGCGGGAAACTCCTCGATCTCGATGCCGTGGAATTGATCGATCTGAACTTTCCGCTGACCTTCCAAAGAGAGCCCCAGTTGCACGGGTCCGGGATTGAGCCTGGCAAGGACCTCACGCTCTAACCGACGCAGCTCTCGGTAGGCAATGACGAGGAAGTTGCCGCAGCCGCAGGCCGGGTCAAAGAAGGTAAGTCGTCCAAGCTTCTCGTGGAAGGTGCGTAGCCGCGCGCGGGAGGAGCCGCACGCTGCTAGCTCCGACTCCAAGTCGTCGAGGAGGAGCGGGCGGATAACGCGGAGGATGTTTGTCTCAGAGGTGTAATGGGCGCCGATCGCCCGTCGGGCAGCCGGTTCCATGACCGACTGGAACATGGACCCGAAAATCGCCGGGCTGATCTTGGACCAATCGAAGTGGCAAGCCTCGATCAGCCGCTCCCGCATTCGCCGTGTGGTGTCGGGCGGCTCATGGCGCTCCTCGAAGAGGCCGCCGTTGACGTAGGGGAAGGCGGCCAGGTCCTGGTCGAGGGCCGTGGTCCGTCGATCATCTGGGGTGTCGAGCACGGCGAAGAGCCTCCCAAGCCACATCCCCAGATCCGAGCCATCGTCCGCTGTTCGGTTGATGAGAAGGTCACTGAACTGACTACGCGCCCAGAGCCCCGTGCTGTCACCGAAGAGCAGGAATAGCAGCCGGACTATGAACACGCGAAGGGGGTGGCCCGCATACCCGGTGGCCGCGATCTCATCGTAAACATCACCAAGAATCTCCGCGGCCTTGACGTTTACCGCTCCCTCGACCTCAAACCGGCGTGTCGTGTATCCAGCCAAGAAGAGGAACCGATCGATTTCGTCAGCCAGCCGAGCTAGGGGGAACACGAAGAGCGGGCGGTCTTCCGCCTCCAGGTCCATCACGCCCATCCGCGCGAAGTCCGAGACCAAGATCAGCCGGGGAACGTCGCGGTCGGGAAGCGAGTCGAGGTAGTCGAGTGCCTGATCGGCTGCGGCCTCCAGATCCTCGCCCGCCGACTTGTGCTCTGCGAGGATCATGCCCGGCCAGATCAGGTCGATAAAGCCGCCCCCCATGGTCGAGGATCGCCGAGCATGCCTCTCGAAAGCCGCATGGACGCGCCGCCGCTGAATGCCGAAGACGGCCAAGAACTCAGTCCAGAACGTCTGGGCCTCGCCTCTCTCACTGGTCTCACCATGCCACTCCTGGGCGAACGCCCGGGCAGACGCGATGATGTCGTTCCGGCTTGGTCTCATTCGAGCGAGAGCATAGACGACGAGGTGCCCGGAATTCAGGGCAACGCGTCGCGGCCCATCGGCGGCTATAGAAAGAAAGTCGGACTACCGGGCTTCTCTCTATGGCTGCTCGGGCAGGCGATGGGCGCCGGCTGACTGCATCGTCCTCCTTCACCTAGCCCCTCCTGGCTGCCGCTAGTCCGTGCCGAGAAGCACCCGCATGGCGGCCTGGTAGTCGTCGCTCGAGTCGAGGTGAGCGTAGACGCCCTGGATCATGCTCAGGTCCGCGTGCCCCAGCACTCGCTGGAGGCTGATGATGTTGCCGCCCCGCCGGAGCCACTCGGTGGCGAATGAGTGGCGGAGGATGTGCGGGTAGACGCGCTTCTCGATCCCGGCTTCCACCGCGAGTATGCGGATGGCCTGCTCGACGCCGCTCTGGGTGACCGGGGCGTGGCGGCCGTCGGCGCCCTTGCGCAGAGAGACGAAGACGCGCTCATGGGGGTCGGCGCGCCGACCTGCCAGGTATCGGCGCAGTCGGCGGTAGAGCGCCGGGGCGACGGGCACCAGACGGTCCCGGCTGCCCTTGCCGTGGACCTTCAGCGCGTACTCACCGCGCTTGGGCTCCCAGATGTCCTCGGCTCGGAGCCCCAGCAGTTCACCCAGCCGGAGACCGCAGTCGGCCAGGAGCCGCAGGATCAGCTTGTCCCGCTCGGTCCGGGCGGCATTCTCCATGTGCTGGATCTCCTCGCGGGAGAGGACGTCGATTATCCGCCGCTCCGGCTTGGGGAGCTTCGGGCTGGCTCCCACTGCGGCGGCGCCGCCGTCAGCCTTCGCAGTCCAGCCCAGGAAGACGCGAACCGATCGGACGTAGGAGCGCACCGACGCCCGACTGAGCTGGCCACGCTTGCCTCCGTCCTCCAGTAGCTTCGAGGTGAAGCGGCCGACGAGCTGACTGGTGAGCTGGGTGGGCTCGCTGATCCCCTCCCTGGCGCACCAGGGGAGGAACTCGGAGCGGACGGGGTACTCGTACGCTTCCACGGTGCGCACCGCCAAGCCCCGGGCCCGGCAGTCGGCCAGGAAGTCGGCGGCCAGTGTGCCGAGAGCAGAGGGGACCGGCGGCGTGACCACGGACAGCTTGGTCATGGGCGGGTACCTCTCTCAGCGACGTCCTGGTGTATGTCGATGCTCTGCACCGGCTGACGCCCCAGATTATAGGCGCGGTTGCAGCGACTTACAGGGGCGGTTCACCCAGGCTCAATCGCTGGTACTGAACTGGCTGGCTGGGGAGGTAGGATTCGAACCTACGATTTGCTGATCCAGAGTCAGCTGCCTTACCACTTGGCCACTCCCCAGTGGCGCAGGCGAGTCTACCCGTACCGGTGGCCTTCACTGCCCCCGGGGGCGGCCTCCGCGGCGACCCTCACCGCCTCCGGTATGCCAAGCGCCAGCATCGGTGTGGCGATCTCCGGCGCCGTCAACCACGGGGCGAGCGACCTCCTCCGCAACGCCGACGTGGCCATGTACAGGGCAAAGGCGGCCGGGAAGAACCGCTTCGTGCTCTTCGCGTGCCGCAGATGTACGCGGCGGCGCTCGCCCGCATGGAGCTCGAATCCGACCTCCTCCACTCCCTGGAGGCGTCCTAGCTGCGGGTGCAGTTCCAGCCCAT
>PLXL01000007.1 GCA_003153215.1 Candidatus Dormiibacterota bacterium
GGCCAGGATCAGCCGGGGCTGGACCGCCAGCGCCTGCGCGAAGCCCACCCGCTGGCGCTGCCCGCCGCTCATCTCGTAGGGGAACTTGGCGAGCATGTCAGGGCTGAGCCCCACCGTGTCGAAGACACGCTGCGCCTCTCGCTGCCGCCCGGCGCGATCCAGCTCCGGACGGTGCAGCTTCAAGCTCCGCATCACCCCATGGGAAACGCGGAACACGGGATTCATGGCGCTGTACGGGTCCTGGAAGACGAGAGGCACCTCGCCGCGATACCAGAGGATGTCCCGGCGAGAGTGCAGATGGTTGACGGCACGCCCGCGGTAGTAGATCGTTCCCCGGGTGGGCGGGTAGATCATCGTCAGCAGCCGCGCCACGGTGGTCTTGCCACTGCCGCTCTCGCCCACGACAGCGACGATCTCCCGCTCGCCGATGGTCATCGAGAGACTGTCGACGGCGTGCAATATGTTCTTTGAGCGGAACCCGCCGAGCCGAAAGTGCCGCGTGAGATCGACGGTGCGGAGGAGGGGTTCGCCGGACTCCGGACCGGTGCCTCCGGATGCGGGCGTCGTGCNNGGGCTGCCGGGGATGCCGGTCAGTTCGCGCCGGGCGCCGCGGATGGAGGGGAACGCGTCCATCAGACCTCGGGTGTACGGGTGCAGGGGATTGGCGAACATCCGCCGGGTGCCTCCCACCTCGGCCGTCTGGCCGGCGTACATGACCATGACGCGATCCGAGTAGTGGCTCACCACGGACATGTCGTGGGTGACGAAGATCACCGCGAAGCCGAGCTGTACCTGCAGCTCCTTGATCTGGCGCATCAGGGCGCGCTGGGCGACGACGTCAAGCGCCGACGTCGGCTCGTCCATCAGCACCAGCTGGGGAGTGAAGAGCAGAGCCATGGCGATCATCGCCCGCTGACGCATGCCACCGCTCAGCTGGTGGGGATAGCTGTCCAGGTGGGCAGGATCGATACCCACCAGCCGAAGGACCNNNNAGAGAGGAGCTGGGCTATGGCAAAGAGCAGCGTCGACTTGCCGCAACCCGACTCACCTACCACACCGAGGAACTCCCCCGCCGCCACACTCAGGGACACGTGATCGACCGCTCGCACGTCCGCGTACTCAGCCTGATAGTCGACGGTGAGGTCCTTCACCTCAAGAAGCGGATCTGTCACGCCGCCTCCTGGCCGGCCGCAGGGCCGGGTTTCCGATCTCGTCGAAGGCGTAGTTGAGGAGGGCGAACCCGGCGCCCAGCAGGGCCACCGCGAGCCCGGGAGACAGCTCCCACCACACGTTGCCGGATATGAGCGCATCGTTCGCCTGGGCCTGGTAGAGGAGGGTGCCCCAGGTCAGCTCGCTGCTGTTACCAAGGCCGAGGAACTGGAGGCCGGCAGCGAATCCCACCACGTAGACGGCCACCCCGAGGAACGACGCGGCCAGCAGCGAGGTCATGGTGGGCACGATCTCGACCAGGATGATGTAGAGGGGTCGCTCTCCGCGCACCCTGGCGGAGGCGAGGAAGTCACGGCTGCGCAGTGACAGACCCTGTGACCGCAGCTGCCTGGCCTGGAAGGCCCAACTGGTCAGGCACAGCACCAGGATCATGGTGCTCGCTCCCGAGGGGAGGTAGAAGGCGAGCACGATCAAGAGGGGCAGCGTGGGAATGATCAGGAATATGTCCGTCAGCAGAGAGAGGCTGCGGTCAGCGAGACCTCCGAGGTAGGCCGCGGTGATCCCGATGATCATGGACAGGACGGTCGCGATGACGCTCACCACGACGACGATGACCAGGGTGAGGCGGGTGCCGTAAACCAGCTGGGAGAAGACGTCCTGTCCCACCAGCGTGGTCCCCAGCAGATGCTGGAGTGACGGTCCCTGCTCAATGCCGTAAATGGCCGCATTGGGATCGTCGTGGGTCAGCAGCCCCGGAAATGCCGCCACGAAGCTGATGACGAGGAGGATCACGAGCCCGGCGGTGGCTTTCTTGCTGCTGAACAGGGTCCGCAGGAAGCGAACACGGACACTGGTGCTGGGGGCGCTGACGCCGGCCCCGCTCAGGGCGCTGTTGGAGCCGATCGCTGGAATTGCCATGGCTGGAACCTACGCGTCCCTGGTCCGCGGATCGACCAGCGCCGTCACGAGGTCCGCACCCAGGACGCAGACCAGCACCGCCATTGTGTAGAAGAGGAAGAGGCCCTGCATCATCGGCAGATCGTGGAGCGTGGTGCTCGTGTAGAAGAGATACCCGAGCCCCGGGTACGAGAAGGTGTACTCGACCAGGATGGCGCCGCCCAGCACGAATCCCAGCTGCATGGCGAAGCCGGTCAGGTTGGGGAGGATCGCGTTCCGGGCCGCGTAGTCGAGCATGATCCGCCAGGGGGCGAGGCCCTTGGCCCGCCCCATCTTGACGTAGTCCTCCGCCAGGGTCGTGATCATGTTGTTTCGCATGGTAAAGATCCAGAGGCCGGCCGTCACCACCACCAGGGTGGCACCCGGAAGGATGGCGTGCGTGATCACATCGCCAATGAACGGAAGAGACAGCGAGGGCGTGGCGTCGATGTTGTAGTTGCCGCCGATCGGCAGCCAGTTGAGCACCACCCCGAAGATGAGGATGAGGACCAGGCCCATGAAGAAGATCGGGAAGCTCGAGACGATGAAGAGAAGCGGTGGCAGGAAGGCATCCATCCTCCCTCCGCGCCTCCACGCGGTGAGGATTCCCACCAGCGTCCCGATCAGAAAGGCCAGCACCGTGGCGATGCCCACCAGACCTAGGGTCCAGGGAAGCGCCTGAACGATCCCCGTCACCACCGGGATGCCGTAGTGGTCGACTCCCAGCTGGCCGGTGAAGCAGTTCCCCAGGTACTGGAGGTAGGTGAGGACGATGTTCTGGTGAACATTGACCCCGAACTCGATCTCCAGCGCGTGGAGCGCAGCCGGGTTGACGCCGTGCAATGTGGCCAGTACCGCCTGGGCCTCATTGCCGGGCATCAATCGGGGCAGGGCGAAGTTGACGGTGAGGGCCGCCCAGAGGGTTAGGAGGAACAGGCCCAGACGGCGACGGAGGTACGTCATCCCCGCGCCGCCTGGGTCCCGTTCATGGCCGATATACTCCTATGCCCTGCCTGGCTGGATCAGTTGGTCGGATACAGGTGATCGAGGATGACCCCGGCGTCCTCTAGGGGGGCGTAGATCGCAGGCTGGGCGTATGGATCCGACGCGGTCGGCCAGCCGCCGATGTGGGAGGCGTCGTACGTGTACCAGTCGACCCCTTGGGTCACGGGGATGAAGGGATAGTCACTGACCATGACCTGCTCGATCTGGTCGATGATCTGCTTCTGCTGGCTCACGTTGGTGGTGGCCGCATACGCGTTGAAGAGGGCGTCCGTAGAGGGCGAGTTGTAGTGGGAGTAGTTGGTTCCCCCGATGTTGCTGCTGTACAGGTCCCCCCTGAGCTCGTAGTAGGGGGTCGGCCCTCCCGCGGTGTAGGGACCGCCGCTTCCAGCGTAGGCGAGCTGGAAGTTACCGCTCTCCAGGTTGGTGGTGTATGGGCCCGAGTTCTCATCCTCGACCGTGATCTGGATGCCCACCGCCTTGAGCTCCTGGGTGATGACCACCAGCGAGGCGTCCCAGTCGCCGAAGCCGCTGACGGTCTGGAGGGTGAAGGAGAGCTGCTGGCCCTGGGCGTTCTGGTAGATGCCATCAGAACCCTTGGTGAAGCCTGCGGCCTCGAGGACCTGCTCGGCCTTGGTCGGGTCATAGGCCGTGTTGTCGATGGACTTGTCGTACCACGACTGATAGGTCGGGGTGATGATCCCGGTCTGGCTGGCGGCCGGCTCGTACCCACTCTCACCGCGGGTGGCAACGTTCGAACGGTCGAGCGCCAGGCTGATCGCCTGCCTCACTGCCACGTTGCTCAGCAGCGGGTTGTCGAGGTTCGGGAAGATGCCCACATTGAGGACAGG
>PLXL01000131.1 GCA_003153215.1 Candidatus Dormiibacterota bacterium
GCCGCCAACATCCTCAAGCCGGCGCTGGCGCGCGGCGAGATCCAGTGCATCGGGGCGACCACGCTCAACGAGTATCGCAAGTACATTGAGAAGGACGCCGCCCTGGAGCGCCGCTTCCAGCCCGTCTACGTCGACGAGCCGACCCTCCAGGAGACCATTGACATCCTGCACGGGATCCGGCCCCTCTACGAGAAGCACCACCGGGTCAAGATCACCGACGCGGCTCTCAAGTCGGCCGCCGAGCTGTCGGTGCGCTACGTCGCCGACCGGTCGCTGCCGGACAAGGCGATCGACCTCATCGACGAGGCGAGCGCCCGGGTCCGCATGAAGCTGACCACGACCCCGGACGAGCTCCGCGCCATGCAGAAGGAGATCCGCGAGCTCGTGACCCAGAAGGAAGAGGCCATCGCCGGTCAGGACTACGAGACCGCGGCCAACTTCCGGGACAACGAGAAGAAGCTCAAGGAGAAGTACGTCTCCGAGGAGATGGCCTGGCGGGACAAGCTCGGCGCGACCGTGCCCGACGTCACCGAGGAGCACATCGCCGAGATCATCAGCTCGTGGACCGGTGTGCCCGTGTCCCGGCTGGTGGAGGAGGAGACCACCAAGCTGCTCCAGATGGAGGCGGAGATCCACAAGCGGCTCATCGGGCAGGACGAGGCGGTCAAGGTGATCTCGCAGGCGGTGCGGCGTGCCCGCGCCGGGCTGAAGGACGCCCGCCGGCCGATCGGCTCGTTCATGTTCCTCGGGCCCACCGGGGTGGGCAAGACGGAGCTGGCACGCTCGCTGGCAGCCTTCCTCTTCGACAACGAGGACGCCATCATCCGGCTCGACATGAGCGAGTTCATGGAGCGGCACTCGACCGCCCGTCTGGTCGGCTCGCCGCCCGGTTATGTCGGTTACGACGAGGGTGGTCAGCTCACCGAGGCGGTGCGCCGCCGCCCGTACAGCGTCGTCCTCTTCGACGAGATCGAGAAGGCCCACCCCGAGGTCTTCAACATGCTGCTCCAGATCCTCGAGGACGGCCGGTTGAGCGATGCCAAGGGGAAGGCGGTCAACTTCGCCAACACCATCGTGATCATGACCAGCAACCTCGGCGTCGCCAGCCTGAAGAGCAATCTCTCGCTCGGCTTCCAGCCGGCGATGACGACCGACCGTGCCATCGACTACGACCACGCCAAGATGCGCGACAGCATCATGGAGGAGCTCAAGCGGGCCTTCCGCCCCGAGTTCCTGAACCGGGTCGATGCGGTGGTCGTCTTCCAGCGGCTCAATCACCCTCAGATGCGCCAGATCGTCGACCTGATGCTGGCCCGTCTCGCCACTCACCTGGCGGCCCAGGAGTTGCAGCTCACCGTCGCCGACGAGGCCAAGGACCGCATCGTCGAGGAGGGCTTCGACAAGATCTACGGCGCCCGGCCGCTCCGCCGGGTCATCCAGAAGGTGATCGAGGACCCGCTCTCGGAGGAACTGCTCCGGCTCAAGCATGGCCCCGGCGACACCGTCGTGGTCGAGGTGGTGGACGGCGAGATCAAGATGCAGCTGGTCTCCAAGTCGACCCGGCGCGAGAAGAGCGAGCGGAAGGAGAAGGCCGAGGCGGCAGCAGCGGCGCCCTCCGAGTAGGAGCGAGGAGACGGACATCGATCAGCCCCGATCCCGCAAGCGCTCGGCCCGTGACATCCCTGCGCTCGTGGCCGCCATGACCCTCGACGAGAAGGCGTCGCTCACCGCGGGTATCGACCTCTGGCACACCGCCGCGATCCCGCGACTGGGCATCCCCTCAGTGAAGTTCACCGACGGGCCCAACGGCGCCCGGGGCGGGACCGTCGGGTTCCTCTCGGTGACGCCCTCGCTCTGCATCCCTTCGGGGACCGCGCTGGCGGCGACCTGGGATCCCGCCCTGGTGGCGGAGGCGAGCGCCGCCGTCGCCCGCCAGGCCCGCGACAAGGGCGCCAGGGTGCTGCTGGCGCCGACCGTGAATCTGCACCGTCACCCCCTCTGGGGCCGCAACTTCGAGGCCTTCTCCGAGGACCCGCTGCTGACGGCAAAGCTCGCCGTGGCCTACATCCGGGGCGTCCAGGACCAGGGGGTGATCGCCACCGTCAAGCACCTCATTGGCAACGAGACCGAGTTCGAGCGCTACACCAGCTCGTCGGTGATCGACGAGCGCACCCTGCGAGAGCTCTACCTCCTGCCTTTCGAGCACGCCGTCAAGGTCGCCGGGGTGCTCGCCGTCATGACCAGCTATAACCGAGTCAACGGCGCGCACGTCCCCGACACCTCGCGCTTCCTGACGGAGATCCTCCGGCAGGAGTGGGGTTTCGACGGCTTCGTCATGACCGATTGGTACGGACTTTCGAACACCGTCGAGGCGGCCGGAGCTGGTCTCGATCTGGAGATGCCAGGGCCCGCTCGCTCATTCGGCGCGACGCTCGGCGAGGCGGTGCGCGGTGGACAAGTCGAGGAGGCCATGCTGGACGCCAAGGTCGAGCGCATGCTCACCGTCTTCGACGGCGTCGGCGCCCTCGACGACCCCGAGCTGGAGCAGGAGAGCCCGGTGGACCGGCCCGAGGATCGCGAGATCGCACGGAGGGCCGCGTCGGAGGCGGCCGTGCTGCTCGCCAACCGCGGCGTGCTCCCCCTCCGGGCAGGAGCCTTGCGCAAGATCGCGGTGGTCGGCCCCAACGCTGATCAGCCGGCGATCATGGGTGGCGGCAGCGCGAGGGTCACGCCCCACTACCTGCTGTCGCCGCTGCAAGCCCTGCGCCTGCGCCTCGGTGACGGCGTCGAGATCGTGTACGAGGCCGGAGAGGACGAGGCGGGCATCGAGCGGGCGGTGGCCCTGGCCGACGGCGCCGACGCCGTCGTGGTGATCGTCGGCACGGACCAGACGGTGGAGAGCGAGGGCTACGACCGCGCGACCATCAACCTCCCTGGAAAGCAGGACGAACTGGTCCGGGGCATCGTTCGTGCGACCCCGGACGCCGTGGTGGTCGTCAACTCGGGGTCGCCGGTCGCCATGCCATGGGCAGCGGAGGCCGGTGCCCTCCTCCAGATCTGGTTCTCGGGCGAGGAGCTTGCCAACGCCCTCGTCGACGTGCTCCTCGGCGATGCCGATCCCGGCGGACGCCTGCCGACCACCCTGCCCCTCCTCATCGAGCATTCGCCCGCGTTCGGCAACTTCCCCGGCGAGAGCAGCGAGATCCGGTACGCCGAGGGGCTGCTGATCGGCTATCGCTGGTACGAGGCGCGCCGGCTGCCGGTGCGCTTTCCGTTCGGCCATGGGCTCTCCTACACCACCTTCGGGATCGGGCCGCCGCGGCTGTCGAGCACCCACCTGGCGGCCGGTGGGCGGCTGCAGGTCGACGTCGTGGTGACCAACACAGGGACCCGCCGGGGCTCGGAGGTCGTGCAGCTCTACGTGGGCCCGCCGGACGGCGGCTCGGCTGCGCCCGACCGCCGGCTCCGCCCCGTGAAGGAGCTCAAGGCTTTTGCCAAGGTCCGTCTGGACCCGGGGGAATCGACGACGGTGAGACTGGGGTTGGGGGAGCGCTCCTTCGCCTACTACGACGTGGCCGACGAGGCCTGGCAGGAGATGGTGCATCGCCGTGCCAATCCGCCCGCGCACGTCCACGACGGGCCTCTGCACCACCGGCAGGCCGGTTGGTACGTGGACAGCGGCACCTACCAGCTGCACATCGGGCGGTCGTCCGCGGACATCGCCCACGTCCTGGACGTCGAGGTCGACGGCGGTAGCGAGCCGCTCGCTACTTCCGTCTCCCTCGACTGACGTCGCAGGCCCAGGCCGCTCGACGGAGCTCGCCTACCCCTACCATCCGGCGGCATCACCTCGTCCCGGTTTCGGAGGGAGACGTGTACTGCGACCAGTGTGGCCAGCCACTGCACGACCTGGCGCACTACTGCTCCGCCTGCGGAGCCCCGGTGACCCTTGCGTCGGCGCAGACGTCGACGCCGTCGGACTCGCCGGCGGGCCCGTCGCCTGCGACCGCGGCCGGTGCGGATGCGCCTGCCGTCGGTGACGCCGGATCACTCCCGCCCATGGTGGTGCCGGCACCGGGGGAAGTCGGCGACATCCCGATCAGGGTGGGCAAGCAGCTGACCCTGGGCGCGAGGGTCGGGGGGAGGGGCGGCCCCATCTACTTCCTGGCCGGCGCTGGCGCCCTGACCCGGCGCTACTCGCGGCGCTTTCCACTGACCCCGGAGGGCTGGGCCACGGCCTGGGACGAGTTCGCCTCGGGCGACCCCGACGCGGCCGGAGCGCATCAGCAGGCCGTGCGGGACAGGGTTCGGGCTGAGCGGTCGCCGCAGCCGTCCCCGAGCGCGAGCCCGCCGCCCCCGGATCGCCAGATGGAGCCGCACGGCCCGCACCCCCACCGCCGGCCGACCAATGTCCTCGCCATCGCGGCACTGGTGATGGGCGTCTGGTGCTTCACGGTCATCGGTGCGGTGCTCGCACTGATCTTCGGCGGCATCGCCCTCCGGCAGATCGAGGAGCGCGGCGAGCGCGGAGGCAGTCTGGCCCGCGCCGCCATCATCCTGGGCTTTGCCGGACTGGCCGTGGGCATTGTGGGATTCATCGTGATCGCGGCGATCCTCGCTTCCGCCACGCCGACCCCGGGGCCGGTGATCGTCTACCCAGGCTAGCTGGGAACCGAACCCCGTCTCCTGGGCATGCGCGCGTGGGCGGCGCGCCCTTGTCCGCGGGCACTGGTCCGGCCACCCGGCGAGGTCACGCTGGCCACCCCAGTGTTCTGTCACCTCTCGCCGGGGGCCCGCTCGGGCGGGGAGGCATCCGCCCTCACCCGCTGTAGGACGCAGCCGGCGGCGAAAGCCGGTCGATGGCGGTCTCGGACCCCTGGTGGAAGCTGGGGTTGCCCTCCTCGAAGGCACCGATTCGGCCGTTGTCCAGCGTCCGGCGGCCACTCGTCGAGTACCACAGGCCGACATCGGCGCTCCCCGAGTACCGGAGGTGAGTCGGCTTGGGGGCATCGTCGATCCGGGGGGCAACCAGCTGACGCCTTCCAACATCAGGCCGGGTGTCCGGCAGCGTGCACACGACGTCTGGCGATGTAACATGCATCGCGTCAGCATCAGGAGCGAGCTTCCTGAGCCAATAGCGGAGGCCATGCAGTGGCTACCTTTCAAATCAACGGTCCGGGATCACAGGCGGGCAGCCTGGCCCGTTGGGTTGGGGCGGCATTGGGGTTGGGAGCTGCCGCCATCTTGATGACCTTTGGTGGGTTGGCTGCGTTGGCAGCAGCAACCACGGTGAATCTGGGAACGGCCACACCCTTCGCGGTCCTGGCTGCCACCACGGTTACCAACACCAGCTCCGGCCCCTCTCCCTCTACGACCATCTCTGGGGACTTGGGCGTCGACCCGGGTTCGGCGGTCACCGGCTTCCCACCCGGACTCGTCGAGCCTCCATACAGCATCTTCACCAACGGTAGCGTCGCGCTGGGGGCCCAGAACGATCTGACCACGGCGTACAAGGCGGCGGCGGCGGAGACCCCGACGAGCACCTCGGAGCCTGTCGACCTCAGCGGCGTCACCCTGACCTCGGGGGTGTACCAGTCGCCCTCAGATGGGTCGTTCACCATAAACGGCCCGAAGCCGCTCACGCTGCAAGGGCCGGGCGTGTTCATCTTCCAAACGGGAGCGTCACAGACCCTGGGAACCACGCTCGGCAGCGTCGTGCTGACCGATGGGGCCTCGCCGTGCAACGTGTTCTGGCAGATTGGCAGTTCGGCAACGCTGGACGCCCCCACCTTCGTCGGAACCGTCATGGCGTCGACCTCGATCACCGTGGGCGCTGGGGTCACGGTGGACGGACGGGTATTGGCAAGCACCGGTGATGTCACCCTCATCAGCGACACCATCAACGCGTCAACCTGCATCTCCGGCATCCTGCCGACCCCGGCCCCCACCTCGCCGTCGGCCAGCCCGAGCGCCGCCACAGCGACCGCCACAGCGACCCCCACAGCGACCCC
>PLXL01000003.1 GCA_003153215.1 Candidatus Dormiibacterota bacterium
GGCCGCCGACCTCTACCTGCTGCTCTGGAACCGGCGAACGCCGGACGAGGGCTTCTCCGTGGAGGGGAACCCCCGCGTGCTGAACCTCTGGCGGACCAGGGCCATCATCCGTTAATAGGTCTCATCGACCCAAGGATCCTGGGCCGAAGGACACGGGCGGCCTCTGGCCGACGGGATAATGGGCCGATGAGCGAGAGCCCCGACGTGCTCATCGTCGGCGGCGGCCTGATCGGGCTGGCCATCGCCTGGCGAGCATCCGGGCACGGCCTGCGGGTCACCGTCATCGACCCCCATCCCGGGCGGGGGGCGTCCTGGGCCGCAGCGGGGATGCTGGCGCCGGTGAGCGAGGCTCACCACGGTGAGGAGGCTCTGATCCGGCTGAACATGGCGGCGGCCGAGGCCTACCCAGACTTCGTGGACGAGCTGGAGGCGGAGACGGAGGTCCCCGTCGGCTACCGCCGCTGCGGGACCCTGATGGTCGGGTTCGACGCCGACGACGTCCGTGCGCTCCACGACGTCGCCGCCCTCCAGGGGAGCCTGGGGCTCGCGGTCGAGCGGCTGAGCGGCCGCGCCTGCCGCGAGCTGGAGCCGATGCTCACCCCGTCGGTGAGCGGCGGCATCCACGTCCCCGGGGATCACCAGGTCGACAACCGGCGACTGGTCCACGCGCTGACCGTGGCTGTGGAACGGCGGGCGACCCTGCTCCGGCAGCGGGTCACCGGCCTGGTCGTGACCGGCGATCGGGCCGAGGGGGTGACCCTGGACGACGGCCGCTCGCTGCACGCCCCGACCGTCGTCCTCGCAGCGGGCTGCTGGTCGCGCGACCTCCCCGGCCTGCCCGCCCGCGTCCGACCCCCGGTGCGGCCGGTCAAGGGTCAGGTGCTGCGACTCCGCATCCCCATCGAGCCCGCCCTCTTCGGCGGCACCATCCGCTGGCTGGTGGAGGGCTCCCCTGGCTACGTCGTCCCCCGAGCGGACGGCGAGCTGGTCCTCGGGGCGACCTCGGAGGAGCGGGGCTTCGACACCGAGGTGACCGCCGACGGGGTGTTCCAGCTGCTCCGCGGCGCGCACCAGGTGATCCCCGGCATCAGCGAGGCCACCCTCACCGAGTGCAGGGCCGGGCTCCGACCCGGGAGCCCGGACAACGCTCCAATGCTGGGGCGGACAGCTATGGAGGGCCTGGTGATGGCCACCGGGCACCATCGCAACGGCGTCCTGCTCACCCCGATCACGGCGCGGGCGATCGCCGCCCTGCTCGCGACCGGCGAGGTCGACCCGGTGGTGGCCCCCTTCGCGACCGACCGTTTTGCCGCCCCGGCGGCCCCCGCATGAACGAACGGGCGCCGGCCGGGGCGCAGGTGGAGATCACGGTCAACGGGGCCGCGCGGCAGCTGCGGCCGGGGACCACGGTCGCCGAGCTGATCCTCGCCATGGGGCGCAGCCCGCAGGGGATCGCGGTGTCGGTGAACCTGGAGGTGGTGAGCCGGAGCCGCTGGGCGTCCACCCCGCTCCGCGAGGGAGACGGCGTCGAGGTCCTCGCAGCGGCGCCGGGAGGCTGAGGAGGTGTCCGCCATCGACGGGGCGGGGGCACCTCCCCAGGGACCCGGGGACGACCCCCTGGTCATCGCCGGGGAGCGCTTCCGCTCCCGGCTGATCCTCGGCACCGGGGGAGCCGCTTCGCTCGAATCCCTGGAGAGGGCGCTGCGAGCGTCGGGGGCGGAGCTGGCCACGGTGGCCCTCCGCCGGGTCGAGACGGGCGGCGGGGGCGCCGTCGTGGAGGTGCTGCGCCGCGCGGGGGTCCGGCTGCTGCCCAACACCGCCGGCTGCTACACCAGCCGGGATGCCGTGCTCACGGCCAGATTGGCCCGTGAAGCGTTCGAGACCTCGTGGATCAAGCTCGAGGTCATCGGGGACGACCGCACCCTCCTCCCCGACCCGGTCGAGCTCCTCGACGCCGCCGAGAAGCTGGTCGCCGACGGCTTCACCGTCCTCCCCTACTGCGGCGACGACCCCATCGTGGCCCGCCGGCTGGAGCAGGCCGGCTGCGCGGCGGTGATGCCGCTCGGGGCTCCGATCGGGAGCGGTCTGGGCATCCGCAATCCCCACGCCATCACCCTGATCGTGGAGCAGGCGGGGGTGCCGGTCATCCTGGACGCCGGAGTGGGCACCGCCTCCGATGCCGTCATCGCCATGGAGCTGGGCTGCTCGGGCGTCCTGCTCGCCTCGGCGGTCACCCGGGCCCACGATCCGGAGCGGATGGGCGAGGCGATGCGGCGGGCCGTCGAGGCCGGCCGCCTGGCGCGGCTGGCCGGGCGCATCCCGCGGCGGTACTACGCTCAGGCGTCCACCAGCGACCTGGGTCTCGCCGACCTGGCCCCGGGGTGACAGCCCTCCCCCGCCTGCTGGTGCTCACCGACCGCTTCGGCTGCGAGCGCCGGGGCCGCACCCTGACTGAGACCGTCGAGGCCGCGGTGGCCGGGGGTGCCCGCGCATTCGTCCTCCGGGAGAAGGACCTGCCCCATGCCCGGCGCCGTGAGCAGGGCGAGGCCCTCGTCTCCCTCCTGCGCGCCGTCGGCGGCATCGTGATCGTCGCCTCCGACCCTGCGCTCGCGAACCGATTGGGGGCAGGCTGGGTGCACCTGGCGGAGGTCGACCCCTGGCCACCCGCGGCGGCGGGCGGCGGCCTGGCGCGCGGCGGTCTCGGTCGCTCCTGCCATGACGCCACTTCGCTGCGGGGCGCCCGGGCCGGAGGAGCCGCGTACGTCACCCTCTCGCCGGTCTTCCCCACCGCCTCCAAGCCCGGCTATGGGACGCCGCTCGGACTCGCCGGCCTGGCGCGGCTGGCCCGGACGGTGCCCGACCTGCCCGTCTACGCGCTGGGCGGCATCGACGCGGCGTCCGCGGCCGCCTGCCGGGGCGCGGGCGCCGCGGGGGTGGCCGTCATGGGGGCGGTGATGGCCGTCGCCGATCCGGAGGCGGCGACCCGGGAGCTGCTTGCGGCTGTCGACTCGTAACCCGCGCTCTGACACCCACTCGCCTTCAGCGGGCCGCCTCAGTCGAGGTCGTCCTCGCTGGGGAGCATCAGCGTGTCCTGGAGGTCGTACAGGGCCTCCATCCAGTCGGCGATGGGGATCTGATCGCAGG
>PLXL01000265.1:0-2372 GCA_003153215.1 Candidatus Dormiibacterota bacterium
GTGCCCGCGAACGGGCGGCCACCGTCGTCCTGCGCCTTGCAGCCGAGTACCCGGTGGCCGAGTGCGCCCTGGTTCACGATGGGCCGCTCCAGCTCCTGGCGGCGACCATCCTCTCCGCCCAGTGCACCGACGAGCGGGTCAATCTGGTGACCCCGGCCCTCTTTGCCCGCTATCCCGACGCGGCCGCCTTCGCCGGCGCCGATCCCGCCGAGCTGGAGGAGCTGATCCGCAGCACCGGNNGAGGAGCTGGTGACCCTCCGCGGCGTCGGCCGCAAGACCGCCAACGTCGTCCTGGGCGTCGCCTTCGGCAAGCCGGGGTTCCCCGTGGACACCCACGTGACCCGGCTCACCGGCCGCCTCAGGCTCACCGCGTCGACGGATCCGGTGGAGATCGAACAGGACGTCTGCTCCATGGTCCCCGCCGAGGAGTGGACCGCGCTCGGGCTCCGGCTCATCNNATGACGTCTGCCCTTCGGCGGAGATCGCGGGCCTGAGGGCGCCGCGGGCGGCCCGGCCACGGGCCGCGGGCCCGCGCCGCTGATCACGGAGCACCGGGGGACGGAGCCCGCGCCGCGCGTGCTTGGGGGGGCAGATTGCACCACTGCCACGCCCGCAAGTGCCGGCGGAGTGCCCTCACATGCCGCCGGTTGGTGGCGTTCGGGTAACGACGGGGCGAGCCGCGGGGCTGGTCAGGTACGATTCCGGCGTCCAATCAGTCATGCCCTTCGAGTGACAGTTACTTCCGCATCGCTTCCGTCCGCCCTGGAGCCGGCCGAGACCGACGAAACCAGGACGAGCAACTCGCGACCCCTCCACGCCGCCCACCGTCCGGTGGCCAGCCCCGGGCCGCGCCTTCCCGGCATCCACCGCCCGGAGGGTCTGGCCGCGGCGGCTCGCCCGGGGGACGTTCCCCAGCCCCAGCACCTCCACCTGCCCGGCTGGGTGCGGCGCGCCCACGGTCAGGCGCGGCCCATCCTCGCCGACCTGATCGGCAACCTCTCCGGCGAACCCCGCCAGCAGTTTTCGGCCCACGTCGCCGCGCTGGTCGAGGGGATGAGCTCCGGCAAGTTCAGCCTCGCCTGGCAGTACCCGGGCCTCATCGACGAGGGGTGGGCGCTGGTGGGGCGGCAGCGCGCCGACGCTGAGGAGGAGGCCAAGCGGCGCCGCGGCCTGGAGAGCGCGCGGCGGCGCGTCGCCGATCAGCTCCGCGATGCCGGGGCCCGGCTGACCCCGGAGACGGCCACCCGTCTCAACCGCACCCTTCGATCTGCGGACGGTCCGGATGCGATCAAGGAAGTGGCCAACGAGCTGGACCACGCAGTCGCAGCGGTGCGCACCCTCGAGGAGCGTCGCCGGGACCGCGAGATCGATCGCACCCGGGAACGGCTCCGCCGCTCGCTACCTCGCGGAGCGGACGCCGAGGCCCCCGCCGAGAGCTGGCAGGACTCGCTGCGGCGCATCGCCGAGCAGTATTCGGAGTAGCGGGCGGCGGGACCTCTCCGGAGGGAGCCCGCCAGGCGGACACTGAGGGGATGCACGAGGACGAGCTGCTGATGCGCCGCGCCNNCGGCAACCGGATGGAGCGCGCTGGCGACGCCACCGAGCATGCCGAGATGCGGGTGCTGCGGGCCGCCGCGCGGCGGCTGGGCGGATGGAGGCTCGAAGGGGTGACCGTGGTGGTGACCCTCGAGCCCTGCCCGATGTGCGCGGGGGCGCTGGTGCAGGCGCGGATCGACCGCTGCCTGTACGGAGCGCGCGATCCCAAGAAGGGCGCCGACGGCAGCGTCTACCAGGTGCTCCGCCACCCCGGCAACAACCACCGGGTGGAGGTCACCGAGGGGGTGCTGGCGGAGGACTGCGGCCAGCTGCTCCGCGACTTCTTCCGGCGGCTCCGCGAGGATTGAGGCCCGGGCTGGCCAAGGCGGGGCTCAGGCGCCGGCGGCGATGGCCCCGTCCGAGCCGTCCGCGACCAGGTCAGCCGGGGCGCGGGCCGACCTCCGCGCCGGCGGGCGCTCGGTCGCGCCCTGGGGAGCGAACTGGTGCTCGTACAGGGTGGCGTAGAGGCCGCCGATCCGGAGCAGCTCGGCGTGCGTGCCCCGCTCGACCAGCCGGCCGTGGTCGATGACGAAGATGACGTCGGCGGCGAGGATGGTGGAGAGCCGGTGAGCGATGGCGATGGTGGTCCGCTCCCGGATGAGCGGGGTGAGCGCCGCCTGCACCAGCCGCTCGCTGGTGGTGTCGAGGGCGGCTGTCGCCTCGTCGAGGATGAGGATGCGCGGAGACTTCAGGATCACCCGCGCGATCGCCATGCGCTGCTTCTCGCCACCTGAGAACCGGTAGCCGCGCTCACCGACCACGGTGTCGTAGCCGTC
>PLXL01000265.1:2389-4533 GCA_003153215.1 Candidatus Dormiibacterota bacterium
AGGGTGACGTCGTAGAGCCGGGGGATCAGGTAGGAGACGGTGGTCTTGCCCGCCCCGGTGGGGCCGACGATGGCGGCGAGCTGACCCGACTCGATCCGCATCTCCAGGTCCTCGATGGCCCACGGTCGGGGCGCCTCCTGGTCGGCGTGGACGGCGCTCCGCTGGGTGGTGAGGTGGGCCGGCTCGTAGCGGAAGTAGACGTGGTCCAGCTCGATCTCGGCGCCGGCGCGCCGGAAGGGCAGGGCGACGGCATCCGGCGCGTCGACGATATCCTGGGGGATCTCCAGGTAGTCGAAGATCCGCTCAAAGAGGGCGAGCGACGACTGGACCTCGACCGACACCTGGAGCATCTGGCCGATCGGGAAGAAGAGCCGGCTCTGCAGCGTCGTGATGGCGACGATGGTCCCGGCGGTGATCCCCGAGCTCAGGCCGCTGCTGTGGTAGATGACGAAGGCCGACACGAGGTAGACGAGCGCCGGGGCGATCGAGAAGAAGACCTGGACCATCGCGAAGAGGACGCGTCCCACCATCGCCGCCCGGATCGAGAGGTCGGCGACCTGGCGGTTCTCCGACCGGAAGCGGTCCATCTCCTCGCGCTGGCGGCCAAAGGTCTTGCCCAGTAGGATCCCGGAGATGGAGAGCGTCTCCTGGGTGATGGCGCTCATCTCCGCCTTGGACTCCTGCGCCAGGAGGGTGACCTTGCGCCGCGTGTTCCCCGCCCGGTAGGTGAGGAAGAGGAAGACCGGCATCATGAAGAGGGAGAGCGCGGTGAGCTGCCAGCTGAGCACCAGCATCGCGACCAGGGTGCTGGCGATGACGACGACGTTGGAGACGATCGAGGAGGCCGTGTCGGTCACCACCGACTGGATGCCGCCGACGTCGTTGGTGAAGCGGGACTGGATCTCCCCGGTCCGGGTGGAGGTGAAGAAGCGCATCGAGAGCCCCTGGAGGTGCCCGTAGAGGGAGTTGCGCAGGTCCTCCATCAGCCGCTGGCCGATGCTGTTGATCTGGTAGGTCTGGGCGATCCCGACCGTGCCGGTGATCACCGGGATGATGATCATCAGCCCGGCGTAGATGCCCACCAGCCGCATGTCGGGCCCGCCGCCCCCGCGCGGGAAGAGAGCGTCGAAGACGAACTTGATCAGGATCGGGTTGACGACGCCCAGGCCCGAGGTGAAGACGATCAGCCCCACCGCGAGCAGCACCTGGCGGCGGTGGGGCCGGAAGAGGCCGAACACCCGGCGGGCGAGGTGGCGGTTGGTCACCCGGCCGCTCGGCTTCTCGGCGGGGGTGGCGTGTGCCCAGCGGTGCATGGTCAGGAGGCGTCCGGAAGGTGGGGGCTCACCACCTCACTCTAGCCACCCGCCCTCCAGCGAGGGCTCGTGGCCGCCGGCTATCGCGAGGGCTGCTCCTCGGGACGGTGCCCCTCGGCTCTCTCCCACCCCCGGCGCGCCTCCCGGTAGAGGGCGTGGAAGAAGGGGCCGCCCCAGAGCCCGACGGAGAGGGCGGCCCCGAAGAGGACCACGGCGTCGACGCTCTCGCGCCCCTGCCGGGCCCAGTAGACGTCCTTGAGATTGAGCCAGAGAGCGAATTCGTCGAGGGTTAACGCGGATGCCGCCCCGTAGGTCACGGCGGTGAGCTTGGAGGCGGGGCCTTC
This sequence comes from Candidatus Dormiibacterota bacterium, assembly GCA_003153215.1. GTDB lineage: Bacteria > Chloroflexota > Dormibacteria > Aeolococcales > Aeolococcaceae > Changshengia. Next base: position 4,047 of record PLXL01000265.1, read on the forward strand.
CGGGCGGGCGCCGTCGCCGGTGCCGATCTCGACCAGCCAGAGGTAGCCGGTGCCCAGCAGCCCGGCGATCCCGAAGACCAGGTGATGGAGGTGCCGGCCGCCGATGCCGAGGTTGTGGAAGGGCCCGAACCCGCGCCGGATGGCGTGGGTGATCCCGCGGGTGGCGGCGAAGGCCGTGAAGAAGCCGGCCGAGGAGAGGAAGAGCCGCTCGCGCCGGGTGTCGGCGAAGTGCAGCCGGTAGAGGTGGGCGACGCGGTGGGGCGCGACGGGTCGCATCTGCGGAGTCTGCCTCACCCGACCAGGGTCATGGGTGGCGGCGGCGCCGTTTCAGCTCGTCGTGGATGTCGAGGTAGGTGGGCCCCCGGTAGCGGCTCCGGTATGGCGGGCGGGTCGGCCGCAGGCGGTTGCTCCACCACATCAGGGCCACGAACCCGAGGGCGAGGACGGCGATGACGATCAGCCCGGACACTCAACCCAGTCTAGTCAG
>PLXL01000055.1:0-3414 GCA_003153215.1 Candidatus Dormiibacterota bacterium
GGGGAGTCCCTCGTTGACCATCACGCTGGCATGACCCAGGGTGAAGCGGTTCTCGTTGAAGGCCGCGATCTGCATGGTGTCCTTGAAGAGGCAGGGTCCGGCGGCGAAGCCCGGGCCGGGCATGTCGGCCGCGCGCGGGTACCGGTACGTGACCGCGTGGCGGATGCGCTCGAAGTCAAGGCCGAAGTCGTTGGCGATCATGAACAGCTGGTTGGCGGTCGCGAACTTGATGTACCGCCACGTGTTGGTGAACAGCTTGGCCAGCTCGGCCTCCTCGGGAAGGAGCTCTACGATCTCCGGGGTCAGAATGCGGAAGAGGCTCGCGGCGCGCTCCACGGCACGAGGGTTGCGCCCGGACACGATCTGAGGCAGCGAGCCCAGCTCGTCGAGTGCCCGGCCCTCGGCGATGCGCTCCGGGCAGAAGACGACGTCGACCGCCTTGCCAAGCTGCACCAGGCGCTTCTCGGCCAGAGCGGTGACCCCGGGGTAGACGGTGCTCCGCAGCACCAGGAGCTGTCCGTCCACCAGATCTCCGGATGCGCCGTCGAGGGCGCGCAGCACGGCGCGGACGTCCGGGTTGTGGTACTCGTCGACCGGGGTGCCGATGACCACGACGACGGCCTCGGCCGTACCGAGGGCCTTGCCATCGAGGGTGGCCGCCAGCCGGCCGCCGGCCACCAGGCGGGGAAGCAGCTCCTGGGCTCCGTCCTCCCTGAAGGGCATGCGGCCCTGGTTGACCATCTCGACCGCCTCGGCATTCGTGTCGCAGAGAACGACGCTCTGGCCGCGGTCCGCGAACGCCATCCCCAGTGGCAGCCCGACGTGCCCGCACCCACCGAGAATGGCAATGTTGCGCTCGAACACTGCGACGCGATCTCCTCGTTCCGGGTATGGTCCCAGGTCCATACGCACGCTGGCGGCAGTATACCGGCGATGTCGGCGGACGTCGGCACTGGCGCTGTTATCATCGGCGCCGTGAAGGCCCTGATCCTGAGCGGCGGGCAGGGCACGCGGCTGCGGCCGATCACCCACACCAGTGCCAAGCAGCTCGTGCCCATCGCCAACAAGCCGATCCTCTTCTACGGGATCGAGGCCGTGGTCGCCGCCGGGATCACCGACATCGGGATCATCACCGGGGAGACCGGCCCGGAGGTGCGCGCCGCGGTCGGCGACGGCTCCCGCTTCGGCGCCGCGGTCACCTTCATCCCCCAGGAGGCGCCGCTCGGCCTGGCCCACGCCGTCCTGACCGCCCGCGCCTGGCTGGGGGACGACCGCTTCGTCATGTACCTCGGCGACAACCTGATCCGGGACGGGATCACCGAGTTCGTCGAGGAGTTCCGCCGCAACGGGGCGGACGCCGAGATCCTGCTGGCCCGGGTCCCTGAGCCTGAGCGCTTCGGGGTCGCCGAGCTCCGCGACGGCCGGATCACCCGGCTGGTCGAGAAGCCGCCGGTGCCGCTGTCCGACCTCGCCCTGGTCGGCGTCTACCTCTTCTCTCCCCGGGTCTTCGACGCCATCGAGCGCATCCCCTACAGCGCCCGGGGCGAGCTGGAGATCACCGACGCCATCCAGCGAATGATCGACGACGGGGCGGAGGTGCTTCCCCACGTGATCACCGGCTGGTGGAAGGACACCGGCCGCCTCGAGGACATGCTGGAGGCCAACCGGATCATCCTCGACACCCTGGTCCCGGCCATCGACGGCGAGGTCGCCGAGGACGTCTCCCTGGAGGGGAGGGTGGTGGTCCAGACGGGGGGCCGGCTGCGCAGCTGCCGGGTCCGCGGTCCCGCCATCATCGGGGCGGGGGCGCTGGTCGAGGACGCCTACATCGGCCCCTTCACCTCGGTGGGCGCGGGGTGCGTGATCCGGGGTGCCGAGGTGGAGAACTCGATCGTGCTGGAGAGGAGCGTCATCGATGGCGTCGAGGGCACCATCGACTCCTCGCTGATCGGCAAGGAGTGCGTGGTCCGCTGCTCCCGCAGTCGGCCGCGCGCCCACCGGCTCATGCTCGGCGACCACTCCCACGTGGAGCTGGGCTGATGCCCTGGATGCCGCTCACCGACTCGGTGGAACGGGTGCTCCAGGCCATGGCCGCGGTCCCGGCCGTTCAACGGATGGGAGCCGTCGAGGGGGTGATGGTCAAGACCTTCCGCAAGCACGCCGACCAGCGCGGCTACTTCCTCGAGCAGCTGAAGCGCGGCGACCTCGACGACGAGGGGAGACCCTTCATCTCGGCGCAGCCCTTTGCCCAGATGTCGCGCAGCCTCGCCTACGCCCGTGGCGGCAATCCCCCGGAGCTGATCAAGGCCTTCCACTGGCACCGGCGCCAGTGGGACTACTGGGACGTGGTCCGGGGCAACGCCCGGGTGGTCCTGGTCGACCTGCGCGAGGGCTCGCCGACCCAGGGGCGGATCCAGACCCTGATGCTCGGAGAGAACGCGCCGAGGATGGTCGCCATCCCCCCCTTCGTCGCCCACGGCTACCAGGCGCTCGACCTCACCGACGTGCTCCTCACCTACTACGTGACCGAGCCCTACGACCCCGCCGACCCCGACGAGGGCCGGATCGCCTGGGATGACCCCCGGATCGGCTTCGACTGGAAGATCGAGAACATCTGAGACGCGGCCTCGGCGCGGGTACCGGTGGGCAGGGCGCGGCTCTCAGCCGGACTGTCCCGCTGCCACGAACTCACCGAGTGAGAGGCCCGTGACACAGGATCCGCCCACAAGGTCAAACGCCAGCCCGTCCAACTGCCGGACCGCAGGGGCGAGCAGCGGAAAGAGATCGCCGCCGGCGCCGATCTCCCACTGGTGGGGCACAGCTTCGTCAACGATCATCCCCTCGGGCTCCGTCACCAGCACCGTCACGGATGAGGCGACGGGCTCGACATATCTCACCGACACGCCATACAGCGGCGGCCCGTTCGCAACCAGGTTCACCGATCGTGAAAGGGGTACCACCAAGCGAAACATCCCCGCCCCGGAGGGCACGCAGGCCTCTGCGGACCCGACCTGCTGAGCGGGCCCCACCTCCGACCCGTCCATCGACCACACGGTGGCCTGGTTCAAGGCCCCCTCCGTGACTGCGTGGAAGCTCTCCGGCACGAGACCTCCCGACGGGCTCACCGTGAAGATCTCGGGGGCGGCCTGATCGATGCGCACACCAGGATCCACGAGGGCGAGAAACATGTCATATCGCGTGTACGGGAAGAATGCGCTTGACAGCACGCCGACGGGCACCGTCAAGTCGACCAGGTCAACCGCCTGCCCGCTCGTCGCACGCACCTGGCTCGCGGCGCGGAGGAACCCATTCACATACTGACTCGACTGCTGAGGGTCGGAGTTCGATGCCGCCAGCGCACCGACCGAGCTGACATAGGCCACGCTGTAGGCGGCGACAACCACCGCGGTGCCG
>PLXL01000055.1:3423-9741 GCA_003153215.1 Candidatus Dormiibacterota bacterium
CCGCCACGCTCGCGGACGCCGCCACACGACGATCCCAACCCCGAGGACGGCAATGAGGTCCAGGGCGACCACCAGGCCGAGATGGCTCGTGACCGGGAGCTGGGGGTCCTTCACGCCGAACAGTGCCGGAATGAACGACTCGAACAACCCGAGCTCGAGGAAGCGGCCGAGCTGGGCGAGGCTGGGTCGGGCAACACTGACGTAGTAACCCAGCAGGTAGTTGGCCAGCGCCACGACATCCATGACCCCGTAGGCCAACCACGCCCACTTCTCCTTCCACACCGCGCGGAGCCAGGCCAAGGGTGTGAGCCTGTCCTCGAGGACCAGCAGGCGGATGAGGAGCAGGAAGACGGGCAGCAACATCGCATCCTCGTAGTCCAGCAGAGCCACGGCGAAGGCAAGCAGAGAGCCGGCGAGCTGCCAGGCGGAGCCACCTCGGCGCCACCGCAGGTAGAAGCCCATCGCGAGCAGGCCGAAGCACGTTGCCGGCAGTATGTTCGCGGTGGCGGTCCACCACATGAGAAGTCGCATCAGGAATAGCGATTGACCAAACAGAACCGTCACGACCAGGGCGGACCAGCGGTGGCCGAGTATGGTGACCATGACCCAGCCAAAGGCCGCCAGCGTGGCCGCGAACAACACCATCTGGATCGTACGAGCCAGTGCGAAGCTCGGTGGCGTGGTCAGGGCGAGGACGCTGTCCAGCAGACGGCTCACCGGGGAGAAGTGCTCGAAGAGGTCCTCGCGCAGGTAGGTCAGGCCGAAGGGTTGCGTCCTGGCCTGCTCCAGGAAGAGAAAGTCGTCCTGGAAGAAGTAGGTGGAGGCGTTGAGCCAGAGGGCGGCTCCAATCTGAAGCGCGATGGACACCGGCCAGAGCCAGAGAGGAGGTCGATGGGCACCCTCTGGCCTGAGGAGCTCACGGGGCGGGATGTCGGAGCACACGGCCCACCTGTTTTTCAACTCGTTCGGCTGGCGCATGTTATCAACGAGGAGCAGGGCGGCAAGTGGGATTGTCCGACCCCCGTTTCCGCGCCGGCGGCGGTCAGGAGGAGGGTTTGGTGGACGCACAAACTCAGAGATGTCGTGAAGCCAGGGGTGGAGAGCTCCGGGCACTGATAGTCAACGCCTCCGCTCGGAGGCCATGCCGGCGGCCGACGAAGGTCCGCGCGAAGCCCGGGCCCGAGCGCCGCCCGCCGTGCTATAAGCTCCCCGTGACCCAGCACCCGCGACGCATTCGATGACCCCCCCATCCATGCAGCCTTTGAGCGCGGATGAGCTCGGGAATCGCCCGGCAGGGGCGGACGCGCCTGCGGGCCGCCGCGCGTCGCACCCCGGGGTCCGATCTCGGGGCGCAGTGCGCGAGATCGCCCCCGGTGATCCGCTGCGGCTTGCCCGCGGCGACTGCGTGGTGTGCATCCCCGTATACGGCGGTTATCAGCTCTTCACCCAGTGCCTGGAGAGCGTGCTCCGGCACACCCCTGCCGGAGTGAACGTGCTCATTGCCGACGACTGCAGCCCTGAGGACCTGGTCCTTCCACTCCTGAGAGATCTCGAGAGCCGAGGAGCTCTGGATCGCACCGTCTACTTCGCCCGGCAGAGCGAGAACGTCGGCTTTGTCGTCAACGTCAACCGCGCCTTCGCCGCCTGTGATCGAGCCGATGTCGTGGTCCTCAACAGCGACTGTATCGTGGCCGAGGGATGGTTTGAGGGATTGCGCGCTGCCGCCCACTCCGACAGCGGCATAGCCACCAGCAGCACGCTGACCAACCACGGCACCATCCTCTCGGTGCCGCATCGCAATCAGCCCGGAGCGCTGCCCCGGGACTGGACGGTCGATGCGGCGGCGGCAGCGATCAGAGAGGCGTCGCCACGCCTGCGGCCCCGGCTACCCACCGCCATCGGCCACTGCATGTACGTCAAGCGGACCGCGCTCGACCTGGTCGGAGACTTCGATCCCGAGTTCTCCCCAGGCTATGGCGAGGAGGTCGACTTCTCGCAGCGCTGCCTGCTCCGCGGGCTGTCACACGTCGCGGCTGACGAGGTCTTCGTGTGGCACCAGGGCGGAGCCTCCTTTGCGCTGCGGCCCGCCGCCGCCGACCTCCGCCAGCGCCATGAGCGCCTCATCGCATCCCGCTACCCGTACTACCACCGTCTGGTGGCGGCCACAGCCGCCCAGGAGAATGGGGCTCTGGCACGCTCTCTCGCTGCCGCCCGTCGGGCCCTGCTCGGCATGTCGGTCACGGTCGACGGCAGCTGCCTGGGGCCGGACATGACAGGAACCCAGGTTGCGATTCTCGAGTTGATTCGCGCCCTCAGCCACAGCGGTGTGAAATGCCTCCGCGTTCTCGTGCCTGATCGCTACGGCGAGGATGCCCAGCGGTTCCTTTCTGAGCTGGGCACAGTTGAGGTGATCAGCGACGACAGCGCCGGCACCGACGTCTCCAAGACCGACATCGTCCACCGGCCCTTTCAGGTCGGCACCGAGGGGGAGCTGGAGAGGCTCCAGCGCCTGGGGGATCGTCTCATCCTGACCCAGCAGGACATGATCGCGTATCGCAATCCCGGTTATTTTCCGAGGTTCGAAGACTGGTGGCGGTATCGGCGGGCGAGCCGATACGCTCTGAGCTTGGCTGACGCGGTCGTCTTCTACTCCGCGCACGCGAGAGCGGACGCGCTGGCCGAGGACCTGGTGGCGCCGGAGCGCACCCATGTGGTCGGGGTCGGGACCGATCATCGCCTGGCTGTGGTGGAGCGGCCGCCGCAGCGACCCCAGGGCGCCGGTGATCTGGAGGACGGCGATTTCCTCCTCTGCCTCGGTGCTGACTATCGCCACAAGAATCGCGTGTTTGCGCTCCAGCTGGTGGATGAGCTGCAGCGGCGCCACGGCTGGCGCGGGCGACTGGCGCTGGTCGGGCCCCGCGTCCCCTGGGGCTCCTCAGCCCCGGAGGAGGCCGAGTTCCTGGGGCGGCACCCCGCCGTGGCCACGGCCACCGTCCACCTCGCCGGCGTGAGCGAGGCGGAGAAGCTGTGGCTGCTGCAGCGCGCGGTAGGTGTCGTCTTCCCCACGGTGTACGAGGGCTTCGGACTGGTCCCGTTCGAGGCCGCGGCCGCGGGGATACCGTGCTTCTTCGCGGCCCAGTCATCGCTCGCCGAGGTCCTTCCCGCCGAGGCGGCCACGCTCACCGCGTGGGATCCCGCCCTGAGCGCGGACGAGGTCATTGATGTGCTGCGAGACCCGAGGCGTGCTGAGGATCTGGTGGCCACGGTCCGGAGGTCGGGTGAGAGGCACCGATGGGACGCGGTTGCGGAGCGGCTGATGACGGTGTATCAGCTGGCCGCGGACGGCCCCCGCCAGGTGGGCCTGGGGCGGGAGCTCGTCGATGCAGGCATCAGCCTGGTGGGGGGTGGGCTGATGGGAGAGCTGGCCGCGCTGAGCGTCAGCGACCAGGCGGCACTGGGGGCAGTGGCTCGCCGTCGCTACCTGCGGGTCCCCTTCTTCGGCCTGCTCCAGGTCTGGTATCGGATGGGACGCCTGCTGGTGGCGCCATTCCGACACGGGCGTGACCGCGACCTGGCCGAGCCACCTCACGTCGTGCCGCAGAGGATCGACACCCCGGGCGGCAGCGAGAAGCTGGGAGTCATGCCGCCGACGGCCAGCTCCACATAGGCGGCGCGGCCGGCGACCAAGGTCCAGTCTCGGGGTGCGGTGACCAGCCCGGGGTCGCTGGTGCTGGCCAGGGAGATCCCGAGGGTGCCGTTCTCGTCGGGGGTGAGAGAAAGCCAGCCCGGAGTCGGGAAGTCGATGCGCAATACACCGCTGTCCGAGTACGACGTGACGGAGGTGCAGCTTCCGGCCGCCTCCAGTGAGAGGCCCTCGCTGCCGGCGATGGTGGCGTTGCCACCCGGGCCCGTCGGTGCCGTCTCGCCAACTGACACCTGAAGCTGCAGGGCCGCGCCCAGGACGGCGTCGGAAGGCACCGGCGTGCCCAGAGGGACCGCACCATCACGGATCATCGAGCGAAGCTCGCCCAGCGTGAGCTGAGGAGCGATGGCAGGGTCGGGCTCAGCCTGATTGCCGGCGAGGATAGGTGCTCCGCTGACGATCAGATGCGCGGCGGCGAGCAGCTGGTACTTGTCGGTGTCGCGCAGCGACGCCGCTCCCTGAGCGTAGGCGGTCAGCACCCCAATCCCGTTGATGGCGACGATGGCGCAGAGGGCCACCGCGATGACACGGCCGCCGTGAAGGCGCCCGCCAAGGGCGCTGAGCGCCCATGCCGCGGCGGGCAGCAGGAGGGCGATCGCGACGTAGGCGTACCTGGAGTCCGTGGACTCGCCGATGCCGAGCGCGATCCGGCCGACCCCGGTGAGGGCGAGGAAGAGGACAGCGCCCATGGCCATGGCAACCCCGACGGCGCAGCGCCGCCACGCGACGGGCCCCTGCATGGCGACGAAAACGCTGAGTGCGAGCACGACGATCGCCCCCGATCCCTGCCAACCGAGGGTGTTGGCGACCGCCGTGGTCAGCCCGGTCCAGACGTACTGGGGAAGCTGGAGAAGCTCCGCCCTGGTGGGGTGCGTGACCGAGTAGCCCACGTGCCCGACCAGGGCGAACCAGACGACGTACACGACCGCCGGGACGGACACGACGCGGAGGGCGGCGACCCACCCCCGCTTGAGCAGCGCGATGAGGCCGGCCACCGCCACCAGGGGTACAGCGATCCCGGAGCACATCAGAGCGAGCACCGCCACCGGCCAGTAGGCGAGGTCGCGAGCGATGCCGGCCCCGTCGTGGTCGATGAGGAGAAGGCCCGCGAGGCCGAAGAGCAGGGTGAGGATCCACGCCATCTGGAAGGCCCAGGTGAGGTTCTCGGCGCCGGCCCCGAGGAAGAGGAAGACGATGGCCGCGGCGGTTGCGATCCAGGCATCGACTCCCAGCCGGCGCATGATCCGGAAGAGGACGTGGGCGAGTGCCACGTGCGCCAGCAGGAGGACGATGAGATACGGGATGTAGGTGTGCAGGCCGACCGCCGCGTAGAGGGCCCGGTAGATGAGGATGGGGATGGTGGACCAGTGCTCGTTGTGGGGCACGAAGAGGTTGAGAGGCCGGCCACCCTCGCCGCGACCGGCCAGGAAGTCCCATTCGTCATAGAAGAACCAGAGGCCCCGGTCGATGTAGAGGAGGAAGGCAAAGGCGACGGCCAGCGAGGCGATGTGCACCGGCAGAGCCGCTGCCGACACGCGCTCGCGCCACGACGGCGGACCCTGCGGGGGTGCTGTGTCCGGGGCCTCGGTCCCTCGGTCATCGGCGGGGACGGCGGCAGCTCCCATCAGTGATGCCTCGAAGATGAGATCGAGGTGCCAACCGCTGCCTGGCCTGATGATGGAGTCCGGCGGTCGCCACCCACAGGGTTCCTGAACTGCTCAGGCGGAAGGGACAAAGCAGGGCAGATGACAACAGGTGGCGGCTTGCCGGGGCAAGCTGGGGAAGGGTAGACGGGAACCCCGGCTAGGGCGAACGGATGTGCGATCATCGGCACGTGAGGCTCCATCAGGCATACGGCTTTGCCCTGGACCCGACCGCCGCGCAGCAGCGTGCGCTCGCCTCCCACGTGGGCGCGGCCCGATTCGCCTCCAACTGGGGACTGGAGCAGGTGCGGGCGTCCATGGCGCTCCGGGAATTGGAGCTGTGCATGTTCGACGAAGTGAGGACCCCCCTTCTGGGCTGGAACCTGTACGCGCTGCGTCGGGAGTGGAATGCACAGAAGGACGTCCAGGCGCCCTGGTGGCGGGAGAACTCCAAGGAGGCGTACAGCTCGGGGCTTGCCGCTGTGGCGCTTGCACTGCACAACTGGTCAGAGAGCCGCCAGGGAAAGCGCGCCGGCTCTCGCATGGGCTTCCCTCGCTTCCGCAAGCGCGGTCACCCCATGGGCTGCCGGTTCACCACCGGCGCCATCCGGATTGACGACGAGCGCCACCTCACCCTGCCGAGAATCGGGAGGATGCGGACCTGCGAGGCGACCACGGCGCTGCTCCGCCGGGTGAGCGCGGGAACCGCACGGATCCTCAGCGCCACCGTCAGCTGCGAGGCGGGGCGCTGGTACGTGTCGTTCGGCTGCGAGGTCGAGCGGCGGGTGCCGGAAAGCAACGGGCACCAGGACACCGTGGGGGTCGACCTCGGGGTCCTGGCCCTGGCCACGCTCTCCACCGGCGAGACGGTGGTCGGTCCCCGGGCGCTGCGAGCAGGGCTGCGGAAGCTGCGTCGCCTCTCCCGCCACCACTCGCGGTGCCAGCGAGGTTCGCACAACCGGCGCAAGGCGG
>PLXL01000293.1 GCA_003153215.1 Candidatus Dormiibacterota bacterium
ACTGGAACCCTCTCCACCTCCTCGGGGTGGTGGCGGTCGTGGTCCTGGGTGCCGCCTTCTTCTCCTGTCTCTCGATGACCATCGCCGGGATCGTCCTCCACCGGGAACGGCTGATGGGTGTCGGCCAGGCGATCACCATGCCGCTCTTCTTCGCCTCCAACGCCCTCTACCCGGTGAAGGTGATGCCGGGCTGGCTGCAGGGGTTGAGCGCGGCGAACCCGATGAGCTACGAGGTTGACGCGCTCCGCGGCCTGCTCCTCGGCACCCCCAGCTCGCTCCTCCTCGACTTCGGGGTCCTGGCCGTCGCGGTGGTCGCCGGCGTGATCGCAGCGGCCGCGCTCCTCCCCCGACTGGCCCGCTGAGCCCAGGGGCGGCGCGAGCCCTTAACCGGCGCGGCGCCAGGCCCCTCAACCGGCGCGGCTCGAGCTCGCTCCCCACTCGCCCGGCCGCGCCGCGAGCACGCCGGCGGAGATGCCGGGGAGGATGTCGCCTGTCTGGGCCGGGGTCAACCGCCGCCGCCTCGGGTGTAACCTGCGCCCATGACGCAGACCGCCTCCGCGCCGACGACCGATACGGCCGCCCGCCGCGACGATTCCTGGATCTACTTCGACGGAGAATTCCGCCGTTACCGCGACGCGCGGATTGGTCTCCTCACTCAGGGGCTCAACTACGGGACGGGCGTCTTCGAGGGCATCCGGGCCTACTGGAGCGAGGAGAGGGGTCAGCTCTACGGTCTGTGGTTCCCGGAGCACTACCGGCGTTTCCACCAGAACGCCCGCGCGCTGCAGATGCGCGTCCCGCACAGCGCTGAGGAGCTGTGCGCCATCACCCACGAGCTGCTCCGCCGCAACGGCAGCCGGGAGACGACATACATCCGCCCGCTCATCTTCAAGTCGGCCGAGACCATCGGCTTTCGTCTCCACGACACGCCCGACAGCTTCGCCATCGCCACCGCGCCGATGGGGGACTACGTGCCCACCGGCGGGATGCGCTGCATGGTCTCGTCGTGGCGGCGCATCGATGAGAGCATGGTCCCGCCCCGGACCAAGTGCACCGGCATCTACATCAACAGCGCGCTCGCCAAGTCCGAGGCGCTCCAGGCCGGCTTCGACGAGGCCATCATGCTCACCGGTGCGGGGCACGTCTGCGAGGGCAGCGGGGAAAACATCTTCCTCGTCCGCGGTGGGGTCATCTCGACGCCCGCGCCGGCGGACAACATCCTGGAGGGGATCACCCGCCAGGGGATCATTCACCTCTTCCGCGAGGAGATGGGACTGGACGTGGTCGAGCGTTCCATCGGCCGGAGCGAGCTGTACATCGCCGATGAGGTCTTCATGTGCGGGACCGGCGCGCAGGTGGCCCCGGTGGTCGAGGTCGACCGCCGGACCGTCGGCGACGGCGAGCCCGGGCCGCTCACCCTGCGGGTCCAGGGCCTCTTCAACGACATCGTGATGGGTGCAAACCCCAAGTACGCGGAGTGGCTGCGCCCGATCTGGTGACGCTCCCGGGCGGCGCGGCGCGCGCCTCAGCTCCCGGCGGCCATCTCGCGCACGATCTGCGCCCCCGCTCGCCGCAGCAGCCGCCGGGGCACCCGGCGCGGATCCTCGCCCGGCCCGGCCAGGTCCGCCAGCGAGATGGAGCGGCGGAATCCCCCGGGGTCGGAGCGCACCTCGCCCGCCACCGCGATGCAGGTGACGCCCAGCCGGGCTGAGCGGCGCCCCACCTCGAGCGGCGCCTTTCCTGCGGCGGTCTGGCGGTCCAGGCGGCCCTCGCCGGTGACGACGACATCCGACTCCGAGATGGCCTGGTCGAGCCCGATCGCGTCGGCCACCAGTGACGCTCCGGGCAACAGAGCCGCACCTGTCACCGCCAGGCCATAGCCGCTCCCGCCCGCCGCCCCGGCGCCGGCCTGGTCGCGGAGAGCGGCGGGGACGTGCGCGTCGCGCTCCAGCACCTCGGCGAGCCGTTGTAGCCCATCCGCCAGCCGGTCGACCTCCGCATCGGTCGCCCCCTTCTGGGGGCCGAAGATGTGAGCTGCGCCGAGCCTGCCGAGCAGCGGGCTGTCCACGTCGCTGACGACCTCGACCCGGCAGAGCCGGAGTCGCGGATCCAGGTCGCGGAGGTCGGCGGATTCCAGCGCGATGAGGGCTCCGCCGCCGAGGCCGAGTTGGCGGCCGCGCCCGTCGAGGAGCTTTGCTCCGAGGGCCGCGAGCAGACCCGCGCCTCCGTCCGTGCAGGCCGAGCCACCGATGCCCACCAGGATGCGGCGGGCACCACCGTCGAGGGCCCGGGTGATCAGCTCGCCAGCACCCCGCGACGTGGCGCGCAGGGGGTCGGGTCGGCCCCGGATGCGCCGCAGCCCGGATGTCTCGGCCAGTTCGACAACCGCGGTGGTCGCGTCCATCCATCCCAGGCGGGCCACCAGACGGCCACCCAGCGGGCCGGACACCCAGTGGCGCTCGATCCGGGCGGAGGACGACGCCGAGAGGAGAGTGTCCAGGGTGCCGTCGCCGCCGTNNGCCGCGGCGGCCGCGGTCAGGGTCCCGCGGAAGGCGTTGGGGGAGCAGAGGACGCGCAACCGTGGGCTGCCGTCCATCCCATCGCCGCGCCCGCTCCGTCGCCCGCCCGGAGACGGCTCCAGGGGGGTCATCTCAGCGCGGGCCGATCAGCGCGAAGTATTCGCCCAGCTCCTCGGCGCTCCAGATGTGACCGTCGCACTTGTCCACGTTGACGAGAAACCCCGCCGCCGAGCCCGCCGCCGACGCATCCGGCTCGACCGCGGAGATCTGGAAGGTGAAGAACATGGGGTGGTCCGCGTGGAGCCGGGGCATCTCGGGTCGCGCTCCCGGGCCCGGAGCGGGGGCGGCCTGCCCGGCGCGCACTGCCGCTTCCGCGACGCCGATCGCAGCGGCTCCGTAGCGGGCTGGCACGATGAGCGTCGAGATCCCGTGGCGGTCGTGAGCTCGGCGCTGCGCCCGCGCGGCGTCCAGGGAGAGGGACGAGCCCGCAAACTCGAAGTCGAGTTGGAGCAGGGACGCGGTCCGGATGCGCCCCGCCGCCCAGGGACTGGGCCTGACGTGGACCAGGTCGTACCGGGCGTTGTCGGGGGAGGCGGCGGCCGTCTCGGGGAGACCTTCAGCCCGCTTCGGGCGGGTCAATCTGGGCGCCGCGCCGGCCCTAGCCGTTGCGCCGAACCCGCGCGATCCAGCGGTCGGGAGCGCGGACCTCAGCCATGGTCGGCATCATCTCAGGGCCGTCCCACACCCGGTTCAGCAGGCGGTAGCCGCCCGCGGCGATGAGGGCCTCGCAGAAGCGTTCGCCGAGGTCGTACTGGCGCATCTTCAGCGAGATCCCGGTCAATCCGCGGATCAGGCGCTCGACCAGGCTGCGCTCTGCCTGGCGCCGGTGGAAGGCAGCCTCGAGCTCCTCGAAGTCCTCGATGTGGCCCCGTCCGACCCGGTGCATCACCAGATTGCTGTAGCCCTCCAGCACGCTCATGATCGCCTGGAGACGGCCGATCCCGCGGAGCTGGCCGGCGACGCTGACGCCCATCCGGCGAAGCGCATCGGAGGTGAGGCTGCGGGGCTCGGGATCTCCGGTGCCTTCGCCCAGCCCCGACGCGACCAGGTCGTTCATCAGGCTGCCGAGGTGCGGGCCGAGCCAGGGGTGGGCCTCGAACTGCCAGGCGTGGGTCGCCTCGTGGAGGATGAGCCAGCGCCGCAGCGGCTCCGCCGGGGCGTCCTGCCCACGCTGGAGCGCCTCGACGTTGGGCTCGACCAGGTAGAGGGCGGCCGGCGGCCGGTCCGCTTCATCGGCGGCACGCTCGGACTTCGGGGCGAACGCCGGAGCCGGGAGCATCAGCACCGGGTCGTACTGGCCCAGCACTCGCTGCGACATGAAGCCGAGCACCTCACCGATGTAACGGCTGGTCAGCCTCCTGCCCAGTGCGGTGAGGGTGGTCTCCGGGATCGATCCGCGCATCTCCTCGGCCGGCTCCAGCAGGCGTCGGACAATCTCCAGGTTGGCATCGATCAGGCCGTGGCGGTCCAGGACGGTGACGTGGGGGATGGCGGCCGGTGGCGCGCCGCACACCTCGGCGATGAGTGGGACCATCTCGGCCGCGATGACNNGCCCCCGGTCGGGGACGGGAGAGGGCCTTCACAGAGAGCGCGACGGCACCCCCGACGGCGGCCAGCGCCACGGTGCGGCGGATCAGCGGGCGCTTGGCCGGCATGTGGCGATCATATTCGCTCGCTTCGGGGACCAGGCCTCCCGAGCTCCCGCGCCGGGCGTTGAGCCCAGCAGTCCCTTCCGGTTGCGCCTGGGGGCTCGTCGCGTTCGGCGCCCGCGAGACGAACGGCTACTTCACGGCTCCGGCAAGCCAGGTGGTCACGGACAAGCTCGACTGCTCAGGATGCGCGATCCTCTCCTCGGCGTTCGCGGTGGGGGTGGTCGCCTTCGGGCTGGGGGCGGCGATCTCCGCCGTGACCGGCCTCTGCGTGATGGTCATCTACCGGGTGAGCCGCCGCCGCCGTCGCCACTCGCCCGTGCTCCCGCCGGAGCCTGAAGGGTCGAAGCCGAGCCCGGCTGGCCCGATCGAGGCGAGCCCCTCGCACCCTCCTGGCCCGACCGGCTGAACACGCCGTCCCGCCAGCCCACGGCCCCGAGCGGCGGACCCCGCCCGGTCGGCCCCGCCATCGGCGCGACCGCCCGGGGTGCGCTGGCACTCGACGACCCGGGCCGCTAGCACTCGCCCACCCCGAGTGCTAAGATGGCCGCTGACGCTTCATCCCGACCGTTCCAGGAGCCCTGCCCACCGGGCAGGCGGTGGAGGAGGTTCATGGCTAAACAAATCATCTATGACGTGGACGCGCGCGCGTCTCTCAAGCGTGGCGTCGATGCCGTCGCCAACGCGGTGAGGATCACCCTCGGCCCCAAGGGCCGCAACGTCGTCCTCGACAAGAAGTTCGGCTCGCCGACGATCACCAACGACGGCGTGACGATCGCCAAGGAGATCGAGCTCGAGCAGCCCTTTGAGAACATGGGCGCCCAGCTGGTCAAGGAGGTCGCCTCCAAGACCAACGACATCGCCGGCGACGGCACCACCACCGCGACGGTGCTCGCCCAGGCGCTCATCGAGGCCGGTCTTCGCCAGGTCGGCACCGGCGCCAACCCGATCCTGCTGAAGCGAGGCATCGACAAGGGTGTCGCCGCCGTGGTCGAGGCCATCAAGGCCCAGTCGATCCCGGTCACCGAGCGCGAGAAGATCGCCCAGGTGGCGTCGATCTCCGCGGCCGACCCGGCGGTCGGCGAGACCGTCGCCAACGCCATGGAGAAGGTGGGCAAGGACGGCGTCATCACCGTCCAAGAGTCGCAGACCTTCGGCATGGAGATGGACCTCGTCGAGGGTATGCGCTTCGA
>PLXL01000072.1 GCA_003153215.1 Candidatus Dormiibacterota bacterium
GTCGACGGTGAGGTGCGCGGTCCCGATGCTGAAGCTCGTGCTCCAGTTTCCGAGCCCCCAGTAGCCGTTGCCGGCGTCCACCCCGTTGAGGTCCGCGTCGACCGTGACCGTGGTCCCGCTCTGCCAGAAGTTCTCGGGCCGGTAGTGGACGTCCTCGTCGTCGAACCAGTACCAGCCCCCCGGCTGGGGCGGGTCGCTGACCACCGCGATGTGATCGACGATCGCCTGCTGGGCGGAGGTGGGGATCGGAGTGTTGAACTCGAGCTCGATGGGCATCCCGATTCCGACGGTCTCGCCGTTGCTCAGGGAGAGGACCGTGGTGAGCAGCCGCTTGGCGTTGGTGATGGTCTGGAAGCTGGAGGTCGCCACGGTCTCGCCAGCGCCGCTATTGACCGCCGTGGCGGTCACCGTGTAGGTGGCGTCGGGGTCGAGCCCGCCCGCATACGTCCACTCCGCGCCGCCATCCGCCCACACCCAGGGGAGGGTTTCGGGAGTGCCGTTGTTCTCGACGGTGACGGAGCGCACGGTGGCGTTGACCGCGTACACCATGAGGGCGGCGTCGAGGCCGACCCCGGTCGTCCCATCTGCCGGCGTCACGGTCACAGACGGCGGGCCGTCAGCCTCCAGCTGGCTCCCGGAGGTGGAGCCGGGCCGCGGGCTCGAGGTCGGGCTCGCTGAGGCCGCCGGGGCGAGGCTGCACCCGGTCAGTGCGACGGCGACCACTCCGAGGGCGACCGCCCAGGCACCATGCCTCACCGCTGAACGCGTCACTCCTATCACCGTACGACGTCCTGGTCCCAAATGGCGTCTGCCCTCATCGAGTGCGCCGCACTCCCTGGCGCGACCTGCTTCCCTAGGTTAACGCCGCCGGTCGGCCCGCCGGTTACCTTCAATTCGTGCGACGCCCCTGGATGCGTCCGCTCACGCCAAGCGCTCCAGAATCATCGCCATCCCCATCCCACCACCCACGCACATGGTCTCCAGCCCGACCTGCCCGCCGGTCGTCTGCAGACCGTTCAGCAGGGTGCAGAGGATCCGCGCCCCGGTCATGCCGAAGGGGTGGCCGAGGGCGATGGAGCCTCCGTGGGGGTTGAGCCGGTCGTCGGAGGGATCGATCCCGAGACCGCGCGCAGAGGGGATGACCTGGGCGGCAAACGCCTCGTTGATCTCCACCAGGTCTATATCGCCGATGGTCATGCCGGCCCGGGTCAGGGCCTGCTGCGATGCCTCGATCGGCCCCAGTCCCATCCGCTCCGGTTCCAGCGCCGAGAGGCCGGTGGAGACGATCCGTGCGAGGGGCTGGATGCCGAGCGCTCGTGCCCGGGTGTCGCTCATCACGACCACGGCCGCCGCTCCGTCGTTGAGCGGGCACGAGTTGCCGGCGGTGACGCTGCCACCCTCCCGGAAGGCGGGTTCGAGGGCCGCCAGCTTCTCCAGCGAGGTGTTGCGGCGCGGGCCGTCGTCCGCGCTCATCACTCGCCCGTCCTGCAGCGGCACGGGCACGATCTCGCGCTCAAAGAATCCTGCGTCCTGGGCCGCCACCGCGCGCTCCTGGGAGCGCAGCCCGAAGCGGTCCATCTCCTCGCGCGAGACCCGCTCGCGCTCGGCCACGATCTCGGCGGTGTCACCCATCTGGATGTAGATGTCGGGGTAGCGATCCGTGCTGCCTGGCTCCAGCCTCGGGTTCCGGCACGAGGGGATGTCGCTGGTGCCGTACTGATACCTGGTCGTGGACTCCACGCCCACCGAGAGGAAGACGTCGCCCTCACCGGCGCGGATCGCATGCGCCGCCATCCGGGTGGACTGCAGAGAGGAGGCGCAGTAGCGGGTGACGGTGGTCCCGGGCACATTGAGCCTGGACAGGATGGAGACGATCCGTCCGAGATTGAATCCCTGCTCGCCTCCGGGCAGACCGCACCCGCAGATCAGGTCGTCGATGGCATCCCGGTCGAGCGCGGGGATGCGGTCGAGGACCCTCTCGACCACGAATGCCGCGAGGTCGTCGGGCCGCCAGTCCACGAGCGATCCCTTGAACGCCCGGCCGATGGGGGAGCGGCCACAGGCGACGACGACGGGCTCAGGCATCACCCCTCGCCGGGCCGGGGAGAGCCATGGCCTCCGCCAGCTGCGCCGGGCTGATGTTGGCCCCCGAGCAGATCAGCGCCACCCGGCGACCGCGGAGCCGCGGCGCCAGGGCGGGGTCCAGAGCGGCGGCCAGGGGGGCGGCTCCGGCCGGCTCCACCAGGGTCCTGGTCTTCTCGATCATCAGCCGGGTGGCTCGGAGCAGCTCTCGATCCTCGATCACGACAAAGTCGGTGAGCAGCTCGCGCATGATCCGCTGGGGCAGCTCGAAGGCCGTGCCGGTGGCGACGCCCTCGGCGGTCGTGGTGTTTGGTCGCGCCACCATCTCCCGGGCCCGCCACGAGTCGTGCGCGGCCGGTGACTGGGCCGACTGCACGCCGATCACCTCGATCGAGGGCCGGACCGCCCGGGCCACGATGCACGCTCCGGAGGCTCCCGTCCCGCCACCTATCGGGACCAGGATGACGTCGATGTCGGGCTGGTCCTCGAGCAGCTCCAGCGTGGAGGTCGCGACGCCGGCGATCAGGTCCGGCTCATTGCCGGCGTGGATGTAGCGCAGGCCGCGCTCCTCGGCGAGCGCCTCGCAGTGCGCGCGCGCCTCCTCGAAGGCCCGGCCGATGCAGATCACCTCGGCGCCGAGGTCGCGCATCGCCTCGACCTTCACCGGGTTGGCGTGCTCGGGCACGCAGACGGTGGCTGCGATGCCGAAGAGGTGCGCCCCGTACGCGACCGATTGGCCGTGGTTGCCCGTCGAGGCGGTGATCACGCCCCGCCGCCGGGTTTCCGCGTCGAGCCGGCTGGTCAGGTTGATCCCGCCCCGGACCTTGAAGGCGCCGGTGGGGAGGAGGTTCTCGTGCTTGACCCAGACCTGGGTGCCGACCATCCGGTCGAGAGCCGGGTAGGAGCGGAGCGCAGAACGCGGCAGGTGGTCGCGGATCCGGGTACGGGCGGCCAGGACGTCGGCCAAGGTCGGGGGCTGGAGCGGCATGCCCGCGAAGGTAGCAGCCCGGCGCCGGGGCCCGTGCGCCCGCGTTCGTCCGGTCAGGGGCTCCTTGGTGTAACCAACGTCGTGGGGGATCACATCTAGCTGATCGAGGTGCGGAGGAAGGCAAAGGCGGCGTCGGCGACCTCCTCCCAGCCCTCCTGGTTGCAGATCAGGTGGGAGCGGCCGGTGAAGGCCCTCAGTCGGACCGGGCTGGGCGACCGCCGGTGAGCCATCGCGTTGCGGACCACGGTGCGGAGGGGGCAGAGGTGGTCGGCGTCCCCGACGATGAAGAGGAGCGGTCCGTGATCGCGCCGGAAGTCGATCTTGCCGCTCCGGGTGAGCGTGCTCCGCGGGACGTTGCGACTCTCCGGCACCACGTACTGCTCGAAGGCCCGGTCGCTCGCCTCGCGGCTCATCGTGTTCCCGAACGTGTAGTGGAAACGCTTCGGCGTCATGATCACCGGCCGGTTGCCGGCGAGGGGTTGACGTGCGGGAGATTGGCCCGGAAGAAGTGCGGGTCGAGAGAGACAAAGCCGCGTGGCGGCGCCGAGCTGATGAACACGCCGGCCTTGACCAGCCCGCCGTTCAGCAGCCTCTGGACCACCAGGCCACCCACCGAGTGACCGATGACGAGCGGCGGCTCGGCGAGGGTGCCGATGACGTCGATGTAGTGCCGGACGACCTGGCCGAAGGTGAGCCTGCCGAGTTGCGGATCGATGTGGCAGCGGAGCTCTGCGGGCTCTCCGTCGTGATAGGGCCAGGAGGGGACGAGAGGCTCGAAGCCCGCCGCCCGGGCCAGCTCGACCCAGGGTGCCCAGCTCCTGCCGTTCATGTACATGCCATGCGCAAAGAGGAGCGTGGGCCGGGCTCCAGCCATCGCCCAGCAATCTAGCACGGGGTGCCGCACGCCGTCGGGGCCGTCTCGTGACCGGATCCTGACCCGATCCTGACCGGACACGTCCACGGAGGTTTCGGGCCTGGAGGATGATTGGTAGGTCGCATCCAACCCTGCCAGGCCGAGGAGGCCGCCCATGGCTCGCCCGCTCCAGAGCACCATGCAGGAGGTGCCGCTCACCATCGCCGACATCTTCCGGCGCGGCCAGAGCCTTTTCCGGGGCAGTCAGGTGGTGACCTTCGACGGGGACACCTCGCGCCGCGCCGACTTCGCCGAGGTCACCGAGCGGGTGACGCGCCTGGCCGCCGGGCTCCGCTATCTGGGGATCAAACCGGGCGATCGGGTGGGCACCTTCTGCTGGAACCACCAGGAGCATCTGGAGGCCTACTTCGCGGTGCCGCTCCTCGGGGCGGTGCTGCACACCCTCAACGTGCGGCTCTCGCCGGCGCAGCTCGCCTACGTCATCAACAGCGGCGGCGACCGGGTGGTGATCGTCGACGCCGGGCTGGCGCCCCTCCTTGCCGCGATCCGGTCGCAGCTGACCACCGTCGAGACGGTGGTGGTGGTGGGGCGTGCCGACACCTCCGGACTGGGTGTGATCTTCGACTACAACGAGCTGATCAAGGGTTCGGCACCGCTCCGGGACTGGCCGGTGCTGGACGAGAGACAGCCTGCCGCGATGTGCCACACGACCGGCACGACCGGCGACCCCCGGGGCGTCGTCTACAGCCATCGCTCCATCTGGCTGCACTCCCTGGCGACCGTCGCCAACTTCGCCCTCAACGAGAACGATCGGGTCGGTCTGATGGTCCCGATGTTCCACGTCAACGGCTGGGGGAAGCCCTACGCCGCCTTCATGTGCGGCGCCGACCTGCTCCTCCCGGAGCGATTCCTGCAGCCGCAGCCGCTCCTCTCCTTCGTGGTGGCCGAGCGGCCCAACGTCGTCGTCGGCGTGCCGACCATCTTCCAGGGGTTGCTGATGGCGGCCCACGCGGCCGAGGCGGAGCTCGACTTTGTCCGACTGGGGATCTGCGGTGGCGCGGCCGTGCCGACCACCCTGATGCAGGCGTTCCAGCCGTGGTTCCCACTCATCCAGGCGTGGGGGATGACTGAGACGTCGCCGCTCGGGATGGTCTCCTTCCCGCCGAGGGGGGTGGTCGAGGGCGACTCCTCCTACTGGCACTACCGGTCAAAGACGGGGCGCCCGGTGGCGGGCGTCGCGCTGCGCATCACCGGGGACAACGGGACACCGCTCCCGTGGGATGGCAAGACGGTGGGGGAGGTCGAGGTCCGCGGGCCGTGGATCGCGAGCTCCTACCTCGGGGGAGCGGGGCGCGAGCGGTTCCGCGACGGCTGGCTGCGCACCGGCGACGTCGGGACCGTGGACGAGCTCGGCTACGTCCAGATCACCGACCGGACCAAGGACATCATCAAGTCGGGCGGCGAGTGGATCAGCTCGATGGAGCTGGAGAACGAGCTGCTGGCGCACCCCGCCGTGCTGGACGCAGCCGTGGTGGGCATCCCCGATGAGCGTTGGGGGGAGCGGCCCCTGGCCGTGTTCGCCCTCCGGCCCGGCCACTCCGCCGATCCCGAGGATCTGCGACAGTTCCTGACCGGGAAGGTGCCCTCATTCTGGCTCCCCGAGTCCTGGGCGGTGGTCGCCGCCATCCCCAAGACCTCGGTGGGCAAGCAGGACAAGAAGGCGATCCGCCAGCTCCAGGCCGAGGGGAGGCTGGAGGTCCGGCGCCTGGTCCGGGTGGAGGCCGTCTGGGCCGATCGCCTCCGGGTTCCCAAGGGCCGGCGGTAGGGGCCGCCTCCGGCCTCGGGGCACCGCACGAGCCGGTGTCGCCGCAGACCACGCACGCCGGCTAGCT
>PLXL01000266.1 GCA_003153215.1 Candidatus Dormiibacterota bacterium
CACCCCGCGATCCAATCACACCGGGAGCGGGGGGTGTGCGGCGGCGGGGACGTGCCCACCGCCGAAGGCGGCCCGGTGGGGAGACGCCCGGCTCAGCCGGTGGTCGGAGCGATTGTTGGAAGGGCGCCGGCCGTGGCGGTCGCCGTGGCCGAGGCCGAGGCGGACGCCAGAGGTGTCGAGGACGGCGGCGGGCTGCCCGCGACAGCCGAGGCGGATGGCATCGGCGACAGGGACGGGACACCCGACGTGGTCGGCATGGGCGTGGCCGACGGCGTTGGCGTGGGTGCGCTGCCCCCCTGGAGCGTCCACGTGGTTCCGTCCCAGGTCCAGGTGTCACCCACCACCTCGCCCGCGGCTGACGTCGACCCGAGGAGCTCTCCGCCGAAGAGCACTACCTGGCCGGTGGCGCCGTCATCGGCCAGGGCGAAACCGGAGCGCGGCGCCGGGGAGTTGCCCGACAACGCCGTCACCCAGCCGCTCGCGGGGTTGGTCGAGACCCACGTGGCGCCGGTGGCGTCGACGCCGACCACGTCTCCCGCCGCGGCGTCGGAGACCGGCGGCACCTCGAAGAAGGGGGCCGCGGCGCTGGCCTGGAGGTCCTGTACGGCCGTCCAGCCGGTCCCGGTCCACTGCCAGTCCTCGGCTGTGGGAATCAGCGGGCACGGATCACCGTAAGGGCAGGCGTCGGCAACGCCCCCCATCTCGGCGTCCAGGTCGGCACCCCGGTCCACCAGGAGCCCCGGACCGGGGAACCAGGCCAGGTCACCGCCCGACGCCGGCGAGTCGGTGGCGGAGGAGTCGGCGAGCTGGAAGGTGGTGCCGTCGAAGACCCAGGTGAGCGTGGCGGCCAGAACCGGGCAGGAGGTCTCCAGGGGGCAATTCGAGCAGATCATCTCCGTGCCTGTCGAGGGACTACCCATCGCCGGGATCCCGGGACAGATCCCGCAGACCGATGCGATCGCCGGGGTGGCAACGCCTGGCTCGGGGCTCGCCGCGACCGGGCAGATCGGGCAGGCGATCATCGCGGTGCCNNAACACGCAACTGCCGTCGAGCGGGCAGGCGGTCTGAGCCGGGGAGGTTCCGGCGGTGGCCGAGGGAAGCGCGACCGGTGAGCCGCAGGGCCCACCTCCAACGCCGATGCAGACGCCCGCGCCGCTTCCGGTCGAGCCTGAGGCGCTGCCGCTGCCGCTAACGGCGGAGGCGCTCGACACAGGTGGGGCCGCGGCGGAGGCCCCACCGGAGTTGTAGATGGCGGGGAGCGGGACGGGGCTGGAGGCCGGCAAATCGGCGGTGACGAGGATGAGCTTCCCGCTGTCCGGGTCGGTGGCCAGAGAGGCCCCCGCCAGGGTGTGGTCACCCAGCTGGCCGGTGCCGCGGCCGAGCGCGATCTGGGACCAATCGCTGCCATCCCAGGCCCAGGCGTCCTGGAGCTGGGTGCAGCCTCCGGTGGTGCTCACGGTGCCGGACGATCCGCTCCCGATCGAGCAACCACTCCCGCCGCTCCCGCCCAGCAGGACCACCCGCTGGCTCTGCGGATCCCAGGCCATCTCAGCGCCATACCGAGCAGGTGGGCTGTCTGCCGGCGCGGCCTCAGACCAGACTGAGCCGTCCCAGAGCCAGGTGTCGGCGAGCGGCTGCCCGGCAGCGCTCGTGCCGCCGAACATGACCACGTCGTCCGTGGCGGGATCGTAGGCCACGGCCGCGCCAGCACGAGCCGCGGGACCGCCCCCGTCGCCGGAGGCGGCGTCGTGGCGAAGGCCGAAGTAGCCGGCCGTCACGGCGGCGACCACGGCCAGTGAGATCAGCAGGGCACCCGCCCCCCTGCGCAAGCGGCCAGCGCGGCTCCGAAACTCTTCCATACCGTCCGCTACGCGCGAACCCTCCCTGGGGTTCCCGGCGGGTGAGGACGGGGTGCGCGGCCCGGTGAGGGAAGCGCGTGCGATGGACATCGGAGCCACCCGGCGTGGGCCGGCCGGGCCCTCCGGAACCGTCCGGGGTCAGCCCACCGGATAGACTCGCCCGACGATGGCCGAGAGCGCGGGCAAGCCCGCCAATCCCGAACGGCTGAGCCCCGAGGAGCTGACCCGCCTCCAACCCGGGCTGGCCCGGCTGATGCCGGAGATCGCCAACCGCCTCTGGCGCGCCGTCTACTCCGCCCGGGCGGGCCACTGGCGGCTCGCCCGCTGGCAGCTCTCCGAGATGAGCAAGCTCTTTCGCCTGGGCACGATCACCCGGCCCAAGTACGCGGACGACATCGCCGAGTTCCTCCACGAGGAGGTGGAGCCGCTCCTCGCCGCCGTGGCGGCCGAGGACCTCGAGACGTTCGAGCGCCGGGTGAACGAGGCGGTGGACGCGACCAACGAATTCCACCGACGCTGGGAGAAGGGTTTCATCGTCTGGAAGCTGCCCGAGAGTGCGCCGCCGGACCTCGATCTGACGCCTCGCTGAGCCTCCCGGCGGACCGGCGAGAGTGACGCGGGAGGGCTATGCTGCCCGCCATGATCGTCACCACCACCGAGAACATCCCCGGCACCCGGGTCACCCAGACACTCGGGCAGGTCTTCGGGCTGACCGTCCGCACCCGCGGCCTCGGCGGCAACATCGCCGCCGGCTTCCGCAGCATCGTGGGCGGGGAGGTCGGCTCCTACGTCAAGCTGCTGGAGGACGCCCGCCGCCAGGCGGTCGACCGCATGGTGCAGAACGCCACCGCCATGGGCGCCAACGCGGTGACCATGATGCGGTTCGACTCCTCCGAGATCGGCAACACCATGAGCGAGATCGTCGCCTACGGCACGGCGCAGGTGGTCGAGCCGGTGACGGGAGCAGGCGCTGGGTGATCGCGCGGCGCTGAGGAATCGGCTGGCATGACCACCGTCATCCCGATGGTCGAGCTTCTGGTGATCGCCGCCGTCGTGGTCCTGATCGTCGTCGGAGCGTTGGTCGGCTGGGAGCGGTATCGGGGCGGCGGCGCGGGCGGCCGCGGCCCGGGTGTCAGCGGGGCGCAAGCGACCGCGGAAATCTTCATCGACCCGGAGACGGGGCGGCGGATGCGGGTCTGGTTCGACCCCGGAACGGGACAGCGGGACTACCGACCCGAGTAGCGTGGCGGCCCGTCCTCGGATGCGCCGAGTGGCAGCCGGTCACATCCGAGTGGTACCACGAGGGGTGTGCACACGGCCGCGGAGATGATCGAGCGGCTCCGCGCCGGCGGGGTCCGGGACGAGGTCGTGCTCGCCGCGATGGCGGTGGTCCCGAGAGAGGAGTACGTCCTGCCGGGCGACCGCGAGGAGGCCTACGCGGACCGGGCCCTCCCCATCGGTTCCGGGCAGACCATCTCCCAGCCACTGATGGTGGCGATCATCCTCGAGGCCCTCCAGCTGCGGGCGGGCGAGATCGCCCTGGACATCGGCACCGGCAGCGGCTACCAGGCGGCGGTGATGGTCGCGTGCGGCGCCCGGGTGATCAGCGTGGAGCGGATACCGGAGCTGGCCAACCAGGCCGCCCAGCGGCTCGAGCGGCTCGGCGTGGACGTGGAGGTCGTGGCCGCCGACGGCAGCATCGGCCTTCCCGACCGAGCCCCATTCGACGTGATCGCCGTCGGCGCGGCCGCCCCCCGCCTGCCGGTGGCGCTGGCCCGCCAGCTGCGCGAGGG
>PLXL01000044.1 GCA_003153215.1 Candidatus Dormiibacterota bacterium
GCGCGGCCGGCCACGATGCGGTGCTTCCCGGAATGCGCCTTGAGGGCGCGCACGGTGGCGACCACGACGGCGGCGTCGGGGCGCAGCCCGCTCACCCGGCACTTGATGTCGAAGAAGCGCTCGGCACCCATGTCGGCGCCGAAGCCGGCCTCGGTGACCAGGTAGTCGCCGGCCCGGCTGCCGATGAGGTCGCCGATCACCGACGAGTTGCCGTGAGCGATGTTGCCGAAGGGCCCGGCGTGAACGATGGTCGGGGTGCCCTCCAGCGTCTGCACCAGGTTGGGTTTGATCGCCTCGAGCATCAGCACCGTCATCGCGCCGGCGGCGTGCAGGTCGTCGGCGGTGACCGGCTTCCCATCCCGCGCGTGGCCGACGATAATGCGGCCGAGCCGGCTCCGCAGGTCGCGCAGCGATGTGGACAGCGCGAGCACGGCCATCACCTCGGAGGCCGCCGTGATGTCGAAGCCGCTCTGGCGCGGCACGCCGTCCTGCGGGGCGCCGAGACCGATGACCACGTTGCGCAGCGCCCGGTCGTTGACGTCGAGCACCCGCCGCCAGGAGATGCTGCCGGGCTCGAGGTTCAGCGCGTTGCCCTGGTAGAGATGGTTGTCGACCATGGCGGCGAGCAGGTTGTGCGCCGCGGTCACCGCGTGCATGTCACCGGTCAGGTGGAGGGCGACCTTGTCGAAGGGGATCAGCGTGCTCCGGCCACCGCCCGCCGCGCCACCCTTTATACCGAAGGTCGGGCCCATCGAGCCCTGCCGGAGGGAGATCACGGCACGCCGGCCGATCCGGCGCAGGGCGTCGCCCAGGCCGATGGTGGTCACCGTCTTGCCCTCGCCGAGGGGAGTGGGGGTGATCGCCGAGACCACCACGTAGCGCGCTGTCCGGTCTGCGGGCAGCGCATCGAGCGCTTCCAGGCGGATCTTGGCCACGCCCTGTCCGTACGGTTCGAGTAGCTCCGGCCCGATCCCCACCTCTGCGGCGACGTCGCTGATGGGACGTGCTGCGGTCGGGAGGGCACGCTCCTGGGTGGATGCTTTCATCCCCCCATCCTGATTGACCCGGGTTGCTGAAACCTATAGGCGGCGGCCATCAACTCGGAAGGCACAAGGTCCCGGGTGGCAGCTGTGACGGCGTCCCGGTCGTTCAGGGCAAGGAGGCGAGGAGCAAAGCGAGGGAGCGCACTGACGTGCGTGACCGAGCTGGCGCACGAGCCGACGCAGCCACGGGCGGCCGGGACGCCGTCACCGGCGGGAGCTGCCTCCACCCTGCGTCATCATCAGGATCATCAGCAGGTTGAGGAAGAGGTTGAAGACGTCCAGGTAGATCTTGAGCGCCATCCGGATCGCGTTCCCCGGGGCGTTGCCGGTGGTTGTCACCCGCTGGATGTCGTAGAGCAGGAAGAGCGAGAAGACGACGCACGCGGCGGCCGAGATGAAGATCTGGAAGGCCGTCGACTGGACGAAGATGCCGATCACCATCGCCACCACCACCCCGATCAGGGCGGCGAAGAGCCATCCCCCGATCCGGCTGAAGTCGCGGCTCGTGGTCCGCGCGTAGAGGGTGATCCCGCCGGTGGTGACCGCGGTGGCCGCCACGGCCTCGTAGACGATGTACTGCTCGCCGTTCAGCGCAATGAGGTTGAGCAGCGGTGAGACGGCGATCCCGGTGACGACCCCGAAGGCGAGGAAGAAGACCATGCCGATCCCGGGGCGTGCGGCCAGCGCCTGGGTGGCCATCACCAGGACGATCATGGCGATGAACCAGAGGAAGCTGCCGCCCGAGTAGATGGTGTTGAGCCCGGCGCCTCCAAGGAGGATGCCGCCGAGGGCGCAGAGCACCAGCAGGCAGGTCAGCCCCATCACCTTCTCGGGCAGGCTGATCGCCCCCTGCATGGTCGGGTTTGCCCAGCCGTGGGTCTCTCCGTAGCCCTGACGGGAGGAGAAGGGGTTGTAGAGGCTGCGGTTGGAACCGCCGCCCGTGCCGCCATTCATGTTGAACATGTGGGATCTCAGGCTCCAGATGGGGAGATCGGTCGTCTCTAGGTTACGGTACCCCGCCTGTCCACCGGGTTACACATGCTGGGTCAGGTAGCCCCCAGGCCGCTCAGATCAAGGAACGGCGGCCCCACGGGCCGGCGACCTCGCAGCCTGCAGGGAGGGAGTGCACTGACGTGCGTGACCGGCGGCGGCCCCACGGGCCGGCGTCTTCGCAGCATGGAGCCGACGCGGAGCTGGGCGGAAATGGGGGCTACCTGTCAGGCGACCGTGACCGCCTTGTTCAAGTAGACGTCCTGGATGGCGTTGAGCAGGCCGACGCCCTCGGCCATCGGGCGCTGGAAGGCCTTGCGGCCGCTGATGAGCCCGGTACCGCCGGCCCGCTTGTTGATGACGGCGGTGCGGACCGCCTCCTTGAGGTCGCCCGCTCCCGATGAGGCGCCGCCGGAGTTGATCAGCCCGGACCTGCCCATGTAGCAGTTGACCACCTGGTAGCGGGTGAGGTCGATGGGGTGAGGGGTGGTCAGCTTCTCATAGACGAGCTTGCTGGTCTTTCCGTACTTGAGGGCGGTGTAGCCGCCGTTGGTCTCCGGCAGCTTCTGCTTGATGATGTCGGCCTGGATGGTGACGCCGAGGTGGTTGGCCTGCCCGGTCAGGTCCGCGGCGACCCCGTAGTCGACGCCGTCCCGGCTGAAGGCGGAGTTGCGCAGGTAGCACCAGAGGACGGTGGCCATGCCCAGCTCATGAGCCTCGACGAAGGCCACCGCGACCTCCTGGAGCTGCCGGGTCGACTCCTCGGAGCCGAAGTAGATGGTGGCGCCGACCGCGACCGCCCCCAGGTCCCAGGCCTGCTGGACCGTGCCGTACATCACCTGGTCGAACTTGTTGGGGTAGGTCAGCAGCTCGTTGTGGTTGAGCTTGACGATGAAGGGGATCTTGTGCGCCCACTTCCGCGACACCGAACCCAGCACGCCGAAGGTGGAGGCCACCGCGTTGCAGCCGCCCTCGACGGCCAGCTCGACGATCTTCTCGCCGTCGAAGTAGATGGGGTTGGGGGCGAACGAAGCGCCCGCGGAGTGCTCGATGCCCTGGTCCACGGGGAGGATCGAGACGTAGCCCGTGCCGCTCAGGCGGCCGTGCTCGAAGATCGTCTGGAGGCTGCGGAGGACGCGCGGGTTGCGGTCGCTGATCGACCAGACCCGGTCGACGAAGTCAGGTCCGGGCAGGTGGAGCTGGTCGCTGCTCACCGTCTGGCAGCGGTGCTGCAGCAGGTCCTGCGCGTCCTCGCCGAGAATCTCTTCTACGTTGCTCAGGGGGGNNCCGTTGCCATGTTGTCCTCCGGGAAGGGGCTGCGGGCGAATTCTCCCCCATCCGGCCCGAGCGGTGACTTCCGAACAGAATGACGCGTTCGGAGCGGCCTGCGGGGGGCCCGATTCTCCCGCCCCGCGGTCATGTACCGTAGGCGGAATGGACCTGCTCCGCATCGCCGGCGGTGGCCGGCTCACCGGGGAGGTCGCGATCTCCGGCAGCAAGAACGCGGCCCTTCCGGTCATGGCCGCGGCCCTCCTCACCGACGAGCCGCTCGAGCTGACCAATGTCCCGGACATCGAGGACATTGGGACCATGGCGGCCATGCTCGGCCACTTGGGGGTCGCCGTCGAGAAGATCGGCGACGGTCGCTGGCGGCTCGACGCCGGGCGGGTCGAGGCGGCTGCGGTGGGCGCCGAGCTCACCCGGCGCATGCGAGGCTCGTTCCTCCTCCTCGGAGCGCTGGTCGGACGGACCGGTGAGGCAGAGATTGCCAAGCCGGGCGGGGACGACATCGGGATGCGCCGGGTCGAGCAGCACCTGGAGGGGCTGCGGTTGATGGGGGCGGAGGTCGCCGAGACCGCCACCAGCTTCGTGGCTCGGGCAAAGCGGCTCCGGGGCGCCCACATCTACCTCGACATGCCGACGGTCACCGGTACCGAGAACCTGATGATGGCTGCGGTGCTCGCCGACGGCATCACCGTGATCAGCAACGCCGCCCGCGAGCCCCACGTTTACGACCTCGCCCGCTGCCTGGTCGGGATGGGAGCGCGGATCAGCGGTGCCGGCAGCGAGCTGATCGTCGTCGAGGGCCAGAGCAGCCTGCTGCACGGCACTCACCACAGGGTGACCACCGACTACATCGAGGCCGGGACCTACATGACCGCGGCGGCGGCGACCGGCGGCGACGTCGCCGTCCACGGGATGCGTCCCAGCGATCTGCGTTCTCTCAGCAACAAGCTGCAGGCCGCGGGCTGCACCGTTGTCGAGGGAGGCAACCACGTGCGGGTGACCGGCGGCAGGCTTCGCGCTGTCGATGTCACCACCTGGCCCCACCCCGGTTTCGCCACCGACCTTCAGCCGCAGTTCGGGGCCCTGATGACCCAGGCCGCGGGGATCAGCATCATCAGCGAGGCCCTCTACGAGAACCGCTTTCGCCACGTCGCGGAGCTGGCCAAGATGGGTGCCCGGATCGCCGTCGAGGGGCGGAGCGCCATCATCACCGGCCCGACCGCGTTGCACGGCACCACCGTCTCGATCCCCGACATCCGGAGTGGAGCAGCGCTCGTGATCGCCGCACTCTGCGCCGAGGGCACGACAGAGTTGGAGAACGTCTTTCACCTGGACCGCGGCTACGACAGCCTGGAGACCAAGCTGCGGTCCCTGGGAGTGACCCTCGAACGGGTCCGTCCGGGGCCGGGCGAGTCGTCGGCCCGCGACCTCTCGGGCGTCATCGGAGATTGATCGGAGGACCGCTGCGGATGCTCGGCAAGAGGCTGGGGATCGATCTGGGCGCCGGCAGCGTGCGGGCGGTGGTGCGCGGGGAGGGGCTGACCATCACTGAACCGTCGGTGGTTGTGCGGCACCGGCGCCGTGGCTATGCCGCCGCCGGGATGGCCGCCGCCGAGCTGGCCGGCGACCCGGAGATGGAGCTGATCCGGCCCGTGGGCGCGGGGGCGATCACCGACCTGGAAGCCGTCGGTGCTCTCCTCCACCAGCTCGTCAACCGGGCAGCCGGGAGGCAACGCATCTTCCGCCCGGACGTGGTCATGGCCATCTGCCCGTCGATGGGAGGCGACGACCGCCTCGCCATCCTCGACATCTGCGCGCGGATCGGCACCCGGACGGCGTACCTCATCGACTCGCCGATCGCCGCCGCCATGGGTGCGGGGCACGCGCCGAGCGGGAGCCGTGGCTACCTGATCGCCGACATCGGCGCTGCCACCGTCGACGTGGCCAGCCTGGCCTCCGAGGGGACCATCGCCGGGCGCACCCTGACGACCGCCGGGAACGCCCTGCGAGACGCGGTGGCCCGGCGCCTCGAGGAGACCCATGGCGCCGTCATCGACCCCGCCGCGGCCGAGGACATCGTGGCCTCCCTGGCGTGCGTCGGCCCCCACGAGGAGCGCCGGATGCCGGTCCGGGCCGGGGTGGGGGAGGGGGAGGTCACCCTCAGCATCGCCTCCACCGAGATCGCCGACCTGGTGGACGCCCACGCGCGCCAGATCGGCCGCGCGGTCGAGGAGGTGATCGACGAGACGCCGATCCCGCTCCGCCGCGGCATCCTCGAGGAGGGGATAGCCCTCTGCGGGGGCGGCGCCCGGCTGGAGGGATTGGACCGCTACCTCGGCATCCAGACCGGCATCACGGTCCGGGTCGCCCCCGACGCGCCGACCTGCGTCATCCGGGGCACCCAGGCGGCCGTCGAGAACCTGGACGTGCTCCGCCGCTCTTTCATGTACATCCGGTAGGCCCAGCACGAGCGGCGCCTCGGTCAGGAGCGCCCTCGTTCTTACCGGGAGCTGGTCAGAGCGCCGTCTCGATCGCCGCCAGCACGTCCTCCACCCGGATCTGCTCCATCATCCCGTCGGGCCCGGACATCAGATGGTGTCCGCGGTGCTGCGGCAGCGCCTGGACCACCCGATGCTCGGCGCCGTATGCGCCCCGCCGCCGCCCGTCGGTCGGGCCGAAGAGGCCGATGGTCGGCGTCCCCACGGCGGCGGCGAGGTGGAGGAGCGGCGAGTCGCCGCAGATGACGAGGTCGCAGCGCTGGAGGAGCGCGGCGGTCCCCAGCACATCGAGCTGGCCGGTGAAGTCGGCGTGAGGGGCGGCGATGTCGGTCGCCGCCGTCGTCGCCGCGGCCTCGTCCTCCGCCGCTCCGACAAAGACGATCGCGGCCCCGTGGCGGGTNNGAGCGCAGGTCGGCGTGGCCGGTACCCGGGGCGAGGGCGACCAGCAGCCTGCCGTCCGAGACGGAGGTGCTGTGGAGCAGGACCAGAGCCTGCTGGGAGGCCGCCGGACCGGGGTCGAGGCGGGCCTCATGCCGCTCGGCGGTGATGCCCAGGAGGTGCGCCAAGCGGAGCCACGTGACCGACTGGTTCTCGCC
>PLXL01000081.1:0-7772 GCA_003153215.1 Candidatus Dormiibacterota bacterium
TCACCTCTACGTCGTGCTCGACATGCACTTCCTGGGCTGGAGTCCGGAGTACGGAGGCTCGGGTGCACCGGCGTGGGCAACCCTCTCCTGGGTGCCCGACGTCCAGTGGGGCCCGATGCCGTCGGTGACGCGCCTGCTCTCGCCCGCCATCAACGCGTCGACGGCCTACTTCTGGCTGACCTCCGACTGGCAGACGCAGTACCTGCGCACCTGGCAGTTCGTCGCCGAGCGCTTCCGCGGCGACAGCGGGGTCGGCGGCTACGACATCATCAACGAGGCGCACGCGTTCCCGCTGCCGCCGCTGCGCTTCGACAAGGACGACCTCTTCCCCTTCTACGCGCGCGCCATCACCGCCATCGGGGATGTCGATTCCAACCATCTCTTCCTGCTCGAGAACGACGCCCTCGGTGACCTCCCCACCAGCGTCGTCCCCATCTCCGCACCCGATCTCGTCTACGCGCCGCACGTCTACACGGGAGTCCTCTTCCCGCCTTCCTTCACCGGTGATCCGCAGAACCTGGACACCCATGTCGACGAGCTGGCCAAGGAGGCGAGCCAGCTTCCGGCGGCGATGTGGGTTGGCGAGTTCGGCATCAACACGGACGCTGCGCATTCGAGCCAGTGGATCGCCGACGCTCTGGACGCCTTCGCAGCGCACAACGCCGGATGGGCGTGGTGGCAGTGGAGGGCGGAGGGGACCTGGAGCGTGCGCTCTCCGGACGGCAAGAGCCTCAACATGACCCTGCTCCGCGAGCTGGCCCAGCCCTACCTCACCGCCGCCCCGAGCGGGTACGCGGCGAGCCAGGCCGACGGTGTGGACGGACGGCTGGTCATCACCGTCGCGGCCGGGCACGCGCTCGGGACGGCCGAGGTCGCGTGGTCGGATTACACGCTGGGGGGCCCTCAGGTGAGCGACAGCTGCGGGGCGCAGTGGACGTGGGATCCGTCCTCGGCCCGCCTCGCCCTCAGCGTCCCCGCCGGGGTGGCGTGCCAGGTCGAGCTGTCGGCGGGATGATCCTCGAAACCTGGGCGACGTCCGCGCTAGAGTAGATCCATGGTGAGCGCCCCCCCTCAGGTGGCTCAGGGCGCCGCGGATCGGCGCCTCGAGGAGATACGGCTCGCGGCGGCCCTCCGTCGCGGCTTCCGTCACGCCCAGCTGCTGATGGCACATTCGCTCGCCGAGTACGACCTCAGCGCCCTCTCCTACCACCTGCTCCTGGAGGTCGGTGCCGTCGGCGCTGGCGGGCTGGTCCAGGGCGATCTGGCCGACCTGCTCCAGTGCCCCGACGCCCGTGCCTCGACGCTCGTGCGCGACATGGCCGAGCGGGGCCTGATCAGGACCGTCCGGTCGACGCCCGACCGGCGGGTGGTCCGCATCCACACGACGCCGCGCGGGATCCGCCTGACCGAGGAGGCGTTGCACCGCCAGCGGGAGGCGCTGATGAGCCTCTCCGAGTACGCCGGCCTGCCCAGCGTCACCTCCCTGCTCCAGGCCGCGCTGCGCCTCTATCTCGGTGTCGACGTCTCGCTGGAGGGGGTGGTCGCCAGAGTGGTGGGCGCCCCCAGGGTCACTGAGAGGGCCTGAGGATCCCCGGAGGGCGGCGGGTTCCCCGGGCGGTTGGCGGTATGATTCTTGGTATGAATCATGCGGTGAAGGTCACCGTCAGCCTCCCCGACGACCTGCTGTCCGCGGCTGATCAGGCAGCGCGGGCGTCCGGGATGAGCCGGAGCCGCCTCTTCCGCGAGGCTCTCGCCGGCTACCTGCGCCAGGAGGCGTCCGGCGCCGTCCAGCGTTACGTCACCGCCTACCGGGAACAGCCGGAGACGGCCGAGGAGATTGACGCCGCGATGTCGAGCGCCGTCCAGCTCCTGGTCGCGGAACCGTATGAGCCATACGGATGAGGCGTGGGGAGGTCTGGTGGGCACAGCTTCCGCCCCCCGCCGGGAGGCGGCCGGTTGTGCTGCTCTCGCGCGACGAGGCGTACGCCGTCCGTGAGCTGGTGACCATCGCCCCGGTGACGACGAGAGTTCGGGGCATCGCTGCCGAGGTGACCTTAGGACCCGACGACGGTCTCCCTCGACCGTGCGTCGTCAACCTCGACACCCTCACCACTGTTCCCAAACAGCTCCTCGCGGAGCGCCTGGCCGTGCTCAGCCCGGGGCGCGTCCGAGCCATCGACGCCGCGATCGCCTTTGCGCTCGGCCTCGAGGTTTGACCGCGGCGACCCGTGACTAACTTCGAAGAGGTCGTGGCGGATGCCGCTGCCTTCCCGATCACCGGCTGGGACTGGACCCCACTTCGTGGTCACGACTCTATGGATCCACGTCCCTGGGACTATCTGCGCGAGGTCACCAGTCGGCTCGGCGGGGTGACCACGTTGCTCGACCTTGGCACCGGTGACGGAGAGCTGCTGGCTTCGGTGTCACCCCGGCCGTCACGGATGGTGGCGACAGAAGGTTTCGCGCCGATGATCCCCGTCGCCCAAGCTCGCCTGTCGCCGCTTGGCATTGACGTGGTCCCGATCTCCGATGGCGGTTGGGACCACCTGCCCTTCGATGATGGATTCTTCGATGCCATCATCGATGCCCGCGCATACTACTCAGCACCTGAAATTGCTCGATTGCTCGCACCGGGCGGCTGGTTCTTAACTGAACAGGTCGGTAGCGGCAATGACCGCGAGCTGAATGAATTGTTGACAGGCAAGCTGGAACCTCTCAACCCGGACATGCAAACGGCAGCGAACCAACTTGAAGAGAACGGTCTACGAGTTGTTGACACTCGTGAGGCGCTTATCCCACATCGTTTTCATGACATTTGGGGAGTCGTGTATTACCTCCGCCTCGTCCCCTGGCAGCTACCCGACTTCACAGTGGATCGATATCGGTCCGGGCTGAGGCAGATCCACGGCCACATTCTTGAGCATGGGGCTTTCGTCACCATGAGTCGTAGGTACCTGCTCACCGCGGTGAAGCGATAATGGCTCTTCCTTGGAAGGCACAGCAGGACCACTACTGCTGAGTGGGGATACACCACCCTCCGGGGTCGTTCATGCCTTCCACGGGGTCCATGGGGAGGCGCCCCGTTCATGACCGGAGGGTCTGGCGGTCTCCGGTGGCCAGTCCCGCGGCCAGGCATCGCGCCGCCAGCCGTGAGTACCGCTGGGCTCGCGCCGCGAGCCACATCGCCTCGCGCCAGCGCCGCGGGTCGAGGGCGGCGTGACCCGACGTGACCCAGTGCCCGGACACCTCGGCAGCGGGGGCGTCAAGGATCACCCGGAGGCTCACGAGCGCCGCACCGGTGGGGGCGAGCAGCGCCGTCTCCATCTCCGCCGCCACGAAGCCCTTCCCCGCCCAGGCACTGCGGGCGTCGCCGACCACCAACCGGCGCGCCGTCAGCATCGGGCCGACGACCGGCTCGTGACCGCAGGCGCGGAC
Organism: Candidatus Dormiibacterota bacterium; assembly: GCA_003153215.1. Classification (GTDB taxonomy): domain Bacteria; phylum Chloroflexota; class Dormibacteria; order Aeolococcales; family Aeolococcaceae; genus Changshengia. Next base: position 3,436 of record PLXL01000081.1, read on the forward strand.
CCCGGCGACCAGCGCCGCCACCCACCCCGGATCGCAGGCCACGGCGACACCGTCTTCCAGAGCCACCGAGTCCGCCACCACGACCGTGCCGGGCGGCAGGTCGGAGCGCAGACCCCCGGCCAGCCCGCAGGTGATGAACACCGGCCGCGGTGGTGGCGGGGGCGACCATCGCTGCAGGGCGATCCCGCAGCGCACCACCTGAGCCGGGTTCCCGGTGGCCGAGAGGGCGCGGCGGATCGCCCGCCACTCCATCCCCGTCGCCGCCAGCACGACCACGTCCTGGTCGGGGGACTCAGCCATCGCGGTCCACGGAAACCCCAGGGGGTGTCCAGGGCGCCCAGATCAAGGAGGCTAGCAGCGGAGCGAGGGAGCGCACTGACGTGCGTGACGGAGTGAGCAGCGACGCCGACGCAGAGATGGGCGTCCTGGGCGCCCCCTGGTCAGGCGTAGCCGTGGTCGCGGTACCACGCCACCGCCCGGCCGGCCGCGTCCTCCACCGAGGTGGGCCGGTAGCCCAGCTCCTCCTTCGCCTTGTCGATCCGGACCATCATCCGCAGGCGTCCCATCCTCACCCCCTCCAGCGGGACCCGCGGCTGTGCGCGCGGCCAGAGCCGGCAGCGCGCCTCATCCACCAGGCCGGCGGCGAACGCCACCGGGTAGGGCATCCGCCACGCGGGTGAGCGGGTGCCGGCCTGGCGGGCAAAGAGGTCCAGCACCTCGGCGAGGCTCAGGTTCCTGCCCCCGACCAGGTAGCGCTCCCCGGGGCGGCCCCGCTCCAGCGCGAGCACGTGAGCCTGCCCGACGTCCTCCACGGCCACCAGGTTCATCCCCCCGTCGAGGTACGCGGGGATGCGGTTGCGCATGACGTCGACCACCATCTGGCCGGTCGGTGTCGGGCGCGCGTCGCGCGGGCCGATGGGCGCCGTCGGCAGCACCGTGACCACCGGAAGGTTGGCGCGCAGGGCCACCCGCTCCTGACGGACCTTGGACGAGTGATAGCCGGGAGCGGCGTGGATCGCGGCCCAGTCGTTCTCGGTGGCGAGCCGCCCACCGCGCAGCGGTCCCACCGCGGCGGAGCTGGAGGTCACCACTGCCTTCTCCACCCCGGCGAGGCGCGCCGCCTCCAGCAGGCTGCGGGTGCCGGCCACGTTGACCTCCTCCAGCTCCCGCCGGTCCCGCGGTGCGAAGGAATACCTCGCCGCGACATGCACCAGGTAGCGGCATCCCCGGATCGACGGCACCAGCGCACCGCCGTCGCGGACGTCTCCGCTCACGACGGCCAGTCCCGCTCGCGCTCTGAGCCGTGACGGCGAGCCCCGCACCAGCGCTCGCACCGAGTACCCGGACGCGAGCAGCGCGTCGAGCACGTGCCCGCCCACGAAACCCGTGGCCCCGGTCAGAAAGACCTCATCCGTCACGCGTTCTGGTGCTCCCCGGCAGTCGTCTCCGTGTCCGTCACGCGATCTGGCGCTCCTCGGCAGGCGCCTCCGTGCCCTCCGGATGGTGCGGCCCCGAGCCCACCCGTCCCCTCCAGCTGATGTTGGCGACCTGCCCGCGGAGGGTGTCACCGGCGGCGCGCAACCCCTCCCGCAGCGACGCCGACGTCGCCGCCACCGCGGTCGGCTCGTAGCCGCAATGGGCCATGCAGTTTGCGCACCGCGGATCGCGGCCCCGCCCGTAGCTGTCCCAGTCGGTTGTCTCGATCAGCTCCTTGTACGACGAGACGTAGCCGTCCGCCATCAGGTAGCAGGGGCGCTGCCAGCCGAAGACCGAGTAGCAGGGGATCCCCCACGCCGTGCACTGGAAGTCGACCTTCCCCTCCAGGAAGTCGAGGAAGAGCGGCGAGTGGTTGAGCCGCCACTTCTTGCGCCGGCCGTCCGCGAAGGCGTCGCGGAAGAGCTTGTGGGTCTTCTCCACCTGCAGCCAGTGGTCCTGGTCGGGGGCCTTCTCGTAGGCGTAGCCCGGGGAGATCTGCATGACGTCGACCTGGAGGTCGTCGTTCAGGAAGTCGAGCACCTCGCGGATGGACTTGGCGCTGTCCATGTCGAAGAAGGTGGTGTTGGTGGTGACCCGGAAGCCGCGCCGCTTGGCCTCGCGGGCGGCCGCCACCGCCTTGTCGAAGGTGCCGCGGCGGCTCACCGACTCGTCGTGGCGCTCGCGGAGCCCGTCGATGTGGATGGAGAAGGAGAAGTAGGGGGAGGGGGTGAAGAGGTCGAGCTTCTTCTCGAGCAGCAGAGCGTTGGTGCAGAGGTAGACGAAGCGCTTGCGCTCGACCAGCGCTTCGACGATCTTGTGGATCTCCTTGTGCACGAGCGGCTCGCCGCCCGCGATGGAGACCATCGGAGCCCCGCACTCCTCGGCCGCGGCGACCGCCTGCAGGACGGTGAGCCGGCGGGCCAGGATGTCGTCGGGGTGCTGGATCTTGCCGCAGCCGACGCATGCGAGGTTGCACTGGTAGAGGGGCTCGAGCTGGAGCACCAACGCGTATTTCTCGTTCTTGCGCATCCGCTGTTTCATCACGTAGCCGCCCACCTTGACGGTCTGACGGAGCGGTATCGCCATCTCTCAGTCCTCCCTTTGCCGGTTGGGTGCGGGGCTCTCGGAGGGCGGTCCGGTCACCGCCCTCCCCGCGGTCACGGGCGCGTCTGGCTTGGGGGCCTCTGTCACAGGGCCGTCGGCCACGGGTGCGCCGGAGGCCGCTGCAACGCGCCCCTCCGCGGCGCGGCGTAATGCCCGCACCTCGGCCTGCACCGTGCCCGTGGCCCAGCGGTGCAGCGCCCGATCGAGGAGCGGACCGAGGGGCCCGTAGCCGAAGTCATATTCCTCGCGGTGGACCAGCCAGGTCCCGCCGTCGAGCGGCGCCAGGCGGAAGACGGCGTGGAACGCCCGGAGGCGTCCCTCCAGCATCTGCAGGTCGACGTCGTCCCCGCGGACGGTGTAGCGGGCGAGGATCGCCGAACGGAACGGCCCCAGGTTGCCGTGGATGAGCGCCAGCAGGCCGCCGTCATAGCGCTCCCTCACCTCGACCGCACCGACCTTGGTCTCGTACTTCGTGTACGAATCAGGGTCGAGCACCGCCTCACGCACCGTCGCGAGCGGCGCACCCACCAGGATTCCGGCCTCCGCAACCATCATCCCGCCGTCCTCCGCGAGCCGCGACGGTCCGCCGTCGTCGGTCTCCGGTCTGCCGTCGATCGCCGCCCTACGAGGTTGCCGCCCGCTGCGGAGAGCTGCTCGAGCCCTCCGGCCATCCCCAGAGCCATGGTGGGGAAGAGGTGCCGGTACATCCCGTAGTTGAGGTAGAAGTCGCCGGGGAACCCCGTCCCGGTGTACTCCGGCTCCGGCCAGGTGCCCCCCCGCTGCCGCTCCCGGAGGAAGTCGAGTCCGCGCCGGCAGGCCGGATCCCCGCCGTGGCCCGTGCGCTGCAGCGACATCACCGCCCAGGCGGTCTGCGAGGCGGTGCTGACCCCGACCCCGGCGAAGCTCTCGTCCTCGTAGGAGTGGCAGCTCTCCCCCCAACCGCCGTCCTCGTTCTGCACCCGGAGCAGCCAGCCCACCGCCCGGCCGATGCGGGGGCCGCCGCAGCCGAGGGTGGAGAGTGCAGAGAGCACGCACCAGGTGCCGTAGACGTGGTTCACGCCCCAGCGCCCGTACCACGAGCCGGAGGCACGCTGCTCGCGTGCGAGGTAGTGGAGCCCCCCGCGGACCAATGGGTCGCCGGATCCCCGTCCGAGACCGGCGAGCATCTCCAGGACATGGGCGGTGACGTCCTCGCTGGGGGGGTCGAGCATCGCCCCGAAGTCCGCGAGGGGGATGCGGTAGATGAGCCGGCGGGTGTTGTCCTTGTCGAACGAGCCCCAGGCGCCGTTGCGCGAGCGCATCGCCTCCACCCAGCGCGCGCCCTTCTCCTCCGCCGCTCGCACGTGCCGTCCCTCACCACCCTCCAGGAGGGCGAGCACGACGATGGCCGTGTCGTCGACGTCGGGGTAGGTGTCGTTGTCGAATTCGAAGGCCCAGCCGCCGCACTCCGGGCGGGGCACCTTCACCTGCCAGTCGCCGCCGGAGAGGATCTGCTCACCGACGATCCATTCGACCGCGGAGCGGATGGCCGGATGGCTGCGGGGAAGGCCGCAGGCGCGGAGCGCCAGCACCGCCCAGGCGGTGTCCCACACCGGGGACATGCAGGCCTGAAGCCGCCATCCGTGCGAGTCGGCGACGGCGAAGCGCTCCCGCAGGCCGCGGAGCCCGAGGCGCATCACCGGGTGGTCGACGTCCATCCCCTCGAGGTGGAGCGCGATCAGCGAGTAGACCCAGGGCGGCTGGATCCCGCCCCAGCT
>PLXL01000081.1:7787-14001 GCA_003153215.1 Candidatus Dormiibacterota bacterium
ACCGGTTTGCGGCTCAGCACGATGAGCAGTGGCGCGATGGTCCCGCGGGCCCAGCAGGCGAAGTCGTAGAGGTTGAGCGGGACGCGAGACGGCAGATGGATCAATTCGGGCGGCATCGACGGCACCCCGTCCCACGGGTACTCGCCGAATATGGCCAGCCACAGCTTGGTGAAGACACGTGCCTCGGCGAGACCGCCCTGGTCGAGGATGAAGTGGCGCGCGCGCGAGAGCGGGACGGAGGAGGCGTCGAAACCGAGGAGGCGGAGCGCGACGTAGGCCTCAATGGTCGTGCTCAGGTCGCCGGGGCCGTCGTGGTAGAGGGGCCAGCTGCCGTCGGCGCGCTGCTTGCCGAGGATGTGCTCCTTAGCCCCCTCCGCGATGTCGGCGTGGTCGAGCCCGAGGAAGCGGAGGAGGAGCAGATGCTCGGCGGTCATCGTGACGTTGGTCTCCATCTCCGCCGTCCACCAGCCCGCCGCGTCCTGGCGCTCCAGGAGCCAATCCACCGCGCCGCGCAGGGCCGACTCACTCATGACCCACCCCCGTGCTCGCTCCGCACCGTCCGGGCCGGGCTGGGGCCCGTGCCGGGAGCGCGCTCTCGATTCGGGAGGGCCGCCACCAGCGTCCGGGCGGCCTCACGTCCGCTCCTCACCGCCCCCTCCATGGTGGCCGGCCAGCCGGTGTCGGTCCAGCATCCGGCCAGGACCGCGTTGGCAAGGGCGGTCGCCGGCCCGGGCCGCCGCAGTCCGGGGGCGGGGACGAAGGTGGCCTCCGGGTCGCGGACGGCGACGCCGCGGAGGAGGGTCGCCTCGCTCAGCTCCGGCAGCCGCGAGCGCAGCTCGGAGTCGGCGAGGGCGACCAGGCGCTCCTCGGGCTGGGAGACCAGGTCGTCGGCGCTGCTCAGGCTGCAGCAGAGGTATCCGGGTCCCTTGGCGAAGATCCACTGCACCGGCGAGCCCACCACGGCGGCGAAGTCCAGGTCGCCGAAGAGCTCGGCTTCGCCGGGTCGGCGCCGAGTGGCGCCGANNAGATCCGGGGTCCCCGCGCGGCTTGCCGCGCGGGGCGCCTCGTACCAGAGGTGCACGTCGACGATCGGTTGGGTGGTGAAGGCTCCCAGGTCCGGGACCTCCAGCGCCTCGACGCCGTCCATCCGGAGGAGCCGCTCCGGCGGGATGGCGAGGACGGCAGCGTCCACGCCGATCTCCGCCCCGCCGGTCAGCAGCCCCCGGAGCCGACCGCCCTCGACATGCAGCCCGGTCACCGGGGTGCGCAGGAGCACCTCGTCGCACCGCTCAGCCGCCCGCTCGGCGAAGCGGGCGAGGGGCACCGTCGCGTAGCCGATCCGGGCGGCATCGCGCTTGCCGAGCAGGGCGGTGCGGACCACCATGAGGCCGGAGGCGGCGCTCACCCGGTCAAACGGGGCGTTGAGGGCGGGGACGAGGAACGGCTCCCAGAAGACCCGCTGCGCCTGCGTCCCCTGGCCGTGGCGCTGGAGCCAGGCGGCGAAGGTCTCCTCCTCCTCCTCCCCGCTGCGGCGGTGTTTGGCGGCGAGCAGCGCACGTGCCACCTGGAGCCGCGACCGGAGTCCGAGGGCACGGAAGCGCAGGAAGGGGAGCGCCAGGTGCAGCGGAGCCGGCAGTCGGAGGGCGCGGAGCCGGGCGCGGCCGCTCTCGGTGAGCATCAGCACGTCGAAGCGCTCCTGGATGCGGAGGTCACCCTCCATCCCCAGCTCCTCGACGAACTCCAGAAAGCTGGTGTAGCAGCCGAGGATCGCGTGCTGGCCGCTGTCCATCTCAAGGTCGCCGAGTCGGAAGGAGGTGGTCTTGCCGCCGAGCAGGCGGCTGCGTTCCACGAGGGTCACCCTCCAGCCCTCGCGCTTGAGCGCCAGCGCGGCGGACAACCCGGCCAGGCCGGCGCCGACCACCGCGGCGTGACGGGCGGGGGCGGCATCCACGTTGTCCAGCGCCGTCGCGCCGTCGCGTGCGGCCTCCACGGGCGGTGCCGCCCTCATCGTCCGAGGCCCGCCGTGGTGGAGGACATCCAGGAGCGGAGCATCACCCCCGCCTTCTCCCCCGAGGAGAGGCGCACCCGCTCCCGGAGGGGCAGGTCGGGCTCCGCCTCGATGCGGTCGAGGATGCCGCTGTAGATCCCGGCCATGGTGCGGACGCACGCCCGGGCAGGCCCCGGGATGTGCTCGCAGACCTGGATCCCGGAGGCATAGAGACGGCGAGCCCGGACCGCCTCGAACTCGACGAGCGAGGTCCAGGCGCCGTCGGGCCGGCCCGCGAGGAGCGATGTCTCGGAGACCCCGAATCGGGCCAATTCGTCCTGGGGGAGGTAGACCCGCCCCAGCGAGGCGTCCTCCCGGACGTCGCGAAGGATGTTGATGAGCTGGAGGGCAGCGCCCAGGGAGTCGGCGCGCTCCAAGGCGTCGTCGCCGTCGAAGCCGAAGATGCGCACGCACATGCGTCCGACCACGCCCGCCACCAGCTGGCAGTAGCCGCGCAGCTCCTCCCAGGTGGCGTAGCGGTTCTGGTGGAGGTCCATCTCGACCCCGCTCACCAGCTCCTCCAGCTCCGAGGCGGGGATGGCGTGGCGCCGGACCGCCCGGGCGAGGACCTGCATCACGGGGTCCCCGGCGGGGTCGCCGGCCAGTGCCCGGCGCAGCCGCCGCCGCTGGAGCTCGAGCTGGGCGCGGGCCGCACCGTCGACGGGAGGCCGCTCGGGGTCGTGGCGCCCCGAGGGCACGTCGAGCCAGGCCCCGGCGTCGGCCGCCCCGGGCCCGTCGGTAGCGTCGTCAATCTGCCGGGCGAAATCGTAGAGGGCGTAGATGGAGACCCGCTGGGTGCGGGGGAGGGCGATGAACCCCCAGTAGAAGTTGCCGGCCTCCCGGCGAGCCATCCGCTGGCAGTACCGCTCGGCGGAGGCCAGCGAGCCGTCGCCGCGCGCCCGGACACCCTCTCTGACGGCGCCCGCCACCAGCCTGAGCTTGGTCGCCGTCGCGACCTGCGGGCGGCTGCGATCGGTCCGGAATCCGTCCCGCCGGATCGCCTCGATAATCGCCTCGCCGCCCTGGCGGTAGAGGCTGAGCTGGAGGCGCAGCCGCCCCGGCATGGGGAGCCCCTCCAGCGCCCGGCCTGACCCGAGCAGTTGGAGGGCTCGTTCGCACATGGCCTCCACCGCGCCGGGCAGGCTGAGACGCTCCAGCTCCGATTGGATCAGATAGGTGCGCCCCTTGCCCCGGTCGACGGCGACGTCCTGGGCGAAGTTGGCGAGCTGCAGCCCGATGCAGACGTCGTCGGAGAGCGGTACCGCCTGCGGGTCCGCCACCTCGAAGAGGCGCAGCACCATCCGGCCCACCGGGGCGGCCGAGAGCATGCAGTAGTCGCGCAGCTCCTCCCAGGTGGCGTAGGCGCTGACCCGCTGATCCTGGAGGTTGGCGGCGATCAGGTCGAGGAAGGGCTCGGCTGGGATCTCGAAGCGGCGGACCGTGCCGGCGAGGGCGACCAGCACCGGGTGCACGGGGGGGCGCCCCTGGAACATGGCCAGGACGTCGGACTGCCAGCGCTGCAGTCGCCAGAGCGCGTCGCCGCCACTCTCGTCGCCCAGGTCGTCGGTGGTCCGGCAGTAGGCGTAGATCCGGGCCAGGTGAAGCCGGAGCCGGCGGGGCACCACCAGCGACGCCACCGAGAAGTTCTCGTAATGGCGCCGGGCCATCCGGAGGCAGAGGGCGTCGGCCTCCCGCCGCCTGAGCGACGCCGAACCGTCCCGGACCTCGGCGCTCACGGTGCGCCTCCGGCGACGTCCACCTCGCGCGGCGCGGTGCGGTGCACCCGCCGCGCTCCGGCGAGCACGGTCTCCGGGTCCACCTCCCCGCCCCGCGTCTCGACCAGGCGGGCCTCGCGGAAGAGGCCGCCGACGTCGCGTGCCCCCACGCAGAACATCGCGATCCGCAGGGTGTCGGTGATCTCGTCGACGGCGGCGTCGAGCGCCTCCTCACCCTGGTCGGCGGCTCGGAGCATGGAGCCGGCGCTGCCCGCCAGGTCGGCGCCGAGGGCGATCGCCATCGCCACGTCGACCCCGCCTCTGATGCCGCCGCTCGCGATCAGGGTCCCCCGGGGAGCGGCCTCTCGGGCCAGCCGGATCGCCTCGGCGGTGGGCAGCCCCCAGTCGGCGAAGGCGGCCGCCACCCGAGCCCGCACCGGGTCGGCGATCCGGTGCCGCTCCACCTCGCTCCAGGACGTCCCCCCCGCCCCGGCGACGTCGACCGCGGCGACCCCGGCGTCGAAGAGTGCGGCCACCAGGTCGGGGGCGATCCCCCAGCCGACCTCCTTGACGATGACCGGGACCTCGAGCGACGCGCAGAGCGCCTCGATCCTGCCGAAGAGCCCGGCGAAGCGGGTGTTGCCCTCGGGCTGGAGCGCCTCCTGGAGCGGGTTGAGGTGCAGCACCAGGGCGTCGGCCTCGAGCAGGTCGACGATCCGGCGGCAGGCGGCGGTCCCCACGCCCAGGTTGAGCTGGACCGCGCCCAGGTTGGCGAGCAGCGGCACGTCGGGGCAGAGGTCGCGGACCGTGAAGGTCGCGAGCACCTCGGGATGCTCCAGCAGCACCCGGCAGGAGCCGAGGCCCATCGCCACCCGGTGGCGCTGCGCCGCCGCCGCCAGGGTGCGGTTGATCTGGCGGGCGCGCGCGGTGCCCCCGGTCATGCACGAGAAGAGGAGGGGGGCATCCAGCCGGCGCCCCAGGAACGACGTCTGCAGGCTCACCGACTCCAGGTCGATCTCGGGGAGGGCGCGATGGACAAAGCGGTAGCGCTCGAAACCCGTGGTCACACCCTTGGCGGCCACGTCCTCCTCGAGGTTGATCCGGATGTGCTCCGCCTTCCGGTCGACGATGCCGGGGCGATCGTCGGGAAGGCGGGAGGCGCCGCTAGTCACGCCGAGGCCTCACAGCCAAGCGCGCGGGCGTCACGCGGGCTGCCCCGTCAGCCGGTCCGGTGCGCGACGAAACGTGCGATCGCCGCGAAGTCATCGACCCACCGCGTCTCCAACCCGGAGCTGGCGACCGCGGACATCGCCGCGTTGACCGTCTGGGTCGCCGCCGCCGCGGTGGCGCCGGGCTCCCCCAGCGCGCTCAGGATCTCGCGGATCTGGTCCTCGCCGTCCTCCGCCTCGGGGTCGGCGTAGAGCTGGCAGAGCTGGCGCTGCTCCGCGTAGGAAGCGCGGGAGAAGGCGCTCACCACCGGGTAGGTCAGCTTGCGACGAGCCAGGTCGGAGGTGCGCCCCTTTCCGGTCCGATCGGGGTCGCCGAAGCTCCCCAGCCAATCGTCCCGAATCTGGAACGTCTCCCCGAGAAGGCGGCCGGCGTTGCGGAGCTTGGTCACCGTCCGCGGCGAGGCCCCGGCGAGGATGGCCCCCATCTCCATGCATGCCCCGAGCAGGGCTCCGGTCTTGGCCGTGATCAGCCGGACGTAGGTCGCGCGCGGGGTGTCCGGCCGGCCCTCCAGGGCGAGGTCGAGACTCTGCCCCTCGATGACCTCGAGCACCGCGTGGCTGAGACCGCGAGCGGCCCGCATCCGCCGTTGGGAGCGGGGGCCGGGGGCCAGCAGCGCCATGTAGGCGGTGGCGAAGAGGCCGTCGCCGGCATTGATCCCCTGGGCCTCACCCCAGATCGCCCACACCGTGGGCCGGTGCCGCCGGGTGGCGTCGCCGTCCTGGATGTCGTCGTGGACCAGGGTGAAGTTGTGGATCAGCTCCACTGCCGCCGCGGCCGGGACCGCCCAGTCGACCTCACCGCCACACGCCTCGCAGGCCCAGAGGGTGAGCGCCGCCCGGAAAAGCTTCCCCCCGCTGCCTGCGGTCGGGGCCCCGTCGGGGGAGACCCAACCGAGGTGGTATGCGCACATCTTCCCGAGCGGAGAGCTGGTGGCGGGGAGGGCCCAGCGCAGGGCGTCCTCGACCAGCGGGAGATGGCGGCTCAGCGAGAGAGGCAGCGCAGGCGGGCCTTCGTCAGGTCCGAAGACGACCGGCTCGCCCTCCGCGATGGCGCCCGCGGCGGAGAACTGGGCATCGGCGATCACGGACATGCTTCTCCTCCACGTCCCCTGAAAGTTCTCTGATGGTAACTATCCGCCCCCGCGGCGGGCAAGCGTGCGACGGCAGATGAGCCGGAAGCTGTCCCGGTGCCGGGTCGCCGGCCTGGCGCGTCAGGGCAGGAA
>PLXL01000249.1 GCA_003153215.1 Candidatus Dormiibacterota bacterium
CAGGGCCCGGCAGGAGGCAGTGTTGCCGAGGTCGGTGGTCGCGTGGATGCGGTGCAGGCCCAGACCGTCAAAGGCGTGGGCCACCGCCAGGCCGATGGCACGGGTGACGATGCCATGGCGCCGATGCCGGGGGGCCACCCAGTAGCCGATGTCCGCGCTCTCGAGGATGTCGCGACGGATTCGGTCCAGCGAGAGGTGGCCGACGATGGCACCGGAGACGGTGATGACGAAGCCCTCCGCCGCCTCGTCGGCGAGGCAACGCCGCACCCGCGCCCCCTGCCCGGCGGCGGTCAGAAACTCAGGGCCGCACCAGGGCTCCTCGACCGCCAGCTCGGTCGCCGCAGCGCCGTACATCGCAGACAGCTCCTCGGCGTCGTCCAGACCCCAGGGCCGGAGACCGACCTCGACGGGGGCGTGGATCATCGCGGCAGCCACGCTCCCACCCTAGCACTCGCGATTTCTTGAGGCCAAACCTCTGCCCGACCGGCAGCGGGGGAGTGTCGGACGCCCATCCCTCCGCGTGCCGGTCGATTCGCGACACTTCCTACCCGTGAACCCCGTATACGGGTGTGACCAACTCCACGGAGCTCGCTGAGCCGGTGGTGCGCCACGCCCACGCTGACGAGGTGCGCGCCGCGGAGGCCGTCGCCTTCGAGGAGGAGCTGGCGCCGCTGCTGCTTCCCGCCCACCGGTTGGCGGTGGGCATGCTCCTCGACCGCGGGCTGGCCGAGGATGCGGTTCAGGAGGCCGCGCTCCGGGCCTGGGACCGGCGCCGGAACCGCCGGCCGGAGACGCAGCTGGGCCCCTGGTTCCTCGGCATCGTCGTCAACCGCTGCCGGGAGAGCCGGAGGAGCCGCTGGGCCCGGGTGCTCCGCCTGGCCGAGCCTCGCGGCGACGACCGGTCTGCCCCCGAGGAGGACGCAGCCTCCCGCATGGATATGCGCCGGGTGCTCCGCGCACTTCCCGAGAAGGCCCGCCTGGCCGTCGTCCTCCGCTACTACCTCGATCTCCCCTCCTCCGAGATCGCCGTGCTGCTCGGCTGCTCGGAGAACGCCGCCAAGGTGCGGGTCTCCCGCGCCGTCGCCGCCCTGCGGGCGGCTCTGAACGTCTCGGAGGTGCCGCGATGAGCATGGAAATGGACGACGCGCTGAGGGGGGCACTCCGGCAGGAGCTGGACCCACTCGCACCCACGGCCGGCTTCGAGCCTCGGATGCGCTCGCGGCTGCGGGAGCACGCCGCCCGGCACCACGCGCGGGCGCCGAGGCTGGTACTGAGCCTGGTGGTCACGGCCGCCCTGGTGGCGGCGATGGTGGGCGGCTTCATCGCCACCCGTGGCTCCGGCACGCGGTCCATCCCCAACGGCACTCCCCGGAACGTCCAGGTCCTCCAGGCCCTCACCTCCGGTGCCGCCGCGGCTCCGATCCCCGACGCCTCCTCGAGCTACGTCTGGCTCACCGGGACCCTGGTCACGCCGTCCAACGCACCCTGCGTCATCGCCCCCGGCGAAACCTCCACCCCGGGGCCGTCAGGGTCCGTCTGCACCGACCAGATCACCACGGAGGTCGACGTCCTCGACTGGACCGGGGCTCTCCGCTACCACTTCCAGCTCTCCCCCGCAGTAGCTGAACTGCCGGATGGGATCGCCGCGATCAGCCCCGACGGGACCCGGGCGCTCCTCAGCGACGGGACCGTCATCGATCAGACCGGGGCAGCGGTGGGAGACCTGGCCACCGTCGGCTCGCTGTTCAGCGCCCGTAACCTGATGCCCGGCGGTCCGATCGGCGTGCGCTGGCTGAGTGATGACAGCGGCGTCTGCTTGGCCGGCCCGTCCGCTGTCATGGCGGACGACGGTTCGGCGAGCGGTCAGACGACCACGACGGGAACCACTCTGGAGGCCGTTCCCATCGACGGGCAGCCCCGCACCATCGCGACGCTCGCCACCGGCCAGACCAGCTCGGATCCGATCTCGGTCGACGCCTGCAACCTAACCACCGACACTGCGACGCTTGCGGTCTTCACAGCGACCAGCGCCTCGAATCTGAACGCCTTCAGCGAGAGGGTGTGGTCGGTCCGGCTCTCCACCGGGGTGGTCACCTACGAACAGACCCCGCCGGTCCGGACCGACGAAGGAGGGCCCTGGTCAGTCGGATCTGCTGACGGCAACTTGGCGGTCGAGGGCACCTGGAACAGCCAAGTCGACGGCTGCGGCGCCGACGAGGTGGTCAACCTCCCCCTTGGTGAGCTGGTCCCCATGGCGAACCCGCGCGGCTGCCCTGAGGTCCTCGCGCTGAGCGCCGACGGCAGCCGGTTCGTCGTCAGCGATTTCGACCCTTCGACTGACACGGCGGGGACTCTGCGCATCCTCGACGCCTCCGATGGGGCAGTGGTCCGGAGCATTCAGCTTCCCGCCGACGTCGGGGTGGCGGCGGTCGCAGCTCCGTCCGGAGCCGACTTCATGTTCCTGGTCAACGGCTACCTGGTCCTGGTGGACGGCCGCGGCGGTGCCACCCAGCTCCACCCGGTGGGCGTCAACTTCGCCGGCAGCTCCGCAGGCACATTCTTCTTCCCCCTCACCTACACCATCGGCTGATCCTGGCCTGTGTGTGCGCTGGGCGGCTGACCAGCCCACGTCAGAGCCCGATCAGCCTCCCTGCCGCGATCACCTGGGCCACCGGGTTGGCTCCCAGGTGGTAGCCGACATCGAGCCAGCGGGGGGTCTCCAGCACCAGGGCGTCGCAGCGCAGGCCGGGGAGGAGCCGGCCCCGGTCGGTGAGCCCCAGGGCGGCGGCACCCCCGGCGGTCGCGGCCAGCAATGCCTCCGCCGGGGTGAGGCCGGCGGTGGCCACGCCGAGCGACACCATGAGCGGCATCGACTCGCACCAGCAGGTGCCCGGGTTGCAGTCGGTGGCCAGGGCGATCGTGACCCCCGCCTCCAGCAGCCGGCGCCCCGGCGGCGGGGGACCGTCAAGGACCATCGAGGCCCCGGGGAGGAGCACCCCGGTCACCCCTGCGACGGCCAGGGCGCGCAGGTCCTCATCGTCGGCGTGATCCAGGTGGTCGGCGGAGACCGCCCCGACGCGCGCCGCCAGGGCTGACCCGCCGCTGTGACTGCGCTGGT
>PLXL01000209.1 GCA_003153215.1 Candidatus Dormiibacterota bacterium
GATCTCTCACGAGGCGATCTACCAAACGCTCTACGTCCAGGGACGCGGTGGTCTCCGGCGAGAGCTGGCCGCCTGCCTCCGAACCGGCCGGGCGTTGCGCAAGCCGCGGCGACGTGTAGACCAGCGGAAGAAGCGGATCAAGGACATGGTGATGATCAGCGAGCGCCCGCCCGAGGCTGCGGATCGGGCCGTGCCAGGCCACTGGGAGGGCGACCTGATCGTTGGCAAGGGCGGTGCTTTCGCGATCGGCACCGTGGTTGAACGCACCACCCGGTTCACCATGCTGGTGCATCTCCCGGGCGGCCACGACGCGGTGACCGTGCGAGATGCACTTGCCACCAACATCCTGACGCTGCCCAGTCACCTTCGACGATCGCTGACCTGGGACCAGGGCTGGGAGCTCATGGAGCACGCTCAGTTCAGCGTCGACACCGACGTCGCCGTCTACTTCTGCGATCCGCACAGCCCCTGGCAGCGCGGAACCAACGAGAACACCAANNGTCGCCCTCAACGGCCGGCCCCGCAAAACGCTCAACTGGATGACACCGGCCGAAGCCTTCGCCGCGCTGCTCGCCGCCGCGCCCCCACAGACCTGAACCGTTCCCCTTGTCCCGGTTGCCCTCGCCGAAGGAGCTCGTTCTCGCTTGCCCGCGGATGTGTCCTGGGTCGTGCCTTGGTCCTTGCGGCCCTTGNNGCCGCCCCTCAGCGGCCCGGAAGGCGACCGGCATGACCTCCAGGACCTGGCCGTGGGCATCCCTCATCCATCCAGAAGCCGTTGACGTCCGCCTGGCCGTCACCGATGATGCCCACCCGACCGGCTCCGCAAGTCCCGCGGTGGTCCCTTCCTTGTGGCAACAAGGCGGTCCCTTCTGGGTGGCAAGCGACAGGTGGGCGCGCCCCGCACCACCGGGACACACCGCGCCGCGCGGGCTGGTTGAGGTCGGGCGTGCGGCCGAGCCCGCGGATCCACGGCACCCTCGCAGCTGGGGTCGTGTGTCGCCCAGAGGCTCACCGGCCGCCGCCCCGCCTGGCCACCGCGAGCAGGCCTCGCTCTGCAAGCCGGCGAGGATGCGGGAAGTTGACGAGCAGGGGGGCTCGGAGCATGCTACGTGCGGCTGCGAGCGCTTGTAGCCACTTCAAGAAGGATCTCGTCCGTGTCGCAGGTACTGGGGGAAAGGCGGTGGTGGCCCCGGCTAAGCGCGAGCGGCTACTGGCGGTAGTCAAGGCCGTCGGATACGCGTCCAACGGGATGGCCCGCGGGCTCGCCAGCAGGCCGCACGGGGTCATCGGGCTGATCTTTCCCGACCTCGACGATCCTAGTACCGAGTCTGGTCACGAGACCCTCCTGTATTCGGATGAGGTCATCCGGGGCGCGGAGCGGTCCGCCCGAGCCGCCGGACACGCCATTCTCATCGCGGCCACTCACGGCGCGGGCGGCCGGGACCTCGCCCAGGCCGTTGGCCCTTGGGTGAAGTGCCGCGTGCGAGGGCGACGTGACAGAACGGTTGACCATCTACGAGGTGGTGCGCTGCGCCGGGACGTCGCGTTGGACGAGTTCGAGATCCGAGCGGGCAGCGCCGAGCTGGAGGCGGAATTGCCGATGCCCGGGGTGGCTCGCCTGCGTCTCGAGCGCGAGGGCGCCGAATCGGTCGCGCCGGAAGGGAGAGGACAGCCATGAGGACGAGCCGAGGCCTGTGACGAGAAGAGAGAGATCGTTCCGCTCGGAGAAGATGAGGCGCTGGCCGGTGGCAGCGGCTCTCATCGCGCTGACGTTGGCGCCGTTGCAGGCGAGTGCCGCCGGCGGGGCGGCAAGCTCCGTCGAGAACTACGGCGGTCTCACCAGCGCGCAGCAGGCGAACCTGTTCAGCATCGCCCGGGCCACTTGGCACTTCTACAGCGCCGACGTTGATCCGAATACGCATCTGCCGATGGACAACGTCACCTTTGCCGGTGGTTCGTCCACACCCACCGCTCACGGCGACTACACCTCGGCCGCCGACATCGGGGTCTACCTCTGGGCCGTCGTCGCCGCCAACGACCTCGGTCTGATCCGACGGCCCCAGGCGGACGCACTGCTGGAGTCGACGCTGACCGAGGTGCAGACGCTGAAGCGCTACGATGGATTCCTCTACCAGTGGTATGACACCACCAACGGTGACACCATCAGGAATCCCGGCGACATCGACTGTTCAGTGGAGACCACGCCGACCTTCGACAACTGCTACTTCGTCTCCAACGTTGACAACGGCTGGTACGCGTCGGGCTTGATTGTTGTCCGGGAGGCCATGCCCGAGCTGAAGCACCTGGTGGACAGCCTCCTCAGCCCGATGAACTTCGGCCTCTTCTACGACAATGGTCCGGAGACGCACTGCAACACCAATCCGAACGTTCCTGGCAATCAGCCGACCGGTCAGATGTTCGGCGGCTACTACGTCGGGCTGCCGCCGAGTCAGGGTGACAACTGGGAACACTACTACCACAACGGAGCTCTCTACAGCGATCCCCGCATCTCCGCCTACATCGGTATGGGGCTGCGCCAGATGCCCGGGAATGTGTGGTGGCGCAGTTGGCGGGAACTTCCACCGCCGGCTCCGTACCCCGATTGCCAGGCCACGGACCCCGACTTCTCCTGGCAGGGGCAGTGGCCGATGGGCGGCCACTGGCAGACCTACGCGGATCCGCAGTCGGGCCAGCAGTTCCTGGTGTGGGAGGGGCACTACACCTATCCCGGAAGCGATCTGACCTTCATCCCGACCTATTCGGGTGGCATGTTCGAGGCCCTCATGGCCAACGAGGTGGTGCCCGAGACCTCCTGGGGGCCAAACAGCTTCGGTCTCGCCGACCTGCGCAGCGCCGAGGTCCAGATCCAGTATGCGACCCAGAAGCTTGGCTACTCGGTCTGGGGGATGTCTCCATCCAGCACCGCCGACGACAGCGGTGACTACGGCAGCTTCGGCGTCGAGGGCCTGACGTTCCCCTACTACGGCACCGGGGCCAACGCTGAACACCCGAACGAGGGACTGTCACAATGCCACGGGTGCGCCACCGAGGACGTCGTCACGCCGTACGCATCCTTCCTTGCCCTGGATGTGGTGCCGCGGCAGGCGTACGCCAACATCCAGAACCTGCGCAGCCTCTACCCCGGACTCTACGGTTCCGACGGCTTCTTCGATGCCGTCAGCCCAACGACCGGCGCCGTCGGCCACCGCTACCTGGTGCTCGATCAGTCTATGATCATGGCATCTCTGGACAACGCGCTCCAAAACCGTGCCATGCAGCGGCACTTCGCGGATGATCCCGTGTCCTGGGCCGCAAGGACGTACCTCTCGATGGAGACGATGTCGATTCGGTAGGCACTCAACTGAAGCTCTCAGGTATCGGAGATCGAGCATGTTCCTAAGATGCAGANNGGTACGAGTAGTACGAGTAGTAGTGGCGGGGGTGCGACGGCGGGAGGAGGCATCCTGACGATTCAGGGCGATAGGGGTAACCCCACCCTGGTGGAGGATTTCAACCCCCTCCAGGCGGCCGAACTCGGTGGAACGCGTCTGATCTACGAGCCCCTTGAGATTCCCAGCACAATCAGCGGCGTGTACACGCCGTTCCTCGCTACCGGGTACACATTTGCGGATCCGACGACCTTGGTCTACACGATCCGGCAGGGCGTGAAGTGGAGCGACGGCAAGCCTTTCTCTCCGGCAGACGTCGTCTTTACGTTCAACCTGCTCAAGAAGTACCCGGCCCTCGACAGCACCGGCATCTGGAGCGCAATCACCGGCGTTTCCGCGTCGGGCAAGGACGTCACGATCACACTCAAGTCCCCGGACGTCCCCTTCGCGGACACCATCGCCCAAGTCCCGATCGTGCCGGAGCACCTGTGGGCCTCCATCTCCGATCCGGTGGCGTACACAAATGACCATCCGGTCGGGACTGGGCCCTTCACCCTCGGTCAGTTTGCGCCCACTCAGTACACCCTGAAGAAGAACCCGAGCTATTGGGGAGCCGCCACCATCGTGCCGTCCGAGGTGGTGTTCCCGGCGCAGTCGACCAACCAGAGCACCAACCAACTCGAGGTAGTCGCCGGCGACTACGACTGGGCCTACAACTACCTACCCGACGTCAAGCAGACGTACGTTGCCAAAGATCCGACGCACAATACGTACTGGTTCCCGCCGGGCGGCGTCATCGGCCTCTACCTCAACCTGACCAAGGCACCCTACAACGACGTCAACTTTCGGATGGGCCTGTCAGAGGCCCTAGACCGCACGACCATCGCCGCCAAGGCCGTCAACGGCTACATGCAGCCGGCCAGCATGACCGGGCTGGTCCTCCCCAACCTGGAGAAGTGGCTCGACCCGAGCATTCCCAACACCGGCCTGATCAGCCAGGACCGGTCGGCGGCCCTCGCGGACTTCGCCAAGGCGGGGTACACCCAGCAAGGCGCCAGTCTGGTCGGCCCGGGCGGTGTCCAGGCCAGCATGACCATTGTCCTGCCCGGCAGCTTCAGCGATTGGCTCGCGGCGGGCACGGAGGTCTCGACTGAGCTCGGCGCTATCGGCATCAAGGTCACCCTGGACACCCCTCAGTACGCCCAGTACTCGTCGGGGATCCAGGCCGGGACCTTCGACGCCGCCATCGGCGGCTACGGCGGCACGGGCAGCCCCTACACCGACTTCGACCAGGCGCTGAACGGCGCCTTCGCGGCTCCGGTGAACACACCGACCGTCAACAACTTTGAGCGCTTCAAGGACCCGGCCGCGGACCAGGCACTCGCCGCGCTGGCAGCGGCCACCTCCCCCTCGGTGCAGATGCAGGCGACCGCGCAACTCGAGAGCATCATGTACAGCCAGGTTCCCGTCGTTCTGATGTACTACGGCGGCAGTTGGGGCCTCTTCTCCACCAAGCACTTCACGGGCTGGCCTTCGGCCTCCGACCCCTACACCCTGCCGACTCCGTACAACAACGCCCTGCTGACGGTGATCACTCACCTCAAGAGCGCTTCATGAGGTGGTGCCGCATGCAGCGATAGTCAATAGGAGCGTGAGGTGAGATACCGGTATCTGCGCCGCAAGGTGGTGCTCTTCGTCATCACTCTCTGGGCCGCGCTGACCCTCAACTTCCTCCTCCCCAGGCTCATGCCTGGGTCGCCGGTCGACGCTGCCCTGGGCAAGCTCGCCGCCGCCGGGGTGCCCATTACAAACGCCGAGCGGACAGCCATCGAGATCCAGCTGGGGGTGCCGCACGGCAACCTCATCGCCCAGTACTGGCAGTATCTGACTGGCATCGCCCACTTCAACTTCGGGGTCTCGTACTCGTTCCCGAACGAGACGGTCGCTCAGGCAATTGGCAGTGCCGCGCCCTGGACGCTGGTTCTGGTCGGGTCGACCACGATCTTTGCGTTCATCATCGGGACCCTGCTGGGCGTATACGCCGGTTGGCGGCGGGGCAAGGGCGCCGACTCGGTGATAACCGTCGGCGCCACCTTCTTCGCAGGCTTCCCGCCCTTCTGGCTCGGGCTGCTGGCCCTCTACTGGCTGTCCTTCAAGTTGGGCTGGTTCCCCATCAAGGGCGGGTACAGCCCCGGCCTCACGCCAAGCCTGAGCCTGTCGTTCCTGGCCGATGCGTTCAAGCACAGCATCCTGCCCGCCTTGGCGCTGGCGATCACCTCGCTCTCCGGCTGGGTGTTCGGCATGCGCAACAACATGATCAACACCCTGGGTGAGGACTACGTGACCTTCGCTGAGGCCAACGGCCTGCGCACCAGGACCGTGGCTCTGCTCTACGCCGCGCGTAACGCCCTACTGCCCAACGTCACCGCTTTCGGGCTGTCGCTGGGGGCGATCGTGGGCGGGGCGGTCCTCGTCGAGGGAGTGTTCGGCTATCCCGGTCTCGGCAACCTCCTCTACATCGCCGTCTCCAATCACGACTATCCGCTCATGCAGGCGCTGTTCCTGGTCATCACGGTGAGCATGCTGGTCGCCATCTTCATCGTCGACCTGCTTTACGTGCGCCTCGACCCCAGGGTGGGCGAATGACCATCGTCACCACCGCCGCACCGCCAGAATCGCCCGGCAAGGGAGTCGAGGTCAGGGTCGGGCCCGCCAGTGAGGCGATCCCGACTCCGCTTCTCTTCCTGGGCCGAGCGCTGCGCACGCTCTGGAGCAACCGTAAGGCACGGGTCGGCCTGTGCATCATCGGGTTCGACATCCTGATCGCCATCTGCGCTCCGCTGATTGCGCCGCATTCTCCGACCGCGACGACGTTCACGCCTTACAGCGGCCCCACCGCCACCAACTGGTTCGGCACCACCGGGAACGGTCAGGACGTGTTCTCGCAGATGATCTACGGGTCGCGAATCACCCTGCTGGTGGGGCTGGCGGCGGGGGCGCTGGCGACCCTGGTGGCGGTGACCATCGGCCTCGTCGCCGGCTACCGCCCCGGCGCGGTCGACGAGGTGCTCAGCTTCATCACCAACCTCGCCCTGGTCATCCCCGCCCTGCCCCTGATGATCATCCTGGCCGCCTACCTCCAGGGCCGATCGATATGGACCATCGTCCTGGTGGTCGCCTTCACCAGCTGGGCCACCGGGGCTCGGGTCATCCGGAGCCAGGCCACGACGCTGCGCAGCCGCGAGTACGTGACTGCGGCGGTGTTCTCGGGTGAACGCCTCTTCCGCATCGTCTTCCGGGAGATCCTGCCGAACATGACCTCGCTGGTGGCTGCCAGCTTCTTCGGGGCGGCCACGGCGGCGATCCTCGCCGAGGCCAGCCTGGAATTCCTCGGCCTGGGCAACCCGAGCACCGTGAGCTGGGGAACCATCCTCTACTTCGCCCAGCAGCAGAACGCCCTGCTCACCGGCCAATGGCTGCTGGTCTTCGCTCCTGGCCTGGCGATCGCGCTGCTGGCAGTGTCCTTCACGCTGGTCAACTTCGGCGTCGACGCGCTCTCCAACCCGCGACTGCGGGAGAAATCATGACGGTGCTACTCGAGGCTCGTGGCGTCAACGTCGTCTACGAGCCGGTTCGCGGGGTGCGGATCTGGTCTGTTCGCGACGTCGATCTGACGCTCGAGCAGGGCGAATTCGTGGGCCTGGTGGGCGAGTCGGGGTGCGGCAAGTCGACCTTGGCGTTCGCGCTCACCCGCATGTTGCGCCCACCGGCTCGACTTGACGGCGGGGCCATCAAGTTCGACGGTGTCGACATCGCCACCGTCGAGGGCGAGGCGCTCCGCCGGCAGCGGCGCAACGGCTTCGCGCTCGTGCTCCAGAGCGGGATGAACGCGCTGAATCCCGTGCGCACCGTCGAGCACCACGTCGGCGACGTCCTCAAGGCGCACGCCCGGAAGGGTGAGAGGTTCTCGGCGGGGGCCGTCCGGCGCCGTGGCGCTGAGCTGGTCGACATGGTGCGTCTCCCCGAGTCGGTGCTGTACCGCTTCCCGCACGAGCTGTCCGGGGGGATGCGGCAGAGGGTTTCCATCGCCCTCGCCCTCTCTCTGCAGCCTCGGTTCATCGTCTTCGACGAGCCGACGACCGCTCTGGACGTGATCGTGCAGGGCGCGGTCATGCAGACCATCAAGGACCTGCAGCGCGACCAGGGGTTCACGGCGATGTTGATCAGCCACGACCTGGGTGTGGTGCTCGAGGCCACCGACCGGGTGATGGTGATGTACGCGGGAAGGATCGTCGAGGGCCAGCCCTCGAAGGCTCTGCTGCGCGGAGCCCACCACCCCTACACTGAGGCGCTGCTGGGCTGCTACGCCGACCCGCGTGCCGACGAGGTCCGGCTGGGCGAGATTTCCGGAGCTCTGCCGGACCTATCGTTGCCCAACACCGGATGCCCCTTCGAGCCGCGATGCCGGCTGGCCGAGGCCGTCTGCGTAGAGCAGATGCCACCGCTGTCCCCGCTGGGTGAGGGCACCGCGGCATGCCACGTCAGGGCCCGAGAGGTGGGAGCCGCAGTGGAGATGAGAAGTGTCGGCTGACGGCGACGTACCCGCCGAACCTGCGCTAGTGGGCAATGGTGACCGGCGTCTCACCGTGGCCAGCAGCGTGCCCCCGCTGGTCATCAGCGGCGTGTCCAAGTTCTATGCCAATCGCCTGCGGCGCGAGAAGGCCGTGACCGCGGTCGACGATGTCTCGTTCACGATCGCCCCTGGCGCCGCCGTCGCGCTTGTGGGAGCCAGCGGCAGCGGCAAGAGCACGCTCGCCAAGATGATCACCGGCTCGGAGCGTCCCACCGCGGGATCGATCACGTTCGGCGACCTCAGGGTGGAACGCCTGCGCCGGAATGCGCTCCGCAGATTCCACAGCCGGGTGCAGATTATCTTCCAGGACCCGTACGGCGCCCTCAACCCACTGCACACCGTCGGGTACGCTGTCATGCGGCCCTGCGAGAACTTCTTGGGCATGTCACCGCGAGAGGCCAGGCGCCGCGTCCACGAGCTGCTCGAGACGGTTGGGCTCACCCCGCCGACCCAGTATGCGGCCAAGTTGCCCCATCAGCTCTCCGGGGGCCAGCGCCAACGCGTCGTCATCGCTCGCGCGCTGGCGTGCAACCCTGAGCTGATCGTGGCCGACGAGCCGGTGTCGATGCTGGACGTGTCCCTGCGCGCTGGGGTGCTGAGGCTGCTCGCCAAGTTCCGGGAGGAGCGTGGCCTGAGCCTGCTCTACATCACCCACGACCTCCTCGGCGCCAGGGTGGTCTCCGACGAGATCATCGTCCTCAACCGGGGGAGGATCGTCGAGCAAGGCCGGACCAAGCAGGTCCTGCAGCACCCCCGGGACAGCTACACGGTGGAGCTGCTCAACGCAGTGGCCAACCCTTTCGCGGCCGCAGACGGAGCCAGGCCGTCCCCGGAGGCGCTGACGGCTCGGCCGCCAGCCGAGCCGGCGGTCTGATCCAGCTGCCCTCCACGGCGCGGCACGCTGCGCTCAGAGGTGGCGTGGCCGGTCCGGGTCGTTTAGCCGGAAGTTCGGGAGATCGGCCGAGTTGGTTTGAACTCGAACGCGGCAGGTTGTGTCTGTCTACACGCTCGCCGGCGGCAGCCCGAGGAGTTCCAGAGCCCGTGCCTGCAGCGGCGTTGGTGTGGAGATCATCTGGAAGGTCGCGGTGGTGTCTCCGGCGCCGCGGGCGACCATCCGGTTCTAGTACTACAACGCCTGTTACGGTCACGATGGATGCCTCCTCCGACTCCACGGAGGTCCGTCCTGGCTCTCGGGGCTTTGATCACCACCGAGCATCCCAGGGGGGACTTCCTTTCCGATCACGTCTCCAGCTCCTCCGTCGTCCCGAGGACCTGTGCACTATTCGCGATCAGGTCTGCGCACTATTCCTGCTCACCGACAGACGATCTTCTGGATCAGTTCGACCACTCACGCTCTGGNNGGCACAGAAGGCTTGGAAGCGGCTCAACTCCCCGGTGTAAGCGGCGACCGTCGTCAGGCTGGTGCGGCGGCCCAGCTCCAGCCACGGGAGGAACTCGGTGGCCGCCTCGGCGAGCGGAACAGACGTCACGGCGGTCTGGTCAGGCAACGACTCCATCTTCATCGGCCAGAGCGCTGGTGATAGATCGTTGTTTAACTCGGGCGAGTCGAACCGACGCTCGAGCCGCTCTTCGAGCAGCGGACCCGCTGACATCAGGGGATAGGGATTCCATAGACGGCGTAAACACCTTCGCGACCGGGAATCCTGACCTGCACTGTCATGGGATCGTAGCCCGCTGTCGCAATGATGGACAACATCTCGCGCACCCCACGCTGGAAGAGTGGTGGCCACACCCTTTCAACGAAAGCCTGCTGAGGACGCTTGTTGAGCATATTACCGACTAGGATCATGCCTCCCGCTCG
>PLXL01000110.1:0-4529 GCA_003153215.1 Candidatus Dormiibacterota bacterium
CTAGCTCGACCGCATGTCGTGCAGCGCGCTGGCGCGCCGCGGATGCTGTGAATCCTGGGTCCAGTACCCAAGCCAATACCCCATTGCGGCGCCGTCGGATTCTGGGTCGCTCACGAGACCTCGTGTGCCCGTGGTGCCAGCGAGGCACCACGCGCCATCGGTGCTAAGGGTACTTCCGGGGCCCAGTGGGTGGTAGTCGGTGGCGGCGATGATCCGACGCCGTATCTGGACGCTGGTGCCGACGACTGGTGGGAGGACGGGATTCTGCCGCTTCCCGCACTCGGTGGGGCGGCGGCGCGAGAGCTCGTGCTCCGCCGCCTGCATACTGCCGGAGTTGAGAGCCCATGTCCGGATCAGCTGATCGCGGCCGCGCGGGGGAACCTGCGGGACCTCATCCGAAGAGTTCGCTCCTTGCTCCTCTCGGAGATGGCCTCACGCGCTGAGATGGCACCACCCAGCCGGGCGAGCGGGGGGTGGGGTGGACAAACCGATGGCCCTCTCGCTGATGAGCTGTCAGCCGACGAGACCAGGATGGTCGCCGTCCTCAGGGCCTGCGGATCGTTCAGTCTGGCCGATCGGACGGTCCTGGACGAGTTGGGTTGGGCCTACGGCAAGACGCACCGAGTCGGCGACCGGGATGCCGTCACCGGCGACGCAGCACTGGGCGATGAAGAGCTCGACGCCGGTGTCTCCAAGCGGCACCGGACATGGTACGGCACCCCAGAGGGGCGGGCCTGATACGGCATTTCGCGAAAGTGGCTATTACACACGCGCGCGCGCGAGTCGCAGCTTATATGCAGTTTCTCGAAAATACCCTTCGCTGCTCTGAATGTCATGCGTTTTGATTTCAGCGCCATGCGGATCGACAGCTTCTCCTTCGGCTCCATTCGGATTGACGGTCACACCTATCACCACGATGTGGTCATCGACCGAGGCCGGGTTCGGGAGCGCCGGAAGGGCCCGTCGAAGCGCCATCGCGAGAGCTTCGGCCACACGCCGCTTTCAGCGGAGGAGGAGATCCCGTGGGGCTGCCGAAGGCAGGTGATCGGGACGGGGGCCGCCGACGCGCTGCCAGTGATGGAGGCGGTGAGGGATGAGGCTCGTCGCCGCCATGCGGAGCTGGTGACGGTGCCGACCGAGCAGGCCATCGACCTTCTCGCCGGCGACGCCAAGGACACCAACGCCATCCTTCACGTCACCTGCTGAGACCATTGGAGCAGGATTGCCGCGATCAGCCATGGGAGGCCGCAGGATGACTGCCAGCGCAGCAGCGTGGGACGCCTGGTGCGTCCGACATTCAGGGATGTTTGAGCTGGGCGACAATAGTCCGGATTGCATACCTCGCGCGGGGTTGACGGTAAACTAACCGGATGTTTTGGACCCCGCGGCTGTAAAGACGCATGAAAATGTCAGGAGGAAAAACGCACCCAAAATGTCAGTACTCGCCGATACTAGCACCGCCGAGGTCTCGGTGAGATAGCTTCGGCCGGGCGGAGCACCCGCCGACGCTCAGGAGAACCTGGTGGCCAGGCCCTCGGCCTCACGCTCGGAGGTACGACGCCGACGCGACGCGNNCGGCAGCGCCGGGAGCCACCGGAGTGGCGCCCCCACCGGGCCCCAGCCGTCACGGCCGACTGAACGTCAGGCTACTGACATTCTCGTGCTGGTTTCCACCGACATTCCCGTGCGTTTCCCACTGACATTTTCATGCGTCTTTACAGCCCCCGACGGATCGACCATCCGAAGGGTCATAGGTTCATGGACAGAGACCCGACTCTGGGCCAGGGTCATGAAGCGCGCCTCCACGACCTGAAGGAGTGCTGTCCCATGGTGGGCGATGAGTTGCGCGGGCACGTCCGAGTGGCGCCACCTTAGGGACCACGGCAACGCTGGCGGGGCACCTTCCCCCCCACGAGCTACCGTGATCCGACCCTCGAACTCGGCCTCCTGACGTTGGTTGGTGACGGCCAGGTAGACGACGAGCCCGTCTACTATCACGGCCGCGGCAACCCGGACGGCGCGGTGCGCTAGCCACCACCTCACGGCCGTGACCGCCGCGGTGAGGATGGTAACCCCACCAAGCGCCCCGAGGACGTAGAGGACGCCTGCGAGCACAGACATGACGCCGCTAGTTTCGCCGTTCCCCTCCGCGTATGTGGCGGGTCATCCCCTGCCTCTGAGGGGTCGCCGTCAGCGTCCCCTGCCGTCTTCCCCACGTCCCTGAGCCTTACCCCCGGGAGGGGTGGAAGAGGATCATCTCTACAGTCAAGGGATATGTGCGCAGTCTTGCCGTGATCTGTATTCAGCGCGACGTCCAGTGGCATGAGAAGACACGCCAAACGGCGCAATTGAAAACGGCAAGATGGCCTGGGGGCCCGGGGCTGCGTGGGGTTCGGCTGGTGATCTCGAACGCCCACGAGGGGCTGAAGAACGCCATCGCCGCCGTCCTCGATGGAGCCATCTGGCAGCGGTGCCGAACTCACTTCATGCGCAACCTGCTGAGCCGGGGTGCCCCGATCCGCCAGGCTGTGGTGGCAACCCTGGTGCGCTCCACCTTCGCCCAGCCCGACGCCGCGTCGACCTGAGCCCAGCACGGCCGGATCGTGGAGCAGCTCCGCGAGCGCTTGTCGACCCGATTTGGCTACCAGCTTGTCGTGTTTGACGTAATCTTGCGCTGTGGCCGGGCGTCTTCGGCCAAGTACTCACTATCGGAGCTGACGTTGACTTACGTCGATACCGCCGCAGGCTACGGAAACGAATCGGGAGTCGGCCGCGCCGTCGTCGCATCCGGCCTACCGCGTGAAGATGTCTTCGTCACGACCAAGCTATGGAATGCCGACCAGGGCTACGAGAGCGCGCCTGCCGCGTGCGACTCGAGTCTGCAGAAGCTNNAAGCTCGGCCCCGACTATATCGACCTTTACCTCATCCACTTTCCCGCGCCGACTCGGCTGGCGTATACCGACACGTGGCGCGCGCTCGAGAAGCTATACCGGGAGGGTCTGATCAGGGCGATCGGAGTATCGAACTTCAAGTTTCCCTTTCTCGACCGCCTTCTGCGAACCACCGAGATCGCGCCGGCCGTGCATCAGATTGAAGTCCACCCGACCTACCAGCAGGCGGAACTCGATCAGCTCTCCCGCGATCACGGGATCGTCGTCGAGGCATACAGCCCTCTCGGTCGAGCCGCGGACCTGGCCGAGCCACAAATTGGCGCAATTGCCGAGGCGCACGGCGTCACACCGGCGCAGGTCATCTCCGCTGGCACCTGCAGGCTGGCAGGGTCGCTCTTCCGAAGTCTGCTTCGCCCGAGCGGATCGCAAACAATATCGACATGGCCGGATTCGTTCTCAGCGATGATGAAATGGCTGCGATCTCTTGCCTCAAGCGTGGCCTTCGCACCGGCGAAGATGTCGAGACCTTCAACTGAACAACGAGTTCCAAACAAGGAGTGATTGAACCATGCGGATAGTTGTGATCGGTGCCACTGGACACGTCGGGGGGTACCTTGTGCCACGACTCGTCGCCGCGGGCCACGAGGTCATCGCACTCAGCCGGGGGCTGCAGCGCAAGTACCGGGACGATCCAGCGTGGCGCAAAGTTACAACGGTCACGATCGACCGCGAGGCCGGGGATCGCGCTGGTACTTTTGCCGGTCGGGTCACCGATCTGAACGCGGATGTCGTCGTCGACATGATCTGCTTCACTCCTGATTCGGCGGAGCAACTCGTCGAAGGATTGAGGGGGCGTGTGTCGCTCCTGGCCAGCTGCGGGTCCATCTGGGTGCATGGTTCCCTTACCGAGGTTCCCGTCACCGAGGAGGCCATTCGACAGCCCTGGGGCGAATACGGCATCGGCAAGGCACAGATCGAGGAGCTGCTTCTTCGTGAGTCGCGCAGAACCGGCGGACTGCGAACGGTTGTGCTGCACCCCGGTCACATCAGCGGCCACGGTTTTGCCAGCATTAATCCAATTGCGAATCTCGACCTGAATGTGTGGGACAAACTCGCCTCCGGCCAGGAACTCGTCATGCCGGGCTTCGGCCTCGAGACAGTGCATCACGTCCATCCCAACGATGTCGCGCAAGGATTCCAGCTCGCCATCGAGCGGCAGAGCGAAGCGGTCGGTAACAGTTTCCATATCGTGTCGGAACGAGCGCTGACACTCCGCGGATTCGCGGAGGCCGTTGCGGGCTGGAGCGGACGAGAAGCCAATCTGCGGTTCGTACCCTTTGACGAATTCCGCACGACTGTGAGTGCCGCCTCAGCGGAGATGTCCGCCGCTCACATCCAGCGCAGCCATTCCGTCAGCATCGAGAAGGCCAGACGTTTACTCGGCTACGCACCGCGATTCAGCTCGCTCGACGCCGTGCGCGAATCGGTCGATTGGCTACGGGCATCCGGAGCGCTTGCCCCCTCGACCGTCTAGTGTCCTGTACCGGAGATAACTGAGAAAATAGGGTGCCTCTCTCACCACCCGGAGGGCTCCCTGCATGCATGCCACTCGAGGTCGTCCCAAGGCTGCGCTGGCG
>PLXL01000110.1:4570-44294 GCA_003153215.1 Candidatus Dormiibacterota bacterium
GAGACCGTAGCTCAGGAGCTGGAGGCCGGTGTCAGGAGCCCCGGGGGTATCTCGATCTCACGCTTGAGAATCTTCCCCTGGGCCCCTTTGGGGAGGTCGGCAGCGAACCACACCAGGCGAGGGTACTTGTAGGGGGCGACCCGCTCCTTGACGAAGTCGCGCAGCTCGTCCGGAGTCGCTGAACTCCCTGGCTTGAGCACCACCACGGCTCCCACCTCCTCCCCCACCCGAGGATGGGGCACGGCAACCACTGCGCACTCCCGCACCGCAGGATGCTCGTAGAGCACCTCCTCGATCTCTCTGGCGTAGACGTTGTAGCCACCCCGGATGATCACGTCCTTCTTGCGATCGACGATGAAGAAGTACCCATCGGCATCCATCCTGGCCAGGTCTCCGGTCCGCAGCCAGCCGCCAGGTATCACAGCCTCGGCCGAGGCCTGGGGCTGGTGCCAGTACCCCTTCATCACGTTGGGCCCGCGAACCAGAATCTCGCCAACCACCCCCGTTGGCACGTCTCGCCCGCCGTCGTCGACGAGTCGCATCTCCACGCCGTCAATAGGGAGTCCAATGGAGCCAGGTTTGCGCACCCGATCAGGGCGATTGAAGCTCACCACCGGCGACGCCTCGGAGAGACCGTAGCCCTCCAGGATCGGGCAGCCGAAGGCGGCCTCGAAACCGCGGAGGACCTCCAAGGGCAGCGGCGCCGCGCCGGAGACGCACAGCCGGAGGCTGGACGAGTCGAACTTCCGGTGCTCAGGATGGTTCAAAAGCGCCGCATACATGGCGGGCACGCCCTCGAAGACGGTGACCCTGTCGCGCTGGATCAGCTCCAGCGCCGCCCCGGCATCGAACCTCGGCATTAGGCTGAGGCAGGCGCCGGCAACGACCGAGGTGTGCAGCCCGCACGTCTGACCGAAGGAATGGAATAGAGGCAGAGCTCCGAAGACGATGTCGTGAGATCGCAGGTCGAGCATGTGCCTGAAGGTCGCGGCGTTGCTGCCCAGGTTATCGTGGCTGAGTTCGGCCCCCTTGGGCCGTCCGGTGGTCCCTGACGTGTACAGGATGACGGCGGTGTCGGCTCCACCCCGCACGCTCACCCCGGGGTCGGGCTCCACGCTGCCGAGCAGTCGAGAGTATCCCTCCGAGTCGAGCAACAGACACTCGGTGCCCGCCTCCCGAGCACCGGCCTCAGCCTCCTCCCGGCAATCCCGCCAGGCGAGGAGCAGCCGGGCTTCGGAATCGCGCAGCTGAAAGACGATCTCGCGCCGCTTGAACATGACGTTCACGGGAATGGCGATCGCCCCTGCGCGCAGCGCCCCGTAGAGAGCCACGGCGAACTCGGGCACGTTGGGCAGCATCAACGCCACGCGGTCCCCTTCGCCGACGCCGCGCACCTGGAGCAGACGCGATGCACGCGCGCTCAGATCAGCGAGCCGCTCGTAAGTGATGATCCTCGCGCCGTGGGCGATGGCTGGTCGCGCGCCGTGCAATCTGCCGGCCTGGACCAGGTTCCGCGCCAGATTCTCACCCACCGGCGTTTCCCTCCGGATCAATGTGAGTCGAGAAGCCGGTGCGACGGTCGCACGGGTGCCTGAGATGCTCCGCCACTCCGATCTCGGCACGGGCGGATGGGCAGCCGGCCGTCAGAACGCAGCCGGCCATCCGCGCCGCTCTCGAGACCTGATCCTGCGGTTTTATCGGCGATGCGGTCCCAGCAGCGGAGCACCATGAGGCAGCGATGGACCGCCCATGGCCACCGAAGCCGCCCCGACGAACATGTATCCACCGATGGCGCAGAACACCAGCACCGCAGCCCCGGCCAGGTCGCTGAGCCCGGTCGACGGCGCGATGGTGTTGAGCAGGATCAGTGTCACCGCCACGGTGATAAAGCCGATGAAGGTGGTGAACACCAGGGGCCCTCGCATGCTGGCGAGGGTCAGCAGAGCGGCGACCACGAGGAAGGAGATCAAGAACAGCTGGGTCGCCTGGCCGATGGCGGTCGCCGGCACACCAAACCAGCCATGGAGCGCGCCGAGCGTCCAGACCGCGTAGCCCCACCAGAACGCGGAGAACACCCCCTGCACCCCCGCGTCATAGCTCCGGCCCAGGGAGCTCGACCAGATGCACGCGACCGTGAGGAAGAGTGCGGTTACCACGGCCAGCGGCACTAGTGCCCCCCCGGCCGCCGCCGGGTACCAGCCCACCAGTGAGAACCCCAGTCCCACCGAGGCGATGATGAAAATCGGCAGGGCCAGCACCGCGGGGTCGGCGGCCGGGGGAGCCTGCCGAGCAACGTGGTCACCCGAGACAGCGCCAACTCCGGATCCGGCCACCGGAGCGTGTGCACTCACGTCAGTCATCCTTGTCAACCCTCCGTGGTTTTGTCAAAGAGTTACCTGCCTTCTCCAGGCAGCGCAACCCAGTTCAGCCCGGTCAGCGGTAATAGCGGTAAAGGGTCTCGGCCATGCAGGCCGGCTTGCTGCCTCCCTCCAACTCGATTGTGGCCTCGATGACCGCTTGGACACCCCCGGATACGTCCTCCACCTGCTTCAGGGAGGCACCCAGGCGGACGCGCGAACCGACCGGCACTGGGGCCGGAAAGCGCACCCGGTTACACCCGTAGTTGACTGCGAGGCTGGTGCCCTGCACGTCGATAACCTCTTGGAGCAGCGGTACGACCAGAGAGAGCGTCAGGTAACCGTGGGCAACCGGGCCGCCGAAGGGGCCCGTCTTGGCCCGCTCGACATCCACGTGGATCCACTGATGGTCATCGGTGGCATCGGCAAACTGGTTGATCATCTCCTGGGTGACCTCTCGCCACTCGCTGTAGCCGAGATGGGATCCGGCCCTGGCCTTCAGGGCATCGATGCTGTCAAGGGCGGTTGCGGTCATTGATGATCTCCTTGGCTGGGCCGTGGAGCAGCGGCTCCGGCCCCGACGGGACTGGCAGCCGGTGCCTCCGATTTCGGCCCTTGCTTCTTCCCAGCATCACCTCGCGGTGATCCGGGCGCACCGCCCTCGCGGGTGGCATGCCCGTCGGGGGGCTGGCCCGGCCATGCCCCATCACCACTGGGGTCCATGATCCCCTCTTCCAGCCAGCGGTCCTGGCCGTCGAGAACTCGCAGAGCGAGCTCGTGGTTCGCGCTGTCGTTGTTGGCCCAGAGCTCATGGAAGAGGCGCTCGACGCGGCGTCGAGCCTGCCGGCAGAAGAGGTCGGCGAGGTCCTCAACCTGCCCAGCACGGTCGGGCGACTCGCGCCTAATGGTTCGGGCGTACACCACGGCGGACGAGAGCGCGAAGAGCTCGGCTCCGATGTCGACCAGACGCGCGAGATAAGCCTGCTTGTCCTCCAGGCCCCCCTGCCACCTAGCCATACCGTAGAACGTCGACCTCGCCAGCTTGCGCGAGCTGCGCTCAGCGAATCGGAGGTGAGGGGCGAGCTTCCCAAACTCGCCGTAGGCACCCGGCCGCTGGCCCCTGCCCACCGCGAGCCTGGGCAACCAGCGAGCGTAGAACCAGGCCGCCGGGGCGAGGGCCTTGGCCTTCTCCCGAAGGGTCGCGTCGGGAGCGATGAGCCTACCGGCAACCCGCAGGTGCTGGTCGACAGCTTCACGTGCGGTCGAGAGGTGCATCATCTGCGATGTCCCCTCGAAGATGCGGTACACCCGGGTGTCGCGCATCACCTGCTCGACGATGAGCGGCCTTTCACCTCGGCCACGCAGCGACTCGGCAGTCTCGTAGCCTCGCCCGCCGCAGACTTGGACCAGCTCGTCGACGACCTGCCAGCACAGTTCCGACGCGTACAGCTTGGCCAGTGCCGCCTCGATCCGAACGTCGTTGCGCTTCTCATCGGCGAGGCGGCTGGCCACATCGACCATAGCCTCAAGACCGAAGGCGCTGGCGGCGATGAAGGCGATCTTCTGAGCCACCTCGTCGTGCTGACCCACCGGCTTGCCCCACTGGACCCGCTGGCTGGCGAACTCCCGGGCGATCTTCGTCGCCCACTTGGCGGTCCCAGCTTGGATCCCGGGCAGGGAGAGACGTCCGGTGTTGAGGGTGCTCAGGGCAACCCGCAGCCCGTGCCCCTCAGACCCGATCAGGTGCGTCTTCGGCACGAAGACGTCCTGGAAGCGGGTGAGCGAGTTGTCCATCCCCCGCAGGCCCATGAAGGTGTTGCGGTGCTCCACGATCACACCCTCGTCGTGGTACGGCACGATGAAGGCGCTGATGCCGCCGCGGTGTCCCTCGCCCTTCGGAACCTTGGCCATGACCACGGCGACGTCGGCGATGTTGCCATTGGAGGCCCAGAGCTTCTCTCCGGTGATCCGATAGCCGGAGCCGTCCTCGGTGGGGATAGCGACGGTGGCGAGGCGCGCGGGGTCGGAGCCCACGTCGGGTTCGGTGAGGAGGAAAGCCGAGATGTGGGTCCGGGCCACCAGCGGAAGCCATTGCCGCCTCTGTTCCTCGGTCCCAAAGAGGAGAAGAGGCTCCCCGACCCCGATCGACTGGTGCGCGGAGAGCAGCGCCGACAGCGACGGATGCCAGCTGCCGACCAGGGCCAGGACCTGGTTGTAGTAGACCTGGGAGAGGCCCAGGCCCCCGTACTCTTCGGGGATCTTCATCCCCAGTGCTCCCAGTTCCTTGAGGCCGTCGATGACCTCGGTTGGGATCCTGGCGTCTCGCTCGATCTGGGCCGGATCCACCTTCGTCTCCAGGAAGGCACGCATCCGGGTCAGGAACGCCTCACCCTTCCTCACCATTTCAGGATCGAGGCGCGGCTGAGGGAAGATCAGCTCGAGACGGAAATGGCCGAGGAAGAGTTCCTTCCCGAAGCTGGGCAGCGCCCAGTCCTTCTGGCGCGCCGCCTCGGCGACCTTGCGGGACTCTCCCGCGGACACACTAGTCATGATCGCGATGCCCTCCTTTCAGGCTATGCCGACACTCACTTCGACGTCCCCGCTGACGTGGCCTGCTTGGCCGTCTTCAGCGAACGTGCCACCGCCTTCTCCTGCTTGTCGAGGAGGAAGGCGCGCAGCCCTCCCCACTGCTCGTGAAAGATCTCGGCAGGCATCCGTGCAAGAGGTTCGGCGATCGCCGGAGTGAAGTCCATCTGGCCTAGCACGTCGCGCTCCAGGTCGATGCCCGGGGCGATCTCGGTCAACGTCATCTTCCCCTCGCGGAGTTCAAAGACGGCCCGCTCTGTCACATAGAGGACACGCTGCCCACGCCGGCCCGCCTCAGCCCCGCTGAAGGTGATCTGCTCCACCTGATCGAGGAACTTCTTATATTTGCCCTCTTGGACGATCCGTATCTCGCCGTTCCCGGTGGCCACCTCAAGGCCACCGGCCGTGAACGAACCGCAGTACACAAGCGACTTGGCCGCCTGGCTGACGTCGATGAACCCACCGGGGCCGACTGAGCGGCCACTGAAGCGGCTCACGTTGACATTGCCCTGGCGATCCGTCTGGGCCAGACCGAGGAAGCCGATGTCGAGACCTCCCCCGTTGTACCAATCGAACATCGCCTCCTGCTCGATGAGCGCCTCGGGGTTGGTGGAGGTACCGAAGTACAGGTACTTCCCGGGCGCGCCACCGATGGCGCCCGCCTCGGTGGTCAGCTTCACCAAGTCCACGACGTCCTCCTGGGCGACGACACTGCCCATGGCGTCGGGGTAGCCGAAGCCGCAGTTCAGTGTCGCTCCAGGACTGATCTCCATCATCGCCCGCCGCAGCACCACCAGCATCTCGTCCATGGGGAGCGGTGCCACGGCCGCCAGGGGAGCCTTGATCTGCCCTGACATGGCCGGGTTGAACAGAGCCTCGGCGGACTGGGGGTGTAGCTCGGGAGACGAGGCCACGACCACGAAGTCCACCAGCGGCGAGGGGATGCGGACCATCTGCGGGTTCAGGGAGCCGGCACGAGCCCGGTACTTGACCTGGGCGATGACGATGCCACCGTTGTTCTTCGCCGCCTCGGCGAGGGTCAGCTGCCCGAGGAAGAGCGCCTCGTCCTCCATCGACAGGTTGCCCAGCTCATCGGCGGTGGTGGCTCGGATCACCGCCACATCCACGGGGAAGGCCGGGTAGAAGAGGTACTCCTGGCCGTCGAATTCGATGAACCGGACGTAGTCCTCCGTGGTCGCCGAGTTCCCCTTGCCACCCT
This sequence comes from Candidatus Dormiibacterota bacterium, assembly GCA_003153215.1. Taxonomy (GTDB): domain Bacteria; phylum Chloroflexota; class Dormibacteria; order Aeolococcales; family Aeolococcaceae; genus Changshengia. The sequence goes on from PLXL01000110.1 coordinate 10,733, forward strand.
CTAGGCGGGGATCGATGAAGGTGCCGATTCCCACCTTGGTGATCACCCCGGGGCGGTGACCGGCGATCTCCCGTACGAGCTGGGTCAGCGGCCCCTGGGGTACGAAGTACGCTTTGCAGCCGCCCTCCTGGACCAGCTTCTGCATGGCCGGCGACGCCGAGGTGTGTGCCCCCATCCACTTGGCGGTGAGGCCCTCGTGGCCCAGGTGGTGAAGGCCCTTGTCCTTGAAGTTTCCGATCCCGGCGGGGTGGAAGACGGTCAGCTGTCGAGGGTGGCCCTTCTCAAGGAAGGCCTGCTCGATGGCAATTGCCACCTCCTCAGCGAAACCCGACAACTGGATGCCGGTCCAGCCCACGGTCGCGCCATCGGAGATGTGAGTAACCGCCTCCTGGGCAGACAGGAATCGTGCCATCGTCGCTCTCCCAGTTCAAGGACGCCCAATTGCCGGAGCTCAGGCTATCGGGGCGCCTCCGCCTCTACCAGGGGAAGACATCCCTTTCCTCGATGGCCGGAACCCCCGGATACTGTCAACAACACACTTGGGCGACAAAACGCAGAGACTTTAACCAAGCTGGCTTGTGGAGATCGCCAACTGCAGTGGCGTCGACGCCCCAGGGATGCGTGCCACGTGGCGAGCAGGGCCTAGGATTTGTGTCGTCACACGCGTCTCCCCAGTCCGCCGGCGGCCCTGGCCGGCGGTCAGACTCATCGTCCGCGATGGGAGCCAGGACGTTCGCCCACCCAGAGGATCACCCGGAGCGCCATCCGGTGATGCGGTCGGGCCGCTCCGCCGGACGGTGTTTCGGTCCGGCAGTGGCCCGGCGTGAGACCCTCAGCTCCGCTCAGGACACGAGCGCGTGGCGTCTCCTGTCGACCTCGGAAAGGTACGAGATCCTGCTGCCCTGCACAGAACCGACAACCGTGGTCCAGCCCGCTTTATGAAGGGTTACAAACCTCCGGTGGTCATCTGGTCGCGTCCGGGGGTGAGCTGGATCAGCTTCAGGCCCAACTGGAACAGCAGCAAATCGTCGGGCATATGGGGGTCACGTCCGGTGATCTTCCGGATCCGCCGCAGGCGGTAGACGACCGTGTTGGGGTGCACGGAGAGGCTTTCCGCACTCTTGGTGATGTTGAAGCCTGCATCGACAAACGCCCGCAAGGTGGCGATCAATTCAGAATGGTGCTGCGCATCGTAGGCAAGAAGGGGCGTCACGGTGTCGTCAAGGATCCTCTCGGCGTGGCGGCTGGAGCGAACGATGGAGTCGATGAGGACCTCATCGAAGGCCACGAGACGTCCCTGAGCCCCAGTCACCACCGCGATCGCCGCGGCTTCGACGGCCTCGCTGTAGCTGACCCCCAATGAGGCGAGGCCACGGTGGCAGCCGCTCACACCGACGCTGGCCCCCGCAGCCGCGACATCGCGGGCCAGGACGGAGCACGCCTCCAGCGCGACCTCAACCTCGCTGGCATGCTCGAACGGGTAGAGCGCGACCACTTCCCCGTGACGCATCCCGACGAGGAGCGAGCCGGTGCGTGGGCGGAGCCGGCCACGCGCCCCTTCGATCACGCGGTGGAGTACCGCCCGGTTGGCGAGCGATTGGTCGGGCATCTCTTCGATCGGCGGCTCGTCGGTGCGAGCCACCACAACGAGGTAGCTCTGGCCCAGCCGCACGCGCAGGGAGCGTGCCAGCCGGCGGACCCGCTCCGAATCGCCATCACCCGCGATCAGCGCCTCGAGCAGGTCCTGTGTGACCACCTCGCGATCGCTCCAGACCGCCTGCAGTTCTTCCAGGTAGCCTCGGGAGGCGGACACCGACAGAAGGTCGACGTGCTCCATGATCGGGGCAACCAGCGTCAGCGCAGCCTCGCGCTCGGCGGCGTTCTCCCGATCGGTGCAGGAGAGAACGGTCTGCCACAACACCTGGCCCCATAGCCGGACCGCGTGCAGGAAAGAGTCAAGGGAGACGGCTTGGTGGACTCTCCGGGCGGCCCCGGCGTGGATAGCCTCGAACTCTTCCGAAATGGGAGGCCGACCACTCTCAAGATTGGCCACCGCGACCTGGAGCCCCGCCAGGGAGATGCCGTAAACGTCTCGGTACAGAAAGTCATGGTCGGCCAGCTTGTAGTCGACGATCTCCTCCCGATAGCGCTCGACCATCCGCTGCGCGATCGCCTCCAGCTGCCCAGACAGCCTGCCCACGATCACCCGCATCATGTCCTGCCCGACGACACCCGGCCCTTCGGGACCTGCGTTAGGACCGTGGGGGCCCCGACCCGCCACCTCCGCGCCCGGAGATCGGCTGCGCGCCACCGCCGGCACCTCCCGAACCGAACTGTCGACCCTGTAGGGTGTACAAAACTGACCTTGCAGTCTAGCAGCCCGCCCTCGTAAGGCGTGAGGGCCGGGGACCGGCCAGTGGAATGGAGCCGATCAGCTGGAGCTGCAGCGGTGGGGCCCGGCTGATGTGCTGTTGCCACATGGTTGTCCGCCCCGCCGCGCACTGGGCAGCGCCCGGCGGGGGCTTCCCATCACGCCCACACCCGTGCAGCTTGCTGAGGTTGTGCCCGGTGCAGTGGAGCAACCACTCGTGCTCCGCCTTCTCCTCGTCGCGCAGCCAGATCTGGATCAGCCTCAGGGGGCCTGCTCTAACTTTGCGGTAGCGTGCGCCACTCCGGCGTGGATGCTGGCACGATCCCCTCTCTGCTGCGGACCGCTCGAGCGACACGGCACTGGGCTGGCCCAGTGTCGGGGAATGTACCTTGAGGTCGACGCGGCCGGGCACCGGAAGCGCCATGGAAGGCAGAGGCCGACTGACCTTAGGCCTCCGGCTGGTCCCCCGGGGGGGACGGTACAGCCGGCGGCGAGGCAAGATCATTGGCGATCTCCACCAAGTCTCGGCCGTCGTCGGTAACCCACCACTCACCGCCGCGGATCGAGCGGGAGACGGCGGCGGCCTGGAGCACGATGAGCTGGGCCAGCCCCGAGACGCTGTACCGCTCGTGGTCAGATTCCCATTCGAGAGGGGCGGTCTCGTCGTTCCTCCATCGCGCCGTCCCGCGGACCGCCTCCGCCGCCACCCAGGCTTCGATGCTGGCCCTAATCTCCTCATTGACCCCCCGTGGGCGGAGGGTGAGAACCGTGCCGTCGGTGATGACTGCGCTCCGAACCAACCGGGCCGTTGTCGAGATGTCCCTCTGACGCTGCTGCCTCTCCTCCGCTGAGCGCAACCGCGTCTGTTGCGGGGTCATGGCGAAGTCCTCGAGGCGGGGCGGCGGGAAGGCCTGCGTCACCGAGATGACGATGTCGTGCTCGCCTTTGTAGGCGCTGACCTTGACCAGCTTGATCTCGAGGCCGATCTCAGTGAGCCAGAGGGCCGCGCTTGTTACGGTCGCCGGGAAGTCGGCGGCCAGGATGGCTATACGGGGCTGCCGGAGCGTCTCAACGCTCAGGTCGCCGGCGTGGTCCTGCAGCTTGCGAAGGGCCTGCTCCTCGTCCATGCGGACACCGCGCTTGGTGCTCCAGGCGGCGTGGACGGCCGCCAGGGTATCGACGTTGAAGCGGCTCGCGAGAGCTGCGTATTTGATGGCCTGCATTTCGACCAAGTCGGGAGCGCGGTCGCGCTTGAGCTCGGCGAGGAGCAGCCGGCCGTCACGGGCGAGACCTAGGACATCGAGGCGGTCCGCAGTGGCGGCCGCCCGGGCTGAGCCAGCCCAGCGATCGAACTCGCTGGTCACGATCAGGATGCCATCTCCGAGCATCTCGGGATGGGCGACCACCCACTCCTGCAGGTGGCTGCGCTCGCGAAGCCCGGCCTCTGCCAGGGTCAGAGGCTGGGCTGGCGAGGCTGTGCCCTCGGCCACCGTGAAAGTGAGTCCATCCGCCAGCGCGGTCGGGCGGGCGGCCGGCGGTCGGGTCCGACGCCGTGGGGCGCCCCGTGGGACGGGGGAGGCCGTGCTGACCGGCTTGCGGCCATCACCCGTGGAGGGCGCGGATGAGGTCTCGGGTGGCACGGCGGTGTCGGGCGCGCTTGGCATCCGCAAATTATCGCCGCCGGGCTCGACCTTTGTCCCGACCCGTGACCCCGTGGGAGGGGCTTGTCTCAGCTGCTCAGGTGTGGCACTGGTCACAATGATCGCTCTGACGCAACCAATCGGGGCGCCCCGTTCGCGGTGCTCGCCGCCGGGTTACTGACACTCTCCTCACCCGCTTTATGGGGGCCCCGCATCTGATGGTTCCCGACGCCCGACCGATCAACGGCAGCCTATGGGGCGCATGGGTGCGCGGGGGCGCCGACCGGTGGGAGGTTGTTCGCCGATCCTGGGGGATCTTCACCCGTAACACCACCGAGCTCATGGACCTCCTCAACCGCCCCACTACGAACCCGGCCCTGGCGCTAACATTGATGGGCGACGACCTGGAGGCAACCGAGCCCTTCTGGGGGGAGTTCGATCAGCGGCTCCACAACCACCTCGCCAGTGCCGTCAGTCTCGTCGATCATGCTAGGCGCCTCACCTCCTACTACGAGGCGGACGCTCCCACGACGGTCGCCGACTACAAGATGCGGAACGCCACCATCGTGGAGATGAAGGAGGCCGCCTTCCTGCGCGATCTGCGCAATTACCTTCTGCACTACGGAGCGCCCCCCATCATCCAGACCCTGAGCTTCGGGGGCGGCGGAAGGGTGGCCCGACACGAGATCAAGCTGTCCAGTCAGCGGTTGCTCGAGTGGACGGCGTGGAACGCACCAGCGCGTGCATATCTCTCCAGCTTCGGCGACCGCGACGGGCCGGTGCTCGGCAGGGACGTCGCAGCGTATTCCAATGCCATGTCGGCACTCTTCACCTGGCTCTTTAATCAGCGTCGCCTGGTCAGCGACCCCGCGAATGTCCCGAGTCGGTTCCGGATCAACCCCCCGACCCAGTGATCGGCCGAGACCAGAATTGAATCCACCCGGGCAGGCTCCCGGTGTCTCCCCGGGGCGGTGCCAGGTCCCAGCCGGTAGCTCGAGCTGGCCAAGACGCACCCCCAACTCGCCCGTGGCTCCGTGACCGGCGCTGTGGCGGGAACCGGCCCTTCCAGCTCACGACAAGGACATCGCTGGCGCGTGTCCGCCAGCCTCGATCGCTCCAGCGGTGATAGGTTCCACTCCTGGCGGAGGTGCGATCGTCGGTGCGCTCCCGGAGCTCGTCGTGAACACGCCGCGCGACACCCTCACAAGCCGGGAGTTCCCGTTCTCGATGTCGACCGAGGGGGCCGCAGCGGCGGGGACGGTCGAAGGCATCAACCCGATCCTAACGGCGATGACGGGGTGTGAGCCCCCACCCGGCAACAACCACCACACGCTAAGGAGTGGAGCCCGCCAAAGGGTTCACGAACGGATCACGAGCGGATCGGTGCTCCCTACTCAATAGTTCGCTCCGAGGACAGCCCCCAAAACCGGTCAAAGAACGTACCGAGTCGAGTCAGAGCACGCTGCTTCTTGTCGCTGTGACTTCCGTCAGCCAAGAAGCGCGAGACGGGCGCCAAGATCACGGTGATGGCCGTCCCGGTTGTCGGGATACGGCCATCGCGGAACGCGCGCGCAACAAAAGCTTTGGTCTCGTCAGGTTTGAGGCCTTCCTGCGCGATGATGTCATTGAGCTCGGCTGTGCGTTTCGCCTCGATGTGCGCCCGCCACTCCTCATCGATCTGACCGCTCGCTGAGACACGGTCAACGAATTCCATGATCAGGTCGATCTTGTTGCGCAGGGTTGGGCTGGACTCTACGGCGCTTCGGATCTTCGTGAGAGTATCGATCGTCTTGTCGGAGCCATCGCCGCGGGACTCGCGCCACTTCTGAACCAGCATGAGGATGTAGTCGACGTTGATCTCCACCTGCTTGATGAGCTCGATCTCAAAGACGATGTCATCGTTGATGGATTCCCTCTCCGCGGAATCGTCCTTGCGGAACTCGGCGTAGAGTTCAAGATAGACGCTGCGATAGTCCTGGCCCTGGCGCTCGCTCAGTAGTTCGTGGCCTGCAAACTCGTCGAACGCGGTCAGGATGTTCTCGAGGCGCAAGATAGCGCTGAACAGGGCGATGAACTCCTTCTGGGCCGCCTCGCCGACAATCGGTTCGCCGGCCGGAAACCTAAGGAGCAGCTCGTGGGCCCGCCCGGCGTACTCGGCGTAGTACTCGCCAAAAGGCTTGAGGAGCACGATGCCGCGAGCATCCTTGTTACCGAACAAGGCTATGGCTTCGTTGGTCTCCTCCTCGAGATCGCGAAATGAGACAATATTGCCGTAGGTCTTGACGGAGTTGAGGATCCGATTGGTCCGCGAGAACGCCTGTATCAAACCGTGGTTACGAGACGCTTGTCGACGAATAGCGTATTGAGCGTCGTAGCGTCGAAGCCAGTCAGGAGCATGTTCACGACGATGACCAGGTCTATCTCCCGCTTCTTCAGACGCTGCGAAAGGTCCTTGTAATAGTTCTGGAACTTGTCGGCAGAGGTGTCGAAGCTCGTGCTGAAGATGGCGTTGTAGTCGATGAGCGCCTGGTCGAGGAAATCCCTTGACGACTGGTCGAGCAACGCTGTCTCGAAGCCTTCCTCGTCTAGGTAGTCGTCGCCAACGTCCTCGTTGGCAGCGTAGGAGTAGATGATGCCGACCTTGAGTCGTTGGTCTGGAGTGAGACCCTTCTGCTGAGCCTTGAACTCGGCGTAGTACCGCTTGGCGGCATCGATCGATGCGGTGGCGAACAGTGCATTGAACCCGTGAACACGCTTTCCGGCGAGTGAGTAGTGCTCCGCGCGCTTGGTCTTCTGGTCAAAATGTGCCAGCGTATACGCGACGACCTGCTGCAGACGCTCCCGCGCAACAAGGGCTCGTTCGGTGTCGATGGACGAGACTTGCTTGTCGCGGAGGCCGTCGGGTGGCTTGATCGTGTTGACGTAATCGATGCGAAACGGCAGGACATTTCTGTCGCTGATCGCATCGACAATCGTGTAAGCGTGGATCGCCAGCTGATGCTGATCTAGCGGGCAAGTGGTGGGGTCCCCGTGCAAAAGGCAGCCGAACGCCTGGGCAGTGGTGCGCAGGCCACGGTTGCTACTACTGCTGGCGTTGACTGAAAAGATTGGTGTCCCGGTAAAGCCGAACAGGTTGTACCGCTTGAACGCTCGAGTGACGGCGGTGTGCATGTCACCGAACTGCGAGCGGTGGCACTCATCGAAGATGATCACGACGTGGCCGTCGTAGATGACGTGGCCCTTGTTCGCCGCGATGAACATCGCCAGCTTCTGAATCGTCGTGACGATGATCTTGGCGCTGGGGTCTTCCAGCTGCCTCTTGAGCACGGCAGTCGAGGTGTTCGAGTTGGCGGCGCCCTTTTCAAATCGGTCGTATTCAAGCATGGTTTGGTAGTCGAGATCCTTGCGGTCTACAACGAAAAGCACCTTGCCGACGTCAGCGAGCTTGGACGCGAGTTGCGCCGACTTGAAGCTAGTGAGCGTCTTGCCAGAGCCGGTGGTGTGCCAGATGTAGCCGCCAGCGCCGAGCGTGCCGAGCTGCTTGTAGTTGGTTGAGATCTCGATCTTCTGCAGGATCCGCTCCGTCGCCACGATTTGGTACGGGCGCATGACCAGGAGAAGCCGGTCGACGGTGAGTACGCAGTATCTCGTGAGGATGTTGAGAAGGGCACGCTTCGCGAAGAAGGTCTTGGTAAATCCAGGCAGGTCGCGAATCGGCCTGTTGGTGGCGTCGGCCCACCACGAGGTGAATGCAAACGAGTTCGAGGTCTTCCTGCCCCGCCGGGCCCCGCGGCTCTCTTCGAGGTGCTGGCGGCGGGTGGTATTGGAGTAGTACTTGGTTAGCGTGCCGTTGCTGATCACGAACAGCTGCACATACTCGAACAGGCCCGAACCAGCCCAGAAGCTGTCGCGCTGATACCGGTCGATCTGGTTGAACGCCTCGCGGATGTCGACGCCGCGCCGCTTGAGTTCGACATGCACGAGCGGCAAGCCGTTAACCAGCACGGTCACGTCGTAGCGGTTGGAATGGGCCGCGCCGCCCGTGCCCTTTCCTATCTCGTACTGGTTGATGACCTGCAGCCGGTTGTTGTGGATATTCGACTTGTCTAGGAGAGTGACGTTCTTCGTCGAGCCATCGCCACGCTTTAGGATTTGGACGTGATCTTCTTGGATGCGGACCGTCTTCTCGACAATGCCATCGGTCGCACCCCCGATCTTCTCGTTGAAGAAGCGGCCCCACTCATCATCGGAGAACGTCATCGAGTTCAGCATCTCGAGCTGCGTGCGCAGGTTCGCGATGAGCTGCGCCTCAGTGGTGATCGGGAGGTAGTCATATGCCTGTGACGTTAGGACCTTGATGAACTCCCGCTCCAAGTCGGACTCCGATTGGTAGGCCGTCTCGATGGCTGGATCTGAGATGAATTCCGCAACGACCGTGCTCTCCGCGCTGACCGCGATCGGCTCGTACCGAGTGACAATGCGCTCGCTCATGCAACCGCCTTCTCGAAGGTCAGAAGTCTGTTCCGGTAGTACTCGTACTGCCTTCGACGAGCGCTGAATTCAGCGGAGAGACCTTCGGATAGACTCTTGACGAGCGCCTCGCAACTATCGAGAATCCCGACAATGCGTTGCTGCTCCTCAGGCGATGGCCACGGGATGGGGATCTTGTTCAGGCTCGCCTGGTTTAGTTTGGGCTGCGGGCCACCAGTTACATACGGACTCAGGTCCATTGAGTTGAGATAGATTTCGACGAAGCGCCGCTCGGCATATGAACGGAACTCCAATACGTGCGCATGATTGTTAACCCAGGTTCTGCCCGATATTGAGAAGGCAATCGGTGTGGACCGAGCAAGCAAGTTCGCTCCATCTTCCGATATGAGAAGAAAGTCGCCGTCGAAAATGAAGTTGCTCACGTAATCAACAACCCCTGAGGCGCCGTAGTAAGGATAGTCGCCAGCCTCACGCGCCGCCTTGGTAACCGGCTTTCGACGCGAATCCAGATTGGTTGAAATGTCAGGCATCGTGACCCACCTGCGCTCCGCCGACTCAGAGAAGGCCAATAGCTGGTCCCGGTAGTGGGCATACTGACGACGCCGTGCCTCTAGCTCTGCCTCCAGCTCCGCCTCTAGCTCCGCCTCTAACTCGGTAAAGTGATCCAATACTCCAGCGATCTCCTCCTGCACCTCGATCGGCGGCACGGGGATACGCAGTGTTTTGAGCGAATCGCCAGACAAGCGACGGACCTTCGTGCCAGTGATGTGTCGTTTCTTCTGGCCTTGGAACTGATCGGACTGGAAGAAGTAAGCGACGTAGCGCGGATCGAGCGAGTGGCGGTAGATGTAAGCGTCGCCGCTAACCGCGACTTCGCCCTCGCCAATCCACGCGGTTGCTTTGCCGACTGCGGCGTCATCTTCGCTCGTCGTCGCGATGATCAAGTCGCCAGGCTTTGCACGTCGAAGCCTAGCGGCGAGTGCTGGCTCGGTGAACGACTTCGTCGCACGAGTCCAGGTTCCGTAATACGTGTGGATCTGGCCGTAGTGGATCGCGGGCGCCCCGTCGGCGGTCAACGCGGACTTTGGCAACCCACTTCCGCGGATGAAGTCGCCCACATCGCCCAGCTCCTTGAAGTGCACTCCATTAGGGGCCAGGTCCTGGAGCAGCATGTCAATCCGGCTCACGAGACGCCCTCCAGGTCAGCGACGATGGCATCGATGGAGGCCCGGAGTTTGGCCTGGCGAGCCACGATTTGGCCGATCCGCGCGTTCAACGCGTTGATGTCCACCGCCTCTCGTGTGTCCTCGGCTTCGAGATAGGACGAGACGGAGATGAGGTAGTCGCGATCGGCGATCTCCGTGTTGGAAACCACCAGAGCAAAGTGATCGATGTCGCCCCGCGCGGTGAAAGCGTCGAGTATGCGCTGCTGGTTTCCGTCGGTGAGCTTGTTCTTGTTGCCGCCGTGCACGAACTCAGCCGAGGCATTGATAAAGACCACGTCGTTCGTCTTCTTCGATTTCTTCAAGACGACGATGCATGTAGCGATCGTCGTGCCGAAGAAGAGGTCTGGCGGGAGCTGGATGACTGCGTCGACGTAGTTGTTGTCAATCAGGTACTTGCGGATCTTCTGTTCCACGCCTCCCCGATACAAGACGCCTGGGAACTGGACGATCGCCGCCGTGCCGTTGACCGCAAGCCAGCTGAGCATATGCATCGTAAAGGCGAGATCGGCCTTCGACTTCGGTGCGAGCACGCCGGCGGGTGCGTATCTCGGATCATTGATTAGGAGCGGGTTGCTGTCCCCCTCCCACTTGATCGAGTAGGGAGGGTTGGAGACGATCGCCTCGAAGGGTTCGTCGTCCCAATGCGCCGGGTCCATCAGCGTATCGCCGTGTGCGATATCGAACTGTTCGTAGTTGATGTCGTGCAGGAACATGTTGATCCGGGCCAGATTGTACGTAGTCAGGTTGATTTCCTGGCCAAAGAAGCCTAGCCGCACGTTGCCCTTTCCAAGCACCTTGGCGAACTGGAGGAGCAATGACCCGGAGCCACAGGCCGGGTCGTATACCTTGTTCACTGATGTCTTCCCGACAACTGTGATTCGAGCCAGCAGCTCGCTAACCTCCTGCGGCGTGAAGAACTCACCGCCGGACTTGCCCGCACCTGAGGCGTACATGGTCATCAGGTACTCGTACGCGTCACCGAAGGTATCAATGGTGTTTGCAGTGAACTCGCGGCCGAGGTCCAGGTCGCCGATTGCATCGAGGAGCTTGCTGAGCCTCGCGTTCCGCTTGGCCACGGTCGGGCCGAGTTTCGCGCTGTTGACGTCGAGGTCGTCGAACAGGCCTTTGAGGTCGTCCTCACTCTCGGTACCGAGAGCGGATCCTTCGATATGTCGAAAGATCCTTTCGAGCGTCTCGTTGAGGTTGTCGTCGGTAGCGGCGCGGTTCTGGACATTGGCAAACAGCTCGCTCGGGAGAATGTAGAAGCCCTTTTCGACGACGGTCTCTGTACGGCCAAACTCCGCCGCTTCGTCGCTGATGGTGGCGTAGTCGAAGTCGGCGTGGTCGGCCCTGCGTTCACCGCTATTGATGTAGGCGGTCAGGTTCTCGGAGATGAAGCGATAGAAGAGCATCCCGAGGACGTAGGCCTTAAAGTCCCATCCGTCGACGCTGCCACGCAGATCGTTGGCGATACGCCAAATCGTCTTGTGCAGCTCAGCGCGCTGGACCTCCTTTTTGTTCCCTGGTGCTTGGCTGGCGGCGTCAAGGGGCAGCTCCAGCATGCTGGAAAGCGAGACGCGTTCTTGTCGGGCTCGCGGGGTGGCCGGCCCCGCCCGGTGTATCCCCCCAGGCATGGGCATCGGCACGGGGGCGGGCCCCTGCACCTTGGGGCTCCGAACGATCCGACCGAGCACTCTTTTGAGCTCAGCCAGCTGATCGTCAGACGGCTGGCTGCGGCCTGTTTCCCAACTGGAGACTTGACCCTGGCTGTATCCCACCTCGGCAGCGGTCTCCGCCTGGGTAAATCCCTGACGCTGGCGAGCCCGCCGGATCGCGTCACCGAGAGAATTGTCTGCCTGACTCACTGGCACGTCCTCAAGGGTGCCTTGCAAAGCGTCGGCGAGACCAACGCTGCGACGGCCTTAGATTACGTCAATCACGACAAGCTGGTGGCTAAACCAGTTCGACGTGACCAACTTGTTGCGTGCGATCGCTTCATTACTAACAAAGGTTGCACACCGCGGTGTAGTCGGCGGAGATCAGCGGACGGCTTCCGGCCGGTATCCCCTGTCCTGTGCGCACGCGGGGCAAACGGTCTTTAGCCATTTATGGCCGGATTCTCCACGGCTCATGAGCCGGCCCGGAGCGCCACAAATCTCACAGCAGGACGCGGCTTCTTCGGCAGCTGCGTCGATGGCCGACTGCATTGCCTGGTCGTGACCGCCGGGGCTCACGAAATCCCAGACCAGGAGGCCGTACCGCTCCTCGACACCCAGAATCGAGTGTTCCGGGTCGATGGCGGTCAACTTCTCGTTGAGGGAAGCGATGATCGGCACCCAACCAGCCCCCACCCCTATGCGCGGCTCGGACCCCGGCCGTATGCGCCGGCGAATCTGCTCGAGACTGGCGGCAAATTCACCCGCGTCCGCGGGGACGCCCGGCGGGCCGCTCACGTGCTCGTCCGCTTGACCACGGGCTTGTAGATCAGCACCCGGATGATGATGAGCACGATGACGGCACCGAGTCGGAGCTCCATCAGACCCACGAGACGAAGGGCTGTCAACACGGTCAGCACCACCACGGCAGACGGCCCGCCCCTCGCGTCGTCCGCCGACGGCGATTCGCCGAGATCCTCGGTCATGGCTGTCCACCCCCTGTCGAGACGTGTGGGGAGGTTTCTGGCGCACGAGGCGAGGAGCGCCGGAGCCTCCGCCGAGGTGACACGGCCGGCGCCCGACCAACCACCCGAGCCTGACCCGCTCTGGGGGTGACGCCGGCGGGCTGGACCTGGAACCCGATCCTCCGCTCCGGCTCCCCGCTGGGCAGCCAGCTCCGGGCGAGTTCGGGAGTCACCCGGATGGGCCGGTGCGTGACCAGGTGGTGGCGCAGCGCCCGGCGCACCACGGCGGTGAGCCGCTGCTCCAGCGGGCGCATGCCCTCGCTGGGCGGGTAGCCGGTCACCAGGGCCTCGACCGTCTCCTCGGGCAGCTGCAGCACCTGGTCGTCGATGTCGTTGTCTTTGAGGAGGCGGGGCAGGAGGTAGTCGCGGCCGATGGCGACCTGCTCCTCGCGGGTCTGGGCGGGGATGTGGAGCACCCGCATGCGGTCCCGGAGTGGTGCCGGGATGGCGTCGAGGTCGTTTCCGGTGGCGATCCAAAGGACCCCGCTGAGGTCGACCCTCAGGGCTTCGTAGCAATGGTCAACCTGCAGCGCCTTGTTCTGGCTGGGGTCGAGGATGGCGAGGAGCGTCGCCAGGGGACTGTGGGGAGGTCGCGGGTCGATCTTGTCAATCTCGTCCAGAACCCCAACCCAAAGGCTCGAATGCTCCGAACTGATCAATCGACGCATGAGCTCGCCGGGGCGGGCGTGCATGTAACTGGCGTCTATGCCCGAGAGGAACACGTCATCCATGCCGCCAAGAGCGAAGGTCTGGAGCTGGCGCCCGGTGGCAGCGGCTATTGAGACCGCCACCGACGTCTTGCCGACCCCAGGGGGTCCGATCAGCGCCAGGGCTGTCATGTCGCCGCTTCCGGGAGGGAGCCCCCGCTTTCGGCGCCACTCCAGCATGCCCAGCACATCGCCAACCGCCTCCTTGACCTCCGTGAGGCCGTTCCCACCGTGGCTCTCGTCGAGCAACTGCCGTGCCCGCCGCAGGTCTATGGGCGGCTGGGGCGGGGCCTGCCATTGGATGGCGAGCGCCGCGTCGATGAGGGCGTGGCCGAAGGCGCGGCTGTCCTCGGACTTCTGATCGCGTTCGACCGCCTCCCGGACGGCGTCAGGGAGCGCGGCGAGGCGGTCGTCCTCCTTCGCGCCCTCGGGGTCCGGCCCGTCGTCGTCGAATCCCCGGGGCTGGCGCGCGGGGGGCTTGGGGCGGTTTACCCAGCGCTCCAGCTTGCGCAGGCGACCCTCCAGGGTGGGGCAGCGCAGGACGCCCCGCCTGACCGCCTCGGTGGTCGCCAGGTGCCCGGTCAAGCGGTCGATCCGATCCGCCGGGCCGACCCCGGTCAGATCGAAGTCATCCCCGGCGCCGTCGGCGGTGACCCGCGCGATCAGGGCACGGAGTCGATCCGCCTGGCCGCGGTGGAGGGGCGCGGGTACGGGGAGATCGGAGACGAGCACCCGTGGGGAGGTGCGGCCCGTTGGGGCGGCGCACAGCCGCACCCTGCGCTCGCCCACGAGCTCCACGTGGGCGAGCTTGCCGTCGGCGGGCTGCGCGACGTGGACGATCCTGGCAAGGGTGCCAACCCCCCCGGGTTGACGAGGCACGGCGACCAGCCGCCCATCCCCCTGATCGGCCGCTTCGATCGCCCCGCGCTGGTCCCGCCAGGTCAGGCTCTCCATGACACTCTCCCCGGGCAGCAGGAGGCGTCCGATCAGCGCGGGCAGCTCGTAGGGCTGCTGCGGAAGGCCGGCACGCGAAGTCACGCGGACACCTCCAGCGACATGGGCTCGACGGTGATGACCCAGCCCGGCGCCCGGTCCACCGCGTAGCGCTTCTTGGCGACCAGGGTCACCACCTGAGCATCGTCGAGCCAGACCCGACCGGAGGTCAGGGCGTCCAGACCAGCCTTGGCCAGGTTATCCGCGTCGGGCCGTGAGGCGGGCAGCGCGGTCGCCCGGAGGCGCCGCGGAACGCGCTGGGGCAACCGGAGATACGCGGTGATGCTCACCGCGACCGGACCCTCCAGGGGTACCCAGGCGTCACCCAGTTGGGCCTCGACGTGCTCGCGGATGCTGCGCTCGGCCGTGCGGGTGCCGGTGGGTGTGTAGGCGTGGGGCCGGCCGTGGGCCCAGGTCACCCGGGGCCGCTTCTTGGGCACGGGGGCCTCGTCGATCTCGAAGGTGAGGGGGCCCGTCATCTCAGACCTTCCACTCGATCTCGAAGCGCCGCGGGTCGAAGCGGTTGCGGCCGTGGTTCGCGGCCCTGACGGTGACGTGGTCGATGAGGGCGTCGAGGATGCCCTGCTGCCGATCGACGCCGAGCTCGTCCCAGCGCGCCCTCAGTGCCGCGGCGTCGTCGATGCCGCGGAAGACGATCACCCGGTTGCCCCGGGCCAGCCGCCGGGCCAAGGCGTCGATCTCGGCACGGAGCGTCGAGCTGTTGCGCAGGTATTGCTCCCTGGTGATGGCGTCCTCCCGCCACAGGGCGTCGCTCTCCTCCCGTTTGGCCCGCTTGCGGGCGATTTCCTCGACGATCGCGGCCTGGGGGTCGCCCTGCTCCGGGTGGCGTAGCGCCTCCCAGACCGCCGGCGTGTCGAGGCGGGCCAGGACCTGGCCGACCACGTGGCCCTCCAAGTACTCGGCCAGGATGGCCACCCCGCCGCAGCCGCGGGCAACAGGGGGCTTGGCACAGATGTAGTTGCGCCGCTTATCCCCCTTGGGGCGGGCCACCAGGCCCTCCCGGCAGCGGTGGCAGCGGGCCCGGCCGCCGGTCAGCAGGTACCGGCGAGCGGGTTGGACGTTGAGCCGCCGGCGGCCCTCCACGAGGGTGCGAATCCGATCGCTCTGCTCGGGGGTGATGATGCCGGGCCATATCGCCAGGGCGACGTCATCGCCCTTGTAGTCCCTTCGGCCCGCAATCCGCCCACTCGTCAGCATGGTGCGCAGCACGGTGGTCGACCAGGGGCCACCGTGCACGGTCGGAACGCCGCTGTCGATGAGCCACAGACAGAGAGAGCGGAGGCTCTCCCCGGCATCCGCGCGGTCGGCGAGGGTGCGGATGACCGCCGCCTCCTCCTCGCGAATGGTCACCTTGTCGCTCTCGTAGCCGAATGGGCGACCACCGCCACCACCGAGAAGCCCCTGCTCCGCGTAGTCGCGCGCCGCCCGGGTCGCGCGCATGGAGAGCACGCGGCTTTCGTAGCGGCCGTTGCTCACCGCGTCGCGGAACCATTTCTCCCCCTCGGGGGTGGAGAGGTCGGCGGGAAGCCCGGTATGGGGAATCAGGAGGACGTGGTGCTTGACGAAGAGGTCGATCAGGTCTTCGCCCTCGTGCCCGTCGCGGCAGAGCCGGTCAGGTCTCCAGAGCACAAGGTTGCGGATGTGCCCCGCCTCGATGTCAGCCCACAGCCGTTTGAAGTCTTGGCGGCGCTCCCGCCGCGGGTTCGGCCGAAACGCCGAGACGTCGTCGTCCTGGTACTCGTCGTAGGCGCGCAGCCCCATGCGGGCGATGACCTCGCGGCCGTCGCGGAGTTGACGATCCACCCCGCGCCGCCGGCTGCCCGGGTCGTCGGAGATCCGCGCGTAGTTGGCGGTGTCGCCGGGGCCGGCGCCTCCACCAGACCGCGGGGTAGGCAGGTACGACGTCCGCTCGAGCCAGCCGGTCGGGCTCTCCGCTGGCCAGAGCGCGCCGCTCTTCAGCTCGGCGATCAGTCCGGGCCCCGTCGGGTGTTCCCAGGGCCTGAATCGGGGCTCGGTCACTGCGACTGTCCTCCCCAGCCGGGGTGGCTCCGCTGCGCGTGCACTTCCGCCACCTCGAAGCCGGTGCGCAGGCGGCCGCGGTCGGTGCGCGGGGTCATGGCGCGGGCCTCCTCGAGGCTCGGCCCCTTCGCCGAGCGATGTCCCTGGCGATGGCGACCGTCTTCATGTACGGGCGTAGCCGGCGCTGAACCCACCTCACCTGCGGTGCCGGGGTGGCCGCGAGGATCCTGGCCCTGGCGGCCCTGGCGCTCGCGACATGACGCCTCAGGTCGTCTGCCCTTCGTTCACGCGCCGCCTCCAGCGCTTTGTTGGCCTGGTTGGCGAGGACGCGAAATTGGATGTCGATGGGGTCCTTGCGGGGATTGCGTGCGGAGCCGGTCGCGGCTCTGGCCTCCTTGGCCGGCCGGGCCCGGCGCGGGGAGGGCGAAGGGGCGGGCGGCGGGATGGCCTCGGCGGGACGCCGCGGCTTGCCACGGTAGACGGCGCTCTGGGCCGCCATCTCCTCCACCCTGCGGCGCAGGCGCTCTTCGCGCGTCTCCCCGTCGTCGAGGTTGAGGTCGTCCGGTGTCATCTCGACTCCCTCTCCGGCGTGGGGCCGCCGAGGTAATCCCGGATGACCGTCTCCACGGTCGTCCCCAGAGCGGCGGCCGCCGCCCCGCGGTCTCCCTCGGTTTGCTCGAGGAGGCTGGTGGCGTACATGTGGCGCAGGGCGTGGGTGTGATCCAGGAGCCGGGCGCGGTCGTCGAAGCCGGCCCTCAGGGTGGCCCGCGCGAGCGCGTCGTTCAGGGACTCACGCCGCCGGCGGCTCATGAGGCACCCTCCGGCGGCCCGTCGGGCGGGTCCGTGCGCTCCTCGGCTCGACGCAACCGGTCCCCGAGGTGGATCAGCTCCCGCTCGGTGGCCTCCGGGGGATCCCCGCCGAAATGGGCGTAAGCGCGCCGTTCCATGTCCCTGGCCACCGCCCGCTCGGCTCGCACCGTGGCCACGTCCTCGGCCATGGCGGCGTCCCATAGCAACTTCCCCACCCGGCGTAGCTCGAAGCCGGTCCTCTGGATCGCCCGCGCCAGCTCGTCGTTCGGGGACTCACGGCGGCGGCTCATGAGACGCCCTCCGGCGGCTCGTCGGGCGGGTCGGTGAACTCCTCGGCTCGGCGCAGCCGGTCCCCCAGGTGGATCAGCTCCAGCTCGATGTCCTTCGGGGGATCGCCCTCGAAGTGGGAGTAGGCGCGCCGGACCATGTCCCTGGCCACTGCCCGCTGGGCCCGCACCGTGGTCATTCCCCCGGCCGGGGCGGCGTCCCAGGCCAGCCTCACCGCCCGGCGCAGGGTGGGCATGGTGTCGCTCCGCTCGAACTCGAGGCGGATCGCCCCCTGGTCCAGGGCGTGCTGGGCGCGCACCGAGACGAGATCGACCTCCTCGTCGGTGGTGCCCACGTAGTCCTCCAGGAATGTCGCCACCGTGACCCCGAGGGCGGCCGCCGCCGCCGGGATCTTGGTCGGGTCCACCTGACACAGGAGGGTGGCGCGCAGGTGGCGCAGGGCATGCGTGCGTGAGAGGACGAGCGACCGCTCCCCGAAGCCGGCCCGCAGGGTGGCCCGGGACAGCGCCTGGTTGAGGTCCTCGTCATCCCAGGGCTTGCCGTTGGGTTTCGGCAGCAGGGGGGCCACCGGCCCCGCATCGGGGGCGAGCAACCCCTGCTCCCGCGACGCCGCGAAGGCTTCGATGGCGGCGTCGCGCAGGTACTCCCAGACCGCCCAGGCGCGCTGGGAGAGGGCAATGGAGACCGGCTTCCCCCCGCTCTTCCTGGCCGCCGGGGTGCCGTCGTCGTCCTGGCGGATCACCGTGACCCAGCCCGCCGGCTGGTCCGGATCATCCCCGGTGTAGGCGGGGTTGGCCTCACCGTCGAGGACGGTCTGGCCGAGGATCTCCCCAACCCTGCAGCCCAGGTATGCGGTGAGGTCCAGCGCTGCCCGCATCACCGGGGCCTCGAAGATGATGCCATGGGCGCGGAGGTGAGCCCACTCAGCGGCGGTGTACCAGTCCCAAGCGCGCCCAGCCCGGCGCCGCATCCGGCGGGGCAGGCTGGCCACCACGAAGGGCGCCACCTGGCCCTTGGCGACGGCGACCACGTAGCCCCTTCCCTGCTTCTCCGCCGTGAGCTTCTTCTCCCGTATGCGGCGGCAGACAGTCACCTCATCGATGCCGAGGACCAGCGCGGTCTGGGCCACGTTGAGCTCCAGTTCATCGTCCCCCACGACCATCTCGACCGCTTTGTAGTCGTGCGGAACCACCTCGTCGTTCAATGGGTTCTCGCTGCCCGGCGGCAGCAACTTCTCTTTGAGGGCGTACTTGAAGAAGTGGCCCAAGACGGTGATGTAGCCCGTCTGCGTGGCGGCGCCCTTACCGGCGAAGGGAAGGTGACGCAGCGCGAAATTGATCAGCTCGACGCAGAACCGGAAGAGGGGGTACTCCCCCAGCGGCCGGCCGTCGGGGCCGGGGATCGAGAAGAACTGGACGAGCTTGCGGATGACCTCGTGGACCGCGGGCTCGTCGCGGTAGGCCCCGGCCGAGCGGTGTCCCCGCGGCTTGGGGGTCACACGCAGGTACTCCGCGAAACCATCCAGGTGGGAGCTCGCCGGGCGCAGGGCCCCGGGGGTCTCGTAGAGGCGGATCTTCGCCACCAGGCCGCGCGCCTTGTCAAGGTCGCTGCCGCAGGACATCTGGCGGTGGGCAAACTCGTCGGGGTGGTCATCGAAGACCTGCCGGGAGACGTCGACATAGTAGAGGGGACCGACGCCGTACTTCCATTCGCCCTCTCCCCTGCAGACCGTCGGCCTGACATGCACGCCCTTGGGAAGGTTCTTCTCGAACACGCCGTAGAACTCGTCGAGACGGGGCGGGGAGAGCAGTTGCGAGTAGCGCGCCCGGCGGCGGCGCTCGCGGCGGTTCCGGGCCTTCTGGAGACGGACGGGGAACGGCAGGACGTTCTTCGCGGGAGCGGGGTCCACCTCCACCTCCGGGTCCGGCTGCTGCGGGAGGGTGTGGCGGTCGAGGCTCATGACCCGGACCCCGGGACGCCGCCGGAGGCGGCCGGCGGGCAGGTAGACGCGGCGAGAGAGCAGCGCGTCCATCTCAGTGCCCCCCGGGGTGCGGGGGGCAGCGCCGGCAGCGGCTGGCCCTGGCCCTCCAGCTCTCGAGCTGGCGAGGTCGCCGCGGGGTGGTGCTGGTCGGTGATGCTGCCGGTGCTGGTGGTCGGGCTGCTGGCGGCAAGGGACGCACCGAGGCGTGGGGAGCCGGCGGACGGCTGGGCGGGGCCACCGAGCCCTGGACCCGCCGCGCCTGCACCCAGACTCGGATAGAGGCGACCTCCACCCGATACCTCGGATCCCGGATGTAGCTCAGCTCCGACCGATGGCACATCGAATATACGTGGGCCGCGGATACCCCCATCGCGCGTGCCGTCTGAGCCACCGACCAGTACAGCGCCTGCCCCTGCCAGTCGTCCACCCACCGCCTCCGTCCGGCCGGGTGGCCAAGTGCCGTCCCGCACCGAAGTTGCCTCTTGAACCTTTCTATGGGGTAGGATAGCACCAACACGAACATCCGTGCTGGGCCCGGCTGACGGTCCGGCTACACTTATGGGGTGACCGACGAGATGTCCAGGCCGCAGCGCCCGCGGGGGCGTCCTCGGGGCAGCGACACCCGCGAGCGCTTGCTCAAGTTGGTCTCCGACGAGTACCTCAGGACGGGCATTTATCCGGTCCGCGACGGCCTGTCCCGATCCTTGGGGATCTCGCCCCAGGCGGTGAGCGGCCACATCACCCGGCTGATCAGGGCCGGGCTGCTCCCCGAGGACGCCAACGCCCGGGACTGGAGCATCCGGCTGCGCGGCGCGAGCGTCCGCATCCCGGTCCTGGGTCGGAGCGCCGCCGGCCCGCCCACCCTGGCCACCCCCGAGCAGGAGCCGCTCGATCTTTTTGCTCTGCTGACTCGCAACCACCCCGGATGTTGGGCCGTTGAGGCGAACGGTGACAGCCTTGACGGGCCGCCATTTTGGATCCAGCCCGGTGCTTACTGCATCTGCAGGCCGACGCCCGAAGCGAGCGAGGGCGAGATTGCCCTCTGCCGCCTGCTCGATGCCGAAACGGGCGAACCCACCGTAACGCTCAAACAGATCCTCCACGACCCGGACGGCCGGCTCGTCCTCCACCCCCTCAACCCCCAGGCCGAGGACATCCACCCCGACCCCGAGCAGCGCCTGGACATTCTCGGGGTTGTTGTTGCGGTCGTCCGGCAACTGCCCCGCTGAGCCGTTCGCGGCCATGCTGACCACCGCGGTGATGATCATGTCGATCACCGCGCTGATGCCGGCGGTGATGCTCACCGTCATCACCGTGCCGCTGACCGCGGTGCCGTCCCCCGCCCCCGTGCCGCCCTCGGACCTCCCGCCCCTCCCCCGTCCTGCGATCTCTTCTGCGATTTCGGGGGTCCCCGCCGTATTCAGCCTGATCTCAGCCGCCCCAGATGCACGCCTCAGAAAGCTATGAGGGGCCTGAATTGCCGCGGGGGTCGCTGGAGTCAACCGTTCAAAATCACTGTCAACCGGTGAAAAGAGCCCTCTCTGCGATCTTTCTGCGGCCCCTCGGGACAGCATGAGCGGGGTCGTCACCACCGCCGTCATCCGGCCATCCTCCTCGCGACGACCAGCGCCCGCGGCCGGTTGGACGCCCTTCCCGCCAGGTCACGACGAACCATCGACGGCTCATCGACCGGCGCTACCAGAAACGACTCGACGCCCCATTCCGCCATCGGGCCGAGCAGGGCGGTGATCCGGCGCACCACCGCGGGGTCGGTGATGGGAGGCGGCGGGGCGAGCGCCACCAGCGGCTGCCCTGCGACCGATGACTGACGCGCGCAACCGCCGGGCTGCGTGGCCACAGACATCGGGTCCAGTCTGTCCAGGGCGCGCGTTGTCATACCATCTCCCGTGTCGCTTTGCACTTCCTGCCGCTGTCTTCTTCGGCGGCGCTGCCACCGTTACAGTACGGGACCCCCCCGAAATGGGTCAACCAACAGTGGCTTGTCGGTTCCGTGGCGGAGTCGTAAAGAACTTCCGGATTTGTATTCGGAAAACCCGTCGCCACCGGTCTCTGAAAAGCCCTGCGAGTTGGCTCCGGATCACCAATCGTCCGCGCGGACGTCAGCTAACGATGCGAGAAACTGCCGCCGGTGGCTGTTTGTTGCATCGATAATCCGACGGGGAGGGCGATTGTCTGGCCCCAACGTGAGGCGTCGACCCCGAAGGATTCCCAGGAGGTAATGCTGGCTCGTCTGGCGGAGGCCGATACCTGAGCCTAGGAGTTCACCGAGAAGGCGGCCTCATAACCCAGGGCTGCGAGATCCTCGTAGACCACCGTGGGCGCGACTCGGTTCCATCGGTGGCCAAGGAGCAGCGCCAGGCCCATCGGAGCAGCGATGAAGAGGTGTATCCGCCGGTGTCCTTTCACCTGTTGACGGACAGCGTTGCGCATCCCGATCGCGAGCGCGCATGCCTCCTCGGCACCGGCCACGGCGTTATCCCTCGGCCCGCCGACCGGCCCGAGGACGACCAGACGCGAAACCGGCAGAGCTCGATCACGTATCCAGGCGGTCACATCGTCCGCGATGGGGGCCGAGACCTCGATTGCCACGGCCAGATCCTCGCCCTGGTCGATCGCACGGTCAGTGGCAACCGGTGTGGTCGGCTCCGCGTACGAAGCGTCCGACCGCCAGAGTTCTCCCCGTTGGACCGCCGCGACGTCAACGCCGGTGACCATCCTGAGCGCGGCCCCGACCGCGAATGCCGGGGCCAGGCGCATGCTCCCCGTGACGACGACGCGCTTCACTGACCCTAGTTGAGATGGGATCGCCTGGATCTCCGCCTGCAACTCGGCCCACGTCGCGGGCGGCCTCGGGCGTCGCTTGAGGTTGGCGTCCTCCCCCTCGAAGCGGTCCACCCAGTCGATGGCGTAGAGAGCGTGCCGGGCGAGGGGATCGGGCAGAAGTGTGGCGATGGACACGATTGCCCTCGCGTTGTCGACCCGCAGCCCGCGCGCCTCGATGGCCTCCTGGATGGCGCTGAGGGTGATTTCACGACGTCCGGCGACGACCTGTTCGACGACGAAATCGATGCCAGAACTGATAGCCGCGGAGTCGCCACGCAGCCCCGCGATCGTCATCTCGAGACTGACCACCTGCTCCAGACGCTCCGGGTCAAGGCCGAGATCGAACTGGAGTACAGCCAGTAGGCCGAGCAGGTCAGCCCCGCTGAGGCTGGCGGCGCTGGCCCATCGGGCGCGCGCCCGTCCCTTGGCTGAGAGCGGACCACCTTCAGCAGCCCTCGGCACGAGCAGCCGTGTTCGCGAATCCCGCCCGGCCACAAGGAGGTCTCGGTGATCCGTCTGCCGGTTGGTGACGATGGCCAGTTCCATCAGCTCCTCCGCGACCCGCAGAGCCTTCCACGTGGTGGCTATCTTCGCCAGGATCGAAGGACCGCCCGAACTGCTCGGGTCGGTGAGGTAGGCGGTGTTCACCGGCGTTGTGCTGTCGACGGCGTATTTGACCTGTTTGTACGTGTGCGGCGGTCGGCCCCGGTGTATGACCACGTCATCTAGGTTGCCGACACCATGCACCTCGACGCCGACGCCGACGATCGGGTTGTCCGCCCCCTTGGCGGCATCCAGCAAAGCAGCCACGCAGGCTTCCCAGGCCACGAGCCACTGGAATCGGTCTCCCGCTATGCGGACGCCCGTGGCGCTCGGGGGTGGCAGCGGTCCTTTCATCAAGGCTGCGGGCGGAACTCGGGCGTCGCGCTCATCCCCTTGGCCACCCTGACCAGAATGTCGGCGGTGAGCGGTCGGTCCGGGAAAGCGGCCATGACGGCCGCCGGGACGAGCCGCTGCGACAGGTCCGAGTAGGTAAAACCGGGTTCCGAGCCTCGCGGACCGGTCAAGCTCACCAGCTCGGCGATGGTGCGCTCCCCGATCTTCATGCCGTCGAGAGCTGAACTCAGAACGGCTCGACGCTCGGCGTCCCCCGGCCGGCTGAAATGGAAGATGTCGGCGGCACGCCTGAGGACGGCCGGGTCGAGGGCGCCTTCTCGGTTGGTGCACATGACAACGATGACCGGCACGTCCTCGCCGGCCAGGGTGTCCACGCCGGCGAGCAGAGCGTCTACCCCGGCCCGATCCTCGTGATGCATCTGCCCAGCAGCGCGGGACTGCGCGAGCGCGTCGGCCTCGTCAACCACGACGACCAGTGCTGAGTTTGGCCTCTTGCTGCCGCACGCCTTGCGACCCTCGGTCAGGACGTGGGCGAAAGCGTCGGCGATGCGCGTCGTCATCTCGCCCACGAGGCCGCTTCCTCGGGCGGTCAACTTCAGTCGGTACAGGTAGACGGGAAGGTTGAGCGTGTCAGCCATCTCGCATCCGAACGACTCGGCGAGTGCACTCTTGCCGCAGCCGACCTCCCCGGCGAACACGAAGAGTGGAGGCCGGTCGCGGAACAACTCCAGTGCGGGCAGATCGCCCCCGTGGTGCTGCTTGGCCCAGGTATCCAGCAAGCGATGGTCGGCCAGGAGGGAAGCCTCACGGCGCAGGCGATCCTTGATGCCGTCGAGCCCGACCAGACGGCGGTACCGTTTCGCGCGGACCGGTTCAGGCAGCTCGATGACCGGGTGGAAAAGATCCTCGACGATGCTCATGGCATTCCCGTCAGAGGGCCTGGTACACGTCGCGGGTGACCCCGACGCCGTTACGGGCGTAAGTGTTACCCGATGTCGTTGTTCCCGTTCGGGTCGCCGCATCTTCGCCGGGTACTCGCGGGACGGGGAGCGTAGCTTTGACTGCAGCCTGCTGACCGGGGTCCAGGGTGCGCTCGAACGTCTCGCTATACGTCAGAACGGAGTGGAACTCGTACCCGCTGACGGAGGCGGTTGTTGGGAGGGATCCGGTTCGTCCATCAACGAGTTGCCCCCCGGCGGTCGCCACGTAGCGAAGGCGCAGCTTCCATTCATATGTCGAGCGATCAATGAATCCGTACGAGACCGCCCCCAGATAGCCGTCCTTCAACAGCAAGGCCGCCTCCTCGACGTAGTTGTCGATGTCAGCCAAAGGGGGCTCGCCGTACAGGCCGTTCAGTTGGCGCAGGTCGGCACCAATCTTGCTCGCGATGTAGCGTGCTTCGGTGATCGTGAAAGTGGTGGTCCGTGTGCCTATGTCTGCCATCATGCCCCCTCGAATCCAGGCCCGAACACCTCGCGCCAGGCATCGTTGGCGTCCCCCTTCGTGGGCGCCTGGATGCCCCAGACGACCGTCTCCAGGGCGGCCGTTGCCGCCGTCACGAGTCGCTGACGGTCGGCTTCCTTGTAGGTACGAGCGACATTGTTGGCCGGATTGACAGGATCCCAGACCTGAATAGCGTCCGTCGACGCCGCCACCGCGCTGGCGGTGTAGAAGTCGGTGAACACGATCGGCGTCCGCAACCCGGTGCGGGAGATGAACGACAGCACCTGCTCGAAGGCCCGCGGGTAGTTGTGGACCGCGAGCGCCTCGCCGTTCCAGCCCTTGTCCCACAGGTGCGCCACGATCAATTCGACGAGGAAGCTCTTGCAGCGGAGCTGGTCGTCGACCCGCTTGGCCTCCCGCACCCAGGCCTTGAGCAGCCGGATCAACTCCCGGTACTCCGGTCCCGCCGCCTCCCGCCGCGTCCGCATGAAGCGGAGGTGCAGGGTCACCGACGTGAGCACCCGGTCCCCCTGGCGCGTGATCAGGTACCCACGGTCGTCCGGCTCGCCGGTGTACAGCACCGGCGCGACGTCGATCTTGAGCCCCGACCCCCGCAGGGTGATGCCCACGGCGTGGTCTGAGATGACGAAGTCCTCGGCCTCCTTGGTGTCGCCGTACACCTCCCTGCACCGATCGCAGAGCCAGTCGAGGAGCCCGCTCTCCCCGGCGTCGACGCCCCCGACATTGGAGGCCCGCACGTAAGCGGCGACGTCGGCATCGGAGCCCTCGCGACGACGGCGCTGGATCGCCGTGTGCTTGGCGGTGCTGCCGGAGGCGCGGAGCTTGACCAGGTCGTAGGCTGGGTGGGCACCGATGTGGGCTTCGAGCCGCTCCCGAAGGTGGTTCACCTGGGCCCGCCGCCTTGCCGCCGCCTCCGAGGAGATGTTGACCTTGGAGGCGGCGTAGGCGGCCAGGACGGTGTGGGTGACGTGGTTGGCCGGCATCAAGAGTCCTCCCCAGCGGCAATCGTCACCTCATCCACCACCGGCGACGCATCGGCGTCGGCCGAGGTTCCCTGCCGGTTGATGGCCACCCGCTTCCAATGGGCGACCTCCGTCCGGACCTCGTCTAGGTCGTCCATGATCTCCTGGGCGCTGGACATGGGCCAGCCACGCTCCTCGACCAGGAGCCCAGTGACCCCTAGCGGATCCTTGATCTCGTCGACCTCCTGGCGAAGGAACCGCGTCGCCTGAAGAACCTTCATCTCGTGTTGCTGAAGTGCCGTTTCGGGCGTCTCCCCGGGCGGAACGGGCATCGGCTCGGGCTCGTTCCGGTTCGGCACCAGGTCGCTCCGCAGCCGGTCATTGGTCAGCTCAGTGGGCAGCCCGTTACTCGCGAATACCACGTCGCCGCGGCCGTCGACCGACCGGGGATTCAGGATGCCGGCGCGCGAATCCGCCACCACCCGGTAGAGCTGGTGAACCCCCCGCTCGGAGGCAAGCATGCCCAGGATGATCTGATCCACTCCGCGGCGGTCACTCTGCCCGTTGTCCAGGTGCTGGCTGTAATACAGGGTTCGCACAACCCCCTTGCTGACCAGCCAATAGGCGGCCAGGAGGGCCAGCTCGATGCCCGCCGGCGTGTAACCGGAATTGCGGACGCCCTGCAGGGCGAGATCTCGGAGAGCCTCGGGAGACCGCCCGGTGTACGCCCAACTGAACTTGATGACCTTGCCGTACAGCTCCTGAAGATCCTTCCGTGCCACGTCAGCCCGGCCGCGGTGGAAGGTCGCCCGCGCTGGGCGCAGTGCCAGATCAGCACAGACCTCGGCCAGCTTGGGATCTCGGACCCGCTGCATCTCCCGGTCGACCCGACGCAACCCCCTGGATGCGGCCTTGCGCCGAGCCATCACAGTGTGCAGGAGCTCCACGCTGCGCTCGTCGAACGAGGATGGAAGCCCCATTGCCCGAGCATCGCTGGCCGTGAGGTTCCCCTGATACCAGGCCACCGCCGGCTCGCTGACCCCGTCATCACGCAACTCGAGCAGCATGGCATCAGCCTTGGCCTCGATCTCGCCGGCGTCGGTCCACTCCTTGGGGTGCGAGACGTGCTGCAGACCCAGGTAACCCTGGATGGCACGCCGGAGATCCGGCCCAACGTGCCCAATGACCACCTGAGCGGGGACGACCAATGCCCTCACCTTCGGGGGCGCCTCCTCTGATCCGGCCTGGACGCGACGAAGAGCGGCCGCCAGTTCCCCGAGCAGCCCCAGCATGCGCCGAGGATCGCGGCCGAACTCGTAGGCCGCCTGGCTCGACTGGATGCCGAGCAGCTGGTGGCAACTGGCGGTCCGGCTCGATCCGTCAACCGTGGCCAGGATGGCCACCTCTGGTGAGCCGTTCTTGTGGCGCACCAGCATCGGGATGACGGTGATCGGGACCAGGACACCATCGAGCTCGATGTCCTTCTCGTAGGAGTTGGTCGCGAGCAGGTTCACCTGGGAACGGTTGATGGTCTCCGCCATCGTCTCTGGGTCGGCTGCCTCGACCACCATCACACTGGCGCTGCCCGCCAGCGGCTGGGGTGGCAGCAGAGCGGTCGACCCCCCGTCCCCCTCGATGAGCAGGCGGCGCTCCGCACTGTCGCGGGGGTTGGCCGGGGACGGCGTCACCATGTGGGAGTAGAGGTCCACTCGGATGACCTCCAGAGCTGAACCGCCCATGACTCGGACCATCGCCGGTTCCTGTAGCTCGCGGCGGGCCTTTGCCGGATCCACGACGGCTCGGCTCAGAGCGCGCGCTACGGACTCGGGAAGACGCTTGGCGAGCTCCTCCTCGAGCCGTCGCACGGCCGCGCTCTTGGCCGGCTCCGGGACCGTGCCCGGTTCCGAGGGTTCATCGTCACGGTCCTCGCTGGCGTCCCGTGCCTTGACCACCGGGACCTCCTGCTCGCCGGGGTCGAAGGCGACCCCGTGCGTCGTCTCGGAGCGGGTCGACGAGTTGGTGTCCATCTGGGCGTCAGAGATATCGGCCATTTCAGGCCTCCTGGTGGATAGCCGCGGTCCATCTAGCTGGGCTGCGGGTTGCCACCCGTCGCGCCCCGACGCCCTCTCCGGTGACCGATTACCGGTGCAGAACGGCGGTCGGCTTACCTTCGGTCCCTCGCCGATCGGCTCTCACTCGGTGGCTTGGCCTGCTCACCGGGATCGCGGCCTCCCCTCGTCGGCGGCCGTAGCGGCCGGCGTGGGTCGGGGTTAGGAGCGTTGGAGCTTTCGCCCACTTAGCATAACACCTGCCCCCTCGGTGGCTCGGGTACGGCGACGGCCGATCCGCCGGCGTCGTAAGGCCCATCCATCTACGTCGGCGGGTCTTCAGGGGCGACGACCCTCTCGGCGTCGATGCGCCGGCGCGACCACTCGCTCGGGATTGGCAGGTTGGTGTTGACGATGAGCACCCCTACCAGAGAGGGGTACCTGGGGTCGGTCTTGCCATGCAGGCGCGGCTTCAGCCAGCCGATGTAGTTCTCGATGACCCCCGGCGGCGCCTCCTTGCCGCCGTGGTCGAAGACGACGAGAACCGAGAGTTGACTTCCCCGCCCCACCCCGTACTGGGTAGGCTGGCCGAGATAGCGAGCGCAGTCATCGACAGCGACCGGATCGCCACGCGACACCTTGAGCTCGGCGATGACGTCGTCGTGAAGGAGGTCGTCGTACCCGCCCGCCACGGCATCGCGCCGGGTCAGACGGCCCTCCAGTTCGGGGTCGGCACGGAGCAAGCGCTCCAGCTCGTTGTGAAACTGAGCCTCGGACACGTGCGTGCCTCGCATGAAGGTCTTCTCGAACATCATCACCTCGGCCGCCCGGACGCAGGCGGCGAAGAGCCGACAGAACGCCCGGGCATCCTCGGTATCGAACTCCGGCGGGTCGAGGACGGCGAACATGGCGAGGAGCCGAGCATCGGTCTGCTGGTGTTCGGTCAGATGATCACGACTGGGGTCGAACGGTCGCAGCCGAAGCCGCTTGAATCCCTCGACCTCGATCACTTGCTCCTGGCCGTTACCCATCAGCCGTGCCTGAACCGGGCAGTCCAGGGCGGGGCCGTGGATCGGCTGCTCGATCAAGCAGCGAAGAGGCTCCTCGTTGGCGACGGTGATGCCGAAGTCGTCGGTGGTTCCCTCGGCCAAGGCGAAGTCATACCGGGGGAGCGTGAGTGCGTCCCGTCCGAGCATGGTCACCGGCTCGACGATGCACCTCTCCGCCCATGCTGGGGTGGAGAGGAGGCGAACGGTCATACCCAGGTGGTACAGCTCCCCACGTCGAAGGACAAGCACGTCCGTCACCGGCACGCCTCCCAACGTGGCCACGCAAACCGCCCGAGGTGGCTCTTCCGAGTCGGGCGCCGGACTCTCCAGGTTCAGGCGACGGGGCCCGAGGCGGCTGCCGACGAGCGAGACGGGAGCCGGGATCGCGCCGAGCCCCTGCCACACCACTTGGGCCGCACTGGGGTCAGCGAGGCTGTCCACCGCCGCGAGGAAAGCGATGAGGCCATCGGGGATTGTTGCCTCCACAGCGCCGGACAACTCGGAACGAAGCACCTGGGCCTGCCGCTTGGCCCCCTGGAGGAGCGCTGGCGCCTGCTCGCCGACAGCCCGGACAGCGGCGTCGTAGCGAAGCAGCACGGCTGCGATCTGCCAGGCTCGAGCAAGCCATTGCCGCTGGCTCCCCGAGGCGTGCGCTTGCGGGAGGCCCAGAAGCTGTGTGGCAGCTTGATCAAGTTCCGCCGCCATGGCGGTCGGGTCGGGCGAGGCAGAGGCCAACAGCACGCGCGCCGCGCTCACCGACGCCAGTAGCCCGTCGAGAGTCGCACGAAGCTGGCCGCCTTTCGCCCCATCCGGGTGGGATGCTTCCACGCCGGACACGGCCGTCGTCACGGCGTCGGTGAGCGTGATCACATCGGCAGCCCCAAGCGGCCCGTCGACCATCGCTGCGGCAAGCTCGGCACCCCGGGCGATAGTCCCAGCGAGCCGCCGACCGGGGCCCCCCTCATCGCCGGAAGGCTGGCCGGCCTCGATGCGCGCGGCCACAACGGCTGCATCAGCCCAACGCCCGGCGGACTGCAGGAGCTCGACCGGTTCCAGCGCTCGCCACGAGTGCGCCGGCCCATGGACAGCGCTAAGCGGCTCGATCTCCGCCAATGGGGTGTCGGCTACGAGGCGCGGTTGGTCCATCAGCGCCTCGAAGAGGGGTTCCCGGCGCCGGTTGTAATAGTCCGCCAACTCCGGGCTCGCGGCCGTGGCGACGGCGGCCTTCGCCCAGGCGGCGTCGGTAGACAGTTCTTCCGGCCACCACGCCGTGAGCAAGTCCTCGCGGGCGGACGGCCGACAGTAGCCGACGTGGGCCAGGGCAATCCTGAACCACTCAACCATCTCCGCTCCAGCGCTGAGGGTGCGGGCGAGGGACCGCAGCGCCCAGAGGGCCGACTCCATCACGTCGGGATCCGGGTTCTGTGCGTAGGTGACGATCCACGCGTGGATGAGCGGGAGCAGCCGTGGCCCCAGGTCCGCTGGAAGCCGGAGCCGAGGGAGCCGCTCCAGCATCCGCTGGTGGACGACGACGTAAGGGTCTTGGACAAGTGCGACCGACAGCTCCGTCAGCTCGAAAGGCAGGGGGTCGGCGACGTCGGCACACGCCACCCATAGGTCGATGCCGCAGCTCCGAACGACATGATCTCGGTCGAGGAGGGCGCTGTAGGTGGTCGGGAGAATATCCCTCAAAGTCTCCGATGAGACCGCCGCCTCAAGGGCCTTGAGCATCGTCGTCCGAACGGTCCGGTCGTGGCGATCATTGCCCGTCGTTGCCGAGAAGAGAAGTTGAATCGGCCCGATCACGCCTACTGGGTTGACGGAGGCACAGCCCCCAACCGTTCGGGCGAGACGCCGCCGGCGGGCGTCACGTCTTATCCGCACGGTCTCCCGCTCCAGGGCCACTTGCACCGGAGAGGCATCTGCCCCAGTCGGAAGCGCCGGCGCGTCCCGGTCCGGGGCACAAAGCGTGAGGATGGTCCCAAGCATCTCGTCGGCGTGCGCGGCCACGGCCCCTGGCACATGGCGGACGAGGCCTTCCAGATGATCGGCGGCGTGATCGGCCGCCTCGTCCCCCCAGTCGCCGGCAGCCCGTCGCACCACGAAACTGATGGCCTCCGACGTTGCGGCGAAACCCGCATCCCACGGCTCCCGGAACCGCTGAAGGAACCACGGCACCCGGGAAAGCTCGTCCTTCGCCTCCTGGCCAGCCCGAGCCGCTTCGGACTCGATGATCCCCCTGGTCAGATGGGGCTCGCCACGCCAGCCTTCCGCCAAAGCTCGCAGAGCCGCTGAAGTTGGATGGGGATAGCCGAAGTACGTCTGTTCAGCCCCGCGCACGCTGGTGGCCAGCGGGGGCCCCAGAGCGACGATCCGCTTGGGGTCGACCGCCAGCAACGCCCGGGCTGCATCGGCAGCGGCTTGCCGCCTGCGCTCGTCATCGCTGCGTAGTTGGTCGATGATCCGCTCGGTCACTGCGGGCAGATCGACGCGCGACGCTGCGATGAGACCCTCCGGCAAGGACGGCGTTTGCCGCAGACCAACCTGCTCTTCCGACGCCAATGCGATGAGCTGGTCTAGGACGTCGGGCAGGTCGGCGGGTATCAGCTCGGGCTCCAGCACCGCCAACAACGTGCCGGCGTCCACGGACCGGAGGCGAGTTAGGACGGCAAGTGCAGCGACGAGCGCTCGGCGAGGATGGCAGTTCCCGGAGCGGACGAGCGCCTCCAATGCTTGGAAGGCGGTCGCATCGGCGGCGTCCTGGGCCAGTTCCAGCAGGCTGTCCACCAGGACGGGGAGGAACAGCTCGGGTGCGTTCCTCGCCGCATCAAGAACCTCGCGGGCAGCGCGCTGATCCTCGAGCGTAAGCGGTTCTGTCCGCGGCTCAGCACGGTCGATCCGGTCAATTGCACTGCCAAGATCCCCGACGACGTAGCCCTCGCCAGCCAGAAGGTGGTGGCGTCGGTCACGGCGTTCGGTGTGGCGGCGGGTGCGCTCGCCGGCAGCTCGCCGTCCAGCCTCCTTCCGGGTCGCCTCCTCGACAGCGCGTTGCCCCGCCACGGTTGCCAGGTTGGGCAGCTCACCGGTCCCCTTCCGATGCGGGCAAGCCGGACAGTTCGCCCCGTAGAACTCGAGGGCCAGATCCAGCGCCTGGTGCCCCTGGGTCCGTGGCGGCGGCGCGTGCTCGCATCGAACTTCAAGGAGACCCATCGGCAGGCCGAGTGCCGATCCGACGAAGCTGTTACCGCCGACCGCCTCGATTCGGGCGTGCAGGCAGTGGCGTCGCGTCAGCTCGAGGGCTTCCGCGTTCGCCTGCCCCATCGCGACCGCCCGGTCGTACTCCTTCATGGCCATCTCACCGCCACTCTACCCGCCGGTCGCCGCAGGCCCCGCCTCAGCTGGCCAGGGCGACCTCGGGAGACGCCCACCCGGGCGAGGCGGGGTGACGGACGGACTCCGCCGTCAGCATCGCGAGGGTGATGATCCGGGAGCCGGGGGGCATCGAAGACACGAGGGCCAAGGCCATGGAGCACAACTCCGCGATGAGTTTGGACCCAGGTGCATCGGCCCCCTCGTCGCGTGCCGACCGACGGATCCAGCGGAGGATCTGAGGCATTGAGTTCAGCATGGCGGCGGCCCGACGCATGTCTTCAGGCCGCGCGCGCTGAAGGTCCCGGAGCAGAAGGTTTGACCCGTCATCCGGTGCCAGTGCCGCCGCGCTGATGGACGTGGCGTCCACGATCTCGGTCGGGCCGGGCAGCCCAGCGGGCCTGCCGGCCGCCGCGGACCGCAGCCCGTCCAAGACCGCAGGGTGGGATCCGCGGAACATCCGGTCGACGACGGCTGCGCCGATGTCCACGGTGCGGGGATCCTTGAAGGCTGCCCCGAGGAGCTGCCGCTGGTCCGGGGTGAGGCCCGGGATCGACCCAGGGTCCAGGTCGGCAACCGCCCGGCCTACCTGACGCCGGATGCGCAGCGGAGTGCGGGCACTGGCCCTGCCCTCGGGCTCGAGCGCCATCTCGCGCCGAGCGGTGCTCGCCCTCTTGGCGCAGGCCGATGTGAGGTCCCTGACCAGACGCTCCTCGTTGCCGCCGTAGCCAGCAACCCAGAGAAGCAAGCGCAACTCCCTCACCTCGGTGACGCCGGCCTCGCGCAGCCGCAGAGCCGCGAGCAGCCGACGGTACGAGCCGAGAACAGGCCACTCGCCGTGCGCCCCGTGACGGCCCTGATGGACGGTGAGGGTGGGGCCGCTGATGACGCTGTTCTTGGAGCGCGTCCACTCATCGATGAGGGCGTCGGTGACCGTGGCGCGGTATCCGCGTCGGGCCGCCCAGGCCGCGGCGTGGGTGACGAGGCAGGAGCGGGAGATCAAGCCGTGGTGGCGGGAGGGGCAGTGGTTCGCGGTGATCATGGCGGTCGGAACGTCAGTAGGCGAGGAGGGCCCCCGTGGCCACCAGGGCACCGGCGGCATTGATCCGGCTCGGGGCGTTCACGCAGCGGACCCACGCGACGAGGGCGGCGACCAAGCGAGCGAGGAAGTCGATGATGGCCATTGGGGTGATTGCTCCTTGTGGTGTGGGCTGGATGCTCCTACTGATCCTGACGGCGATCGCCGAGCCGTTCCACCCCCATCCCGCCCGAGGTCCAGACGGATCGTGGCCCGACCGCCGCGCGGTCTACGTTCAACGCGCCGACTACGACTTCGTCTTTGCGGCCCCGTGCGAGTTCCGGGGGGTGGACCGGTCGTGCCTCGGCACGTGAACCGTCTGACCGTCCACCACCCGGTCGTAGGGCTTCACTGGAACGATCTTCTTGCCCTTCTCGGTCTCTGCCATCCTCGCGCCCTCCTAGTTGACCTCATGGGTTAGCCATTCAGCATACCCCATATATCGTATGCCGTGCAACCGTTCGGCACCGTATCTGGGGACAAATAGCTCACTAAGGCTGTCCGCGTCATGTGATCGGTGCGCTCCAGGGAGCTGCTCGCACGGCGCCCCTCCTTGTTCGCGGCCGGCTCTGCGTCAAGGGACATCCCCCAACACTCGGGTGGGCGACGCTGATCTCGCTGGAG
>PLXL01000110.1:44428-45016 GCA_003153215.1 Candidatus Dormiibacterota bacterium
CAACGCCCCAGCCCCAACTACCGCCGGGGTCTGACCGAGCGCGGACTGTATATCTCGTGTCACCGTGACACATCCGTGACACATCAGCGTGTCACCAAGTGGTGGTCGGCGTCAGTGCCAGTCAGCGNNGCCCCGGGTCGCCCGGCGGAACGGGGCGGGTTGGCCGCGCGGCCAACGTGGGACATGGGGTGCAGGTGTTCACACCGGGGGATGCGGCGCTCGCGGCGATCGGGAGTCGTCCGATGTACCTCTTGTGGTGTAGGTCGGGGTTCCCGGACGCCTAGGGTCCATGGCCCTGGGTTTGGCCATCTTGACGGGGGCTTGCCTTGGTACGGGCGGCTGACCCCGAGGGTCAGAACACTTATCCACAGGTCGGAACAATGGTTGTGGAAAACTCCGCCGGCTGAGCGGCGGGGCGCCGTCCGGGCCCGCGAACCCACCAGCGATCCCCGCGTCTCAGTCCGGCACCGGCACCTGGACCACGGTGGCGCCGCCCTGGTGGACGGCCACGCCACGCAGCGGCACCGGCGTCCCGACCATGGAGCGCTGGAGCCGGGTGCCCAGCAGATCGCCCTGGGTGACCTGCTG
>PLXL01000021.1 GCA_003153215.1 Candidatus Dormiibacterota bacterium
CCGGTCGCATAGCTGGTCTGCAGCAGCGCCTCACCCATGGTGGCGCCGCCGCTCCGGCGGGCGATGACGACGTAGAAACCGGCCACCACCAGAAGCGCGACCACCAAGTCAACCCATCCCGCCTGGAGACCAAACCCGAGGAGCCGCGCCAGCGCGAGCAGGCCGGTGGTGACAGAGGCGACTACGCCGATGTCGAGGGCGGCGGCGATGACGACGCGCACCGGCCGGGGTACGCGCACCAGACCGGCGCCGGATGAGGCCGGGGTCCTCCGGATGACGAAGTAGCAGCCCACACCCATGGCGAGGAGGATGGCGCCCTGGATCGCCAGTCGCTGCACCTCGGTGAGGAAGTGCTCGATCGGGACGCCCACCAGCACGCCAAGGGCGACGTAGACCGCGATCCAGACCACGGTTGCCGGGACCATGCCGAGGAGGAAGGTGCTGCGACGCACCCGGAGGGCGCCGGCGACGAGCGTCGTGTAGATGCGGAGCCCGGGGATGAGCCGGCTCACCGCTATGCCGACCCATCCNNGAATCCGGCGGGCTAGGGCCTGGAGACCGCGGTCGCCGACCGCCCGCGCCCAGGTGTAACCGACCAACGAGCCGGCGACGCATGCGACCAGGGCCACCGGGACGAAGACGAACGGGTCCAGCCCGCCGGCGGCGATCAGGAGGCCGGCGGCGAGCAGGGTCAGCTCCCCAGGCGCGAACGGGAGTGGGACCCCCGCCTCCTCGGTGAAGAGCAGCCCGCCCAGCAGGGCGATGGCGACAGCTCCGTGCAGGCCTTGGAGGAAGTTCAAGCGGGGTGGCCACTCCGATCTGTCACGCCGCCAGCGATGGCGCTTCGCCGCAGCGTACACCGGCCCCCGGCCTGCCGCCCTCTCAGCGAGGCGGCGGGGGCGGGTAGCGCGTGATGACGGCCGTGATGTCGAGATCGGCGCCCTGGACGGCCGCCTCATCGACGATCGTACGGGCGCGCGAGGTCAGGGGCGAGTCCACTCCTGATTGATCGAAAAGCTCCAGGGCCAGGTCGAGGTCCTTGAGGAGGTCGCGCACTGCGAAGAGCGTCGGCTGATGGCAGCGCTGCAGGTAGCCGGCTCGCCGCATCTCGAGCACGGGCGCGAGGCGGGCGAGCACCCAGAAGACCTGCTCGCCGTCCAGGCCGGCCGCCTCGCCGGCCACCTGCAGCTCGGCGGCGGCCGTGATCACCACGCCGAGCATGCTGTTTGCCACCAGCTTGAGGCGGGCGCCGCTGCCCCGGGGACCGACGTGGCGCACGTCGCCGAGCAGCTCCAGCACGGGCCGTGCCCGAGCGACGTCGTCGGAGGCACCGCCGGCGAGGATCGCCGCCGCTCCGCGGAGCACCACGGCCGGAGCGCCCATGATCGGCGCGTCGATGAGGGAGGAGCCGGAGGCGCGGAGCTGCGTTGCGACCTCCTCAAGCACCGCGGGCCCCGACGTGCTCATCTCGATGAAGAGCTGGCCGTGCGTGGCCGTCAGCGCGCCGTCCGGTCCGGCCAGCGCGGCGCGGACGGCATCGGCTCCGGTCAGGCTCAGGATGACGATGTCGGCATCGCGGGCCGCATCGGCCGGCGTTGCGGCGACGCGCCCGACGCCCACCTGCTCGGCGCGGGAGCGGGTCCGGTTCCAGAGGGTGGGCTCGAATCCGGCGAGGCACTGCGCGATGGCCGACCCCATCCGCCCCGTGCCGAGAATGGCGATCCGCGCGCTCATGGCACAGCCTCCCCGGTGACTCCGCGGTCGCGAGCTCGCGGCGCGCTGCAGATGCGGCACGCCAGCTCACCCATCGAGACGATCGTATCAGCCGGTTCCTCGAGCTCCAACTGCACCGAATGGACGCCACCGGCGGGCCTGCTTCCGGCCGGGCGGCGGCTCAGCGCCGCCGGAAGAGGAGCGCGGCCGCGCCGGCGCTGATGACGCCGATCCCCGCCAGAACGACCAGGTTGGTCATGGTGATGCCGTAGCCGAACCAGGGATCCTGAAGGGCGCGCACCGCGTAGTTGAGCGGATCGAAGTCCGCCACGTCCCTCATGACGCTGGGGAGAACGGAGGGCGGTGGGGCGGCACCCGAGATCAGGTAGAGGGGGAAGAAGAGGACCAGACCGACGCTCTGCGCGGCGCGGGTGGTGGGGAAGAGGGCGGTGATGAGCAGACCGAGGGCGAGGAAGCTGATCAGGGCGACCACGAAGCCCAGGACCACCCCGAGCAATGACTGGGGAGCGGAGTAGGGATAGGCAGGACGGGCCGCTGCCAGCAGCACGACGGCGGCCGCGATCGCCACCCCGAAGCAGACGGTGGCCTGGGCCAGCGACCCGGCGCGCGGCCGGATCCAGGCCCTGGGTCAGCTCGTCGAGGAAGACCACCTGGGCCTGGTTGATGAGCGCGAGGGCGACGAAGAGCCGCTGCTGCTCGCCGCCGGAGAGGCTGGAGAAGGCTGCCTTCCGCTTTCCCTCCAGCCCCCAGATGTCCAGGACGGCACGCCATGGGACACCCTGGGGGGCGAGGGTGGCGAAGAGGTCCAGCGCCTCCCATACCCGGATCCGGTCGGGCAGCGCCGCCTGCTGGAGCTGGCAGCCGATGCGCCGGCGCAGCTCGTGGGGTTCCCGCGAGGGATCTAAGCCGAGCACCCGGATCCACCCCCCATCCGGGTGGCGCAGGCCCTCCATGCACTCCACCGTGGTCGTCTTGCCGGCGCCGTTGGGCCCGAGCAGGCCAAAGATCTCCCCCCGCTCGACCTCCAGGGAGTCCACGGCGAGCACGCTGCCGTACGCCTTGCGCAGGTGCTGGACCTCGACGACGGCAGCCATTCCATCCTCGCGGACGCGCTCCGATGGTCTGGCCCCCCGCGTCCTCAGGCGGCGGTTCGGGATGGTAGGGGAGAGAAGGAGTGGGATGCGCCCG
Organism: Candidatus Dormiibacterota bacterium; assembly: GCA_003153215.1. GTDB lineage: Bacteria > Chloroflexota > Dormibacteria > Aeolococcales > Aeolococcaceae > Changshengia. Next base: position 2,923 of record PLXL01000021.1, read on the forward strand.
GCCGGAGCGACCCGAGCATGTCGCCGGTCGCTGACCGGGAAGCGACGTCTCGATGGAGAAGTCCCTCCGGCGGAAGGGGCCGGTCGATAATCGCGACGTGAAGGTCCTTGTGGTCGAGGACGAGAAGGACGCGGCGGAGAACATCCGCTGGGGCCTGGCCGAGGCAGGCATTGCTGCCGACGTCGTCCACAACGGGGACGACGCGATTGAACGGGCCCAGGGCAATGGCTATGACGCCGTCCTGCTGGACGTGATGCTTCCCGAGGGGCCCAGCGGGTTCGAAGTCTGCCGCCGCCTCCGCGAGCTTCGCGTCACCAGCCGGATCATGATGCTGACGGCTCTCTCCGGGGTCCCGGATCGCGTCTCAGGCCTGGATTCGGGCGCTGACGACTACCTCACCAAGCCGTTTGCCTTCGCCGAGCTACTCGCCAGGATCCGCGCGCTCTCGCGCCGCGAGGGCGGCACGCGCGACACCAGGGTGTCCGATCTCGTCGTCGACGAGCCGGCTCGTGTCGTGGCCGTGAGCGGTGTTCCGATGTCCCTGACCCGCAAGGAGTTTGACCTGCTGGCGCTGCTTGTCCAGCATGCCGGACGGGTCGTCACTGACGAGCAGCTCGTCGACCGCGGCTGGAGCTACGAGTCCACGCCCAACTCCGGCCTGGTCGACGTGTACATGAGCCGGCTGCGCACCAAGCTGTCACACGTGGGGTCCGGCGTTCGCATCGTGAGCGTCCGGGGCATCGGGTACCGGATGGAGGTCGGAGGTGTCTGACCGGCGTCGCAGATCGCGGCTCACCGCGCTCTTCAACCGGAGCCGCCCGGTGCGCGGGACCGGCCGCGTGGTGGGGCTCGTCCTGGTGATGCTCGCGGCCATGGCCGGGATCACGACACTGGAGTTCGGCAACCCGCCGGACGAGACCTTCGGGGGGCTCATGCTGCTCTGCGTCGTGGCCGCCATCTGGCTGCTTCCCCCGTGGCCGGCGCTGCTCATCGCCGCCGTCGCCCTGATCCAGCCGGTGGTGCTCGAGATCAGCGGCCAATGGCCCGCGCTCACCACCGACTTCCAGTTCATCGCAGTGGCCGTGGTGACCGTCTTCGGGATCGTCGCCGTCAACGCCCTGGGCAGGATCGGCGCCGAGAGGGAGGCGCTCATCGAGAGTCTCACGCGGTTCACCGCGCAGGCCGCCCATGAGCTCAACTCGCCACTCAGCGCCATCCGGGTCGCCGCAGAAGTGACCCTGCGCCAACC
>PLXL01000234.1 GCA_003153215.1 Candidatus Dormiibacterota bacterium
TGATCGCCGTCACCAAGACGGTGCCCCCCCCGCGCATCGCGGAGGCGGTTGCGGCGGGGGTCACCGAGATTGGGGAGAACCGGTGCCAGGAGGCCCGGCTGAAGCACGCCAGCGTGCCTCCCGGCCTCCGCTGGCACCTGGTCGGTCACCTCCAGAGCAACAAGGCCGCTCTCGCCGCCCAGCTCTTCGATACCGTGCACTCCCTCGACTCGGAGAGGCTCGCGCTTGCGCTCGGGAGCCATCGCGATCCCGCTCGAGCTCCCATCTCCGCCCTGGTCGAGGTGGACTTCACCGGCATCGCGGCGAGGAGCGGGATCCCCCCCGAGGCTGCCGCGCCGCTCCTCCGGGTGGTGGCCGGACAGCCCGGTCTGAGGGCGGCGGGGCTCATGACCATCGCTCCCTTTGGCGACGCGGTTGCCGCGCGGGAGTGCTTCCGCCGGCTCCGCGAGCTGCGCGACCGGCTCCAGGTCGAGCTGGGCCTGGAGCTTTCCGAGCTGTCGATGGGGATGAGCGACGACTTCGAGGCGGCGATCGGCGAGGGGGCGACGATGGTGCGCCTCGGCCGGGTGCTCTTCGGGGAACGGGCACCCGTGGGGGTCGAGCAGCCCGGCTGATCGTTATCCTTGGCCGACAATGGCCGATCCCCCGCGTTTCGCCGCCGTCGACGGCCGTGCTGACCTGGTCGAGGGTGAGCGCGTCATCCTCGAACTCTGGAGGAGCACCGACGTCTTTCGCCGCAGCCTCGAGCTGCGCAAGGACGGGGAGTCCTACGTCTTCTACGAGGGGCCGCCCACGGCCAACGGCAAGCCCGGCATCCATCACGTCCTGGGCCGCGCCCACAAGGATCTCTTTCCCCGGTATCAGGCGATGCTCGGACGGGCGGTGGAGCGCAAGGGCGGCTGGGACACCCACGGGCTTCCGGTGGAGCTGGAGGTCGAGAAGTCCCTTCACATCAGCGGCAAGAAGCAGATCGAGGAGTACGGTGTCGCCCGGTTCAACGAGCTCTGCCGCCGGTCGGTCCAGGAGTACATCGACGACTGGGAGGTCATGACCGACCGGCTCGGCTTCTGGCTCGACATCGACAACCCCTACCGCACCTACGACGGCACCTACATCGAGTCGGTGTGGTGGAGCCTCAAGCAGCTGTGGAAGCGTGATCTCCTCTACCAGGGCTACAAGGTCGTCCCCTACTGCTCCCGGTGCCAGACCTCGCTCTCCTCCCACGAGCTCTCCCAGGGGTACCAGGACGATGTGGCCGACCCCTCCGTCTATGTGAAGTTCCGCCTGAGCGGCTCCGAAGACGTCTCGCTGCTGGCCTGGACCACCACCCCCTGGACCCTGCCCGGCAACGTCGCCGTCGCGGTCCATCCCGATGCCAGCTATGTCGAGGTGGACAACCGGGGACAGAGGCTCATCCTCGCCCGGGATCGGCTGGAGGTCCTGGACGGCGACTACGAGATCACCGCCGAGATGGCCGGCCGCGACCTGGTCGGCCGCACCTACGCGCCGCTCTTCACCGATCTGCTCCCCGAGGGCAAGGCGTTCCTCGTGCTCTCGGCGCCCGAGCTGGTCTCGATGGAGGAGGGGACGGGGATCGTGCACACCGCCGCCGCCTACGGGGAGGCGGACTTGGAGCTGTGCCAGAGGGAGGGGGTCGCCGTCCGGCACGTGGTGGGACTGGACGGGCGCTTCCTGGAAGGCCAGACCCGCTACGCCGGGATCTTCGTAAAGGACGCCGACCCCCGGATCATCGCCGACCTCGAGGCCGAGGGGCGCCTCTACAAGGCCAGCCAGGTGCGCCACTCCTATCCCTTCTGCTGGCGCTGCGACACGCCGCTCATCTACTACGCGCTCACCTCGTGGTTCATCCGCACCACCCAGGTGAAGGACCGGCTGATCGAGAACAACCGGAGCGTGACTTGGCAGCCGGCGCACGTCCGCGACGGACGGATGGGCAACTGGCTGGAGAACCTGGTTGACTGGAACCTCTCGCGAAGCCGCTACTGGGGCACGCCGCTCCCCATCTGGATCTGCGCAGAGTGTGATGGCCGCCGCTGCATCGGCAGCACGGCCGAGTTGGGCCTCACCGTACACGACGACCTGCACAAGCCGCACATCGACGAGGTCGTCCTCACCTGTGAGAGCTGCGGCGGAGTCATGCACCGCGTCCCCGACGTCATCGACGTCTGGTACGACAGCGGGGCGATGCCCTTCGCCCAGTACCACTACCCCTTCGAGAACCGCGAGCTCTTCGCCAGGCGCCATCCGGCCGACTTCATCTGCGAGGCGATCGAGCAGACCCGGGGATGGTTCTTCTCACTCCTCGCCGAGAGCACCCTGCTCTTCGACGAGCCTGCCTACCGCAACGTGATCTGCACCGGCCTGGTTCTCGACAAGGACGGCCGCAAGATGTCCAAGCGGCTCGGCAACCAGCTCGACCCGACCGTGAGCTTCGATGAGTTCGGCGCCGACGCCACCCGCTGGTACTTCTACAGCGCGGTGGCCCCGGGGAGCGATTACCGGGTGGCCCCGGAGCTGATCCGTGAGGTCGTTCGCCGCTTCATGCTCACTCTCTGGAACACCTACAAGTTCTTCTGTGAGTACGCGCGCCTCGACGGCTAC
>PLXL01000059.1 GCA_003153215.1 Candidatus Dormiibacterota bacterium
GAGCAGCGCCATGACCCGCCCCTCGGGCGCCAGGTGGGCGGCGGTGGGGAGGGTCTCGCCCTCCCACGGGCGGTTGGTGTCCTCGAAGACGTGCTGCAGCCGGTTGGAGCTGGTCTCGGCGGGGCCGAAGATGCGGAATCGCTTCGTGTTTGTCCGGGTCACGTCGCGGAGGTACGAGCCGAGCACCTTGGTGGCCTCCGAGAAGGTCGTCCCCGGGCGGGCCACCTCGACCGCGTAGTTGCGGAAGTCGGGCAGCACCAGGTCCTGGAGCAGCAGCCCGCCGTTGGCGTGCGGGTTGGCGCTCATCCGCCGGTAGCTCTTGGGGGGAAGGGCCTTCAACTCGGCGACCAGGGTCCCGTTCTCGTCGAAGAGCTCGTCGGGGCGGTAGCTCTTGAGCCAGGTCTCGAGCAGGGCGAGATGGTCAGGGTTGGTCTTCACCTCGGCCATCGGCACCTGGTGCGACCGCCAGGTCCCCTCGGTGGGCAGCCCGTCGACCATCTTCGGCCCGGTCCACCCCTTGGGGCTCTTGAAGACGATCATCGGCCACGCGGGCCGGGTCGCGTCGCCGGTCTCGCGCGCGTGCTTCTGGATGGAGGTGATCTCGGCGATCACCGTGTCCAGCGTCTCCGCCATCAGCTGGTGCATCTTCGCGGGGTCGTCGCCCGAGACCCAGTACACCTTGTGCCCATAGCCCTCGAGCAGCGAGGTGAGCTCGGCCTCGGGGATGCGGGCGAGCACCGTGGGGTTGGCGATCTTGTACCCGTTGAGGTGCAGGATCGGCAGGACCGCCCCATCCGTCGCGGGGTCCAGGAATTTGTTTGAATGCCACCCGGTTGCCAGCGGTCCGGTCTCCGCCTCACCGTCGCCGATGATGCAGGCGACGAGCAGATCGGGGTTGTCGAAAGCGGCGCCATATGCGTGGGAGAGCGCGTAACCGAGCTCGCCGCCCTCGTGGATGGACCCCGGGGTCTCCGGGGCCACGTGGGATGGGATGCCGCCGGGGAACGAGAACTGGCGGAAGAGCGCCCGCAGCCCGTCCTCGTCCTCGGTGATGTGCGGGTAGACCTCGCTGTAGGTGCCCTCGAGATAGGCATTGGCCACCGCTGCGGGGCCGCCGTGCCCGGGCCCGATCACGTAGATGGCGTTGAGGTCCCAGTTGCGGATCACCCGGTTCATGTGGGCGTAGATGAAGTTGAGCCCGGGGGTCGTCCCCCAGTGACCGAGCAGGCGGGACTTGACGTGCTCCGGACGCAGCCGCTGCCGGAGCAGCGGGTTGTCGAGCAGGTAGATCTGACCGACCGAGAGATAGTTCGCCGCCCGCCAGTAGGCGTCGATGAGGGCGAGATCGTGGTCGGAGAGGGGGCCTGCGGCAGCCACGTCGGTGGACGTCTGGGTCATTGCGCTCCTCCCGTGGGTACTTCGCCCCCAGTATGGCTGGCCGCGGCCCGGCCTCGCCGCTCGCGGCGCCGGCCCGTTTACCGCTCCTTCCGGATGCTTCTCCGAGTGCGCCTCCGCGGGTCCGGAGACCACCGCCTTCGGACCTTCGGCCCCCTGACTCCCTGTCGAGCGACCCTATTGCTACTCGGTCGATCGAGCTTGACTGGACGTTGACCGCCAGCCTGAGATGAGGAGGCCGGAGATGCACTGGCCATTGGATCCCGCGACACGGATCGCGGAACGAGAGGAGCGGGAGGCGCTCGAGCGCTACCTGAGGACGCGCAGCCTCCCCGTGTCGGAGGTCTGGGTGGAGGTCGTCGGTGAGGCCGGCCGCCGGGCCGAGGTCGCGATCAGATTGGAGCGTCAGCTCGAGGGGATGCGCTAAGCGCCGACTCATGACCTTTGGGCCTATCGTTGCCTACCCTCTCGGCCCTATCGCGCCGAGGTGTGACGAGCTTGACTGGGGGTGCCGGAGGACATCTCTCCTGCCCGCTCCGATCCGGTCGGACCGCCAGAGACCATCTGATGTTCCACAGCATCCTGGTTCCCGTTGATGGATCGGCACACGCAGACGCGGCGCTGACCCAGGCAGTTGACCTGGCGCGCTGCCAGCGGGCCCGGATCACCCTCCTCTGCGCGTGGCGGCCGTTCGTCTGGTACGGAGGCGAGGTCGCACCGGTGGGAGTCGACGTGGCGCAGCTCGAGTCCGACGTGGAGGCGGAGACGCGCCGCATCGCTGCGGCTGCGCGCGACCGGGTGCCCGACGGGATCGAGGTCGACACCGCGGTCATCTGCGAACGGCCGGCGGACGCCATCATCCATGAGGTCGAGCGCGGCGGCCACGACCTGATCGTGATGGGATCCCGGGGACGCGGGAGCCTGCGCACTCTGCTCCTCGGCAGCGTGAGCACCAGCGTGCTCCACCGGAGCCGGGTACCGGTGATGGTCGTGCATGCCTCCGGCTGCGGAGAGGTCCTCCGCCTGCACCGGGCGATCGAGCACCGGCTGGCCGGCGCGGCGCACCACTAGGCCGGCGCAAACCAGCCGTGGCCGGCGAACCGGCCCGTTTGAGCAGCTCGCGTCGTGCCCTGCCCGGCAGCAGGGCTACATGATGCCGACCGCCATCATCGCCCGGAGCAGCGCCGAGAGCACGTCGGGGTCGGTGCGGACGTCGATCAGCGCGGGCCCGCCGGCGCTCACTGCGCGCTCGAGAGCTGGACGCAGGTCGGAGAGCTGCTCGACCCGCTCGCCGTGGCAGCCGAGGGCCTCGGCGAGCCGGTCATAACGCGTGTCGGCGAGAGCGCTGGCGACCTCGCGGTGGTACATCTCGCGCTGGTGGTGCCTCACGTCCCCCCAGCCGCCGTTGTTGGCGACGACCACGATCACCGGCAGGTGGTGGCGCGCGGCGGTGTCCATCTCCATGGCGCTCAGCCCAAAGGCGCCGTCGCCGGTGACCAGCACCACCGGCTCCTCCGGCCGGGCCACCTTCGCGGCCAGGGCGAAGGGCAGGCCGACTCCCAGCGTCCCGAGCGCCGTCGTGGTGGAGAGCAGCCGGCCCGGCCCCTGCGCGTCGGCGTAGGCGAGGGCCCAGGTCAGGGTGTCGCCGCCGTCGGCCACCAGGGTGGACGCCCCGCCCCAGGCCTCGCGNNTGCGCAGGCCGCTCTCCCGCATCTGAGTCACCACCTCGCGGACGTCCCCCTGGACGGCGATGTCCGCGCGCCGGTTGCCGCCCACCTGGTCGCCGGCGATGTCGACCTGGATGAGCAGTTGCTCGTCGTTGAAGAGGGGCGGGCCGCCGTACACGAGATTGCCGTTGAAGGCGCTGCCCAGCACCAGCACGCAGTCGGCCGAGGCGACCGCGGTGCCCGCGTGGACCAGGGAGCCCAGGCACCAGGGGTGCGAGTCGGCGACCAGGCCGCGCGCGGCGCTCGTCGTCGTCACCGGGATCTCGGCGGCGGCGCAGAAGGCGGCGATCTCCTCGCCCGCGCCGGACCAGAAGCTGCCGCCTCCGGCCAGCACGACGGGGCGGGAGGCGGCCTTGAGCGCCTCGAGCGCTCGCTCCAGCTCGGGCGGCGAGGCAGCGGGCCGGGTCGGCGACGCCGGGAAGCCCCAGTGTCCCGTGACCGGCTCCATCCGGGTCATGAACACGTCGTGAGGCACCTCGAGGTAGACGGCCCCGGGACGCCCGCTCGCCGCCTGATGGAAGGCCTCGTCAGTGAGGCGTTGGAGGGTCTGGGCGTTGTAGGCGACCGCCCGCCACTTCGCGAGCGGGGCGAGCATACCCTCCTGGTCGATGTCCTGCACCGCCCCCCGCCCGCGGCGCTTGAGCGCGGTGCGTCCGGCGATCAGGATCAGGGGCGCATTCCCGACCGCGGCGTCGGCGAACCCCGTGAGTGCATTGGTGAAGCCGGGCCCTGCGGTCACCGCGGCGACCCCGGCGCGACCGGTGGCGAGGGCGAAACCTTCGGCCGCCATCGTCACGGCGCACTCGTGGCGCAGCCCGATGACCCGGACGTCGGCGTCGACACAGCCGTCCAGCAGCTCAACGATATGGCCGCCCCCCAAGGTGAAGAGCGCCTCCACACCGTGGGCACGGAGGCGCTCAGCCACTAGACGACCGCCGTGAGGCGGGGGGGTCAGGCTCTCAGCGGCGGCCGCCGTCATGTCGATTCCTCACTCTGCCGTCCCGCCTCAGGCGGTCACCAGGGTCCCCGGCCCCAAGTCTTGACAGGACCTTCGGTGCGCGGGTGGAGATACGATCCGGGCGCCCCGCCCCGCCCCGCCCCGCCCCGCGGCCCGCCCCGGGCGGATATGGTGGGGTCCGATGGATCGGCAGCCGCTCTCGCCCGCCCCCGCCAGCCGGCTTCGCGTCAGGGTGGAGGGAGTGGTGCAGGGCGTCGGCTTCCGCCCCTTCGTCCACGGTCTGGCGTCGGCGCACGGTCTCTCCGGTCTCGTCGGCAACGACACCGCCGGCGTCTTCATCGAGGTCGAGGGGGATGGGGAGGAGCTGGATCGGTTCCTGGCGGCGCTGGAGGGCGATGCGCCCCCGCTGGCGGTCATCGACCGCCTCGCGACCGAGGTCATCACCCCGACCGGGAGCCGTGGTTTCGCGATCGTCGAGAGCGACCCGGCCGGGGAGCGTCAGACCCTGATCTCTCCGGACACCGCCGCCTGCGACGACTGCCTTGCCGAGCTCTTTGACCCGAGAGATCGGCGCTTTCGCCACCCGTTCATCAACTGCACCAACTGCGGGCCGCGGTTCACCATCATCCGCGACGTTCCCTACGACCGGCCCCTCACCACCATGTCCGGGTTCGCGATGTGCGCGGATTGCCGGCGCGAGTACGAGGATCCTGGGGACCGCCGTTTCCACGCCCAACCGGTCTGCTGCCTCGCCTGTGGCCCATCGCTGCGCCTGATTGATCGCGACGGTGCGCCGATCGCTGGGGAGCCGGTCGCCGCTGCCGTCGAGCTGCTCGCCACGGGCCGCGTGCTCGCCGTCAAGGGGGTGGGCGGCTATCACCTGGCCGCCCTCGCCGACCAGGAGCCGGCCGTCGCCGCCCTGCGCTCGCGCAAGCATCGCGAGGACAAGCCGTTCGCGGTGATGGTCGCCGACCTGGACGGAGCCCGAGCCCTGGGGGCGATCGGCGCCGCCGAGGCGCGCGCCCTGACCTCCCCTCGGCGTCCCATCGTGCTGCTCGAGCGGGCGGCCGGTGCGCCGGTGGCTGCGGCGGTGGCTCCCGGCAACCGCTCGCTCGGGGTCTTGCTCCCCTACAGCCCGCTCCATCACCTGCTGGCGCGCGACCTCCGGGCCCCCTTTGTCCTGACCAGTGGCAACGTCTCGGACGAGCCCATCGCCTATCGCGACGAGGAGGCGCTCNNATCCGGGTGATCGGGGGGAGGGAGACCCCGCTGCGACGCTCGCGCGGCTTCGTCCCCCAGCCGGTGACCGTCGCCCGTGCCTTCCCCCGGCCTGTGCTCGGCTGCGGCGCGGAGCTGAAGAGCACCTTCTGCGTCGGCAAGGGTCGCCGGGCCTTCGTCTCGCACCACATCGGCGACCTCGAGAACTACGAGACCCTCCAGTCGTACGTCGAGGGGATCGAGCACTTCATGCGCGTTTTCGACGTCCATCCCGAGGTGGTCGCCCACGACCTGCACCCGGAGTACCTCTCGACCAAGTTCGCCGTCGACCTCGAAGGCGTGGACAGGGTCGGAGTCCAGCACCACCACGCACACGTCGCCTCCTGCCTCGCCGACAACGGGGAGGCGGGACCCGTGATCGGCGTCGCCTTCGACGGTCTCGGTTACGGCACCGACGGCTCGATGTGGGGCGGAGAGATCCTGGTCGCCGACCTCACCTCCTTCCGGCGTGCCGGCCACCTCGCCCCGGTCGCCATGCCCGGCGGTGCGATGGCGATCAGGGAGCCCTGGCGGATGGCGGCGGCGCATCTCGCCGCGGCATACGGGGACGACCCGCCCCCCGGCCTCGCCGTCATGCGCGACCACTCCGATCGCTGGGACGCCGTCAGCGCCCTCGCGCGCACCGGGACCGCCAGCCCGATCACGACCAGCGCCGGCCGCCTCTTCGACGCCGTCGCGTCGCTCATCGGAGTTCGCGATCGGATCAACTACGAGGGCCAGGCGGCCGTGGAGCTCGAGCAGCTGGCCGACGTGGCGGAGACCTCCGCCTACCCGGTGGCGATCGAGGACGGCGAGCCCTTCCAGATCGCGACCGCCGGGCTGGTGCGCGCGGTGGTCGCCGAAGTCCGGGCGAGAGTGGCGGGCCCGGTGATCGCCGCCCGCTTCCACAACGGCCTGGCCGACGCCGCGGTCGCCGCTTGCCGGCGCGTGCGCGAAGCGACCGGGCTCGAGGTGGTGGCGCTCTCCGGTGGCGTCTTCCAGAACGTCCTGCTCACCGAGCGGGCCCGTGCCGGGCTGCTGGGCAGCGGTTTCCGGGTGCTCACCCACTCGCGGGTGCCGTCCAATGACGGTGGCATCAGCCTCGGGCAGGCTGTCGTGGCCGGCGGACGGGACGCCGCGGGCCTCGTCTGACCGCCCCGGTCAGCTGGTCGGCCAGGTCTGTCCGTTGCCGAGGAAGGGGAGGCTCTCGCCGATCTTGAAGATGACCGGTGCGACCTTGCTCTGGACCATCTGGATGTGGACGTTGCGGAGCACGCCGAGGACCGTGCTCAGCTGACCGACGTCGGCGGCCGGCGTCGCGGACGATCCCGATCCCACCTGGCCCTCCACCGCCTGGAGTTGCGATTGGCTCAGCGCGATCGAGGCGGCGGGATGGCTGGCGACGAGCTGCTGGATCTCCTGGAGCTCCGCCACGGAGACGGGAGTGCTCCCGTCGATGGGCGCCGTTGCCCGGTTGAGCGTGACCAGCCCGTTCAGCAGGATGAAGAGCACCACAAAGGCCAGCACGACGCTCAGCACCGCGCCGCCGAGACGGTCGAGGGCGCCCAGGCCGGGGATGAGGCGGTAGACGCGGGGGGCGACCAGGTGCGCCACCAGGAAGCCGACCACGGCGAAGACGACGACCACGATCAGACCCATCAGCGGTCGCCAGCCGGCGCTCGGGGCGAAGCTGGCAGCCGCCCCCGGATGGCCAAAGCCGACCGCGACACCGGCGATGAGGAAGGCCCAAATGATCAGCGGCCGGAAGAGTCCCTTGATGAGGCCGTGCAGAAGGGCCAGCACGAGGATGACCACGCAGGCGATGTCGATGTAGCTCACGGCGCAAAATCGTAGCCTCCCGCGGCGCCGCCCGGTGGGGTCTCGGCCTCAGCAGATGCGCGGCAGCGGGTCGCCCACCAGCATGTCGATGATGCGCATCCCGCCGAAGCCGGTCGTCACCAGGACCAGCCCGGGCGGGTCGTCGGCGATCCGTCCGATCACCGCGGCGGAGGCACCCTCCGGATGGGAGCGCAGCGCCTCCACGGCGACCGTGGCCTCGTCCCCGGCGACCACCGCGACGAAGCGTCCCTCGCAGGCCACGTAGAGCGGGTCGATGCCGAGGATCTCCGATGCTCCCCGCACCTCCGGTCGCACCGGGATCGCCTGCTCGTCCAGGACGACAGCGACCCCCGAGGCGAGGGCCAGCTCATTGCAGATGGTCGCGACCCCGCCGCGGGTCGCGTCGCGGATGAATCGCGTCCGCGGTGCCGCGTCCAGCAAGAGACCGATCAACTCGGTGAGCGGCGCCGTGTCGGAGCGCAGGTCGGACTCGATGCCCAGCTCCCCGCGCGCCAGCATGATCGTGATCCCGTGATCTCCGACCGGCCCCGAGACGATGACTGCGTCACCGGGGCGCGCCGCCGCCGCCGACAGCCGCACGGGCCGCTCCAGCACGCCGATCCCGGCCGTGTTAACGAAGCAGCCGTCGGCCTTGCCCCGCTGGACGACCTTGGTGTCGCCGGTCACGATCTGGACCCCGGCGCGCTCCGCGGCCCCGGCCATCGAGGCGACGATGCGGCGGAGGTCGGTGATCGGGAATCCCTCCTCCAGGACGAACCCCGCGGAGAGGTACAGCGGCCGCGCTCCCGACACTGCGAGGTCGTTGACGGTGCCGTTCACGGCGAGGTCACCGATGTCGCCGCCCGGGAAGAAGAGCGGGGAGACCACGTAGGTGTCGGTGGTGAAGGCGAGCCGCTCCGCGCCGACCGTGAAGACAGCCTGGTCCTCGAGCGGCTCGAGGAGCGGGTTGCGGAAGGCCTCCAGGAAGAGCGCGTCGATCAGGGTGTGGGTGGCCCTGCCCCCCGACCCGTGGGAGAGGGTGATCCGTTCGTCGGTGATCCGGGGCCGGCGGCGGCGGATCCGCTCGATCCTCTCCAGGACCTCGTCCTCGGTCCGCTCCGTCACGCCAGGCCCGCCAGGCGGACCCTCTGCCTGCTGAAGCGGCCGAAGTTGTAGTAGGCGGCGCACGCCCCCTCGGACGAGACCATGCAGGTCCCGATCGGTGTCTCGGGAGTGCAGGCCGTGCCGAACACCTTGCACTCCCAGGGTTTGATGCTTCCGCGCAGGACCTCCCCGCACTGGCAGGCCGGCGGGTCGGCCACCCGGGTGGCGGGTACGTCGAAGACCCGTTCCGCGTCGAAGCGGGCGTACTTCTCGCGGATGCGCATCGCCGAGTCGGGGATCCAGCCGAGCCCGCGCCATTCGAACGTCGGCCTCGGCTCCATGACCTCGTCGATCGCCTGGAGCGCCTTCTGGTTGCCGTCCCACGGGACCACCCGCGTGTACTGGTTCTCCACCTCAGAGCGTCCGTCGCGGAGCTGGAGGAGGAGCATCTGGATGGCCTGGAGGATGTCGAGCGGCTCGAAGCCTGCGACCACGAAGGGACGCCGGTGCTTCTCGGCGATGAAGCGGTACGGCTCGCAGCCGATCACGGTGGAGACGTGGCCGGGGCCGATGAAACCATCGATGTGGATGTCCGGTGAGGCGAGGATGGCCTCGAGTGCCGGGATGATGGCGACGTGGTTGCAGAAGACCGAGAAGTTCTCGAGCCCTTCGGCGGCGGCCCGGAGCACGGTCATCGCGGTCGAGGGCGTGGTGGTCTCAAAGCCGATCGCCATGAACACCACGCGCCGATCCGGATGGCTGCGGGCGATCCTCAGCGAGTCGAGCGGCGAGTACACCATCTGGATGTCGGCGCCGCGGGCCTTGGCGTCGAGGAAGGAGCCGCGGGTACCTGGGACACGGAGCAGGTCACCGAACGACGTCAGGGTGACTCCGTCCTGCTCAGCGATCCAGATGGCGTCGTCCACCCGGCCCATGGGGATCACGCACACTGGGCACCCCGGCCCGTGGACGAGCTGCACCTCCTCGGGGAGGTAGTCCTCGATGCCGTGCTTGTAGATGGTGTGGGTGTGCCCGCCACAGATCTCCATGAGGCCGTAGCGACGTCCCGGTTCGACGAGCGTCGCGATGTTCGCGGCCAGCGCCTGAGCCTTCTCGCGGTCGCGGTACTCGTCGACGAAGCGCATCCCTTCCGGGCCCATCAGTCGATCCGCGACTGCGAGAGCGCCTGCAACTCGTCGCGGTACGCCTGGCCCATCTCCTCCAGGTGGGAGAGGGTGAGCCGGGCCTCCTCCTCGTCGATCTTGGCGAGCGCGAAGCCGACATGGATGAGCACCCAGTCGCCCGGCCCCACGCCATCCTCCTCGATCAGCATCACGTTGACCTGCCGGCGTGCCCCGCCGACGTTGACGGTGGCCATGCCCGGCCGCTCCGCGTCGAGGGTGACCACCTCACCCGGGATGCCCAGGCACACGGCTAGACCCTCGCGACCACGGCGATCGCCTCGCCGGCGTGCACCAGCACGGTGTCCCCGGGCCCGGCATCCACCAGGGCGACGCTGATCNNTGGCAGGGCGGCGCTTCCGGCTCGGCACCGGCGTTCCCGTTCTGGTTCACACCGTCCATGACCACATGCTACGGTCCGCGACCCCCTCTTCGGCAGAGCCGAAGGACCCATGGTCGCGGGGACCGGCCCCGACTAAGCCTCCCCCAGGTGCAGGGCCTCGGCGGGGTGCTCGCCGCCCCCGGGGAGTGCGGACGCCTGACCGCCGGTGCCGAACGGCAGGTGCGCGCGCACCGAGAAGCCCTCGCGGCGAAGCCGGCGCTGCAGGTCCACACGGACGCCGAGAAGCATCTCGAACTCGAATTGGTCCGGCGCCCATCCCTCGCTCTGGGCCAGGGCGGCGATGCGGAGAAGGAGCGTCCCGTCATGGGTGGCGAAGATGGGCCGCAGCCCCGCCTCCCGCGCCGCGGGCGCCAGCATCCTGGTGGCCAGGGCGAGATAGGCGGCGCTGACGGCGCGTCCGCCCTGGTGGTCGTGCTCGGGACCCAGTGGGAAGGCTCCCTTGACGAGACGCACCGCGGTCGGCTGTCCCAGGAGCGGGCCGAGATCGTCGGCTGTCCGTCGCAGCCTCGCCTGCAGGGTGATGCCGGCCGGCAGGCCCAGCGCGAGCA
>PLXL01000012.1 GCA_003153215.1 Candidatus Dormiibacterota bacterium
AGACAGATGACCGGGAGGCCGAACTTCTCAGCGAGGCGCATCAGCCGGGTGGCCTTGCGGTACCCCTCGGGGTGGGGCATCCCGAAGTTGTGGATGACCCGGGAGGCGGCGTCGTTGCCCTTCTCCTGGCCGATGACCATCACCCAGACGTCGTCCCTGGGCGTGGCCCCCGACCCGCCCAGCTGGGCGGTCCCGCCGATCACGGCCCGGTCGTCGCCGAAGAGCCGGTCTCCGCGCAACTCGGTGAAGTCGTGGAAGAGGGTCCTCAGCAGCTGGAGCGTGCGCGGGCGTCCCGGGTTGCGGGCCAATTCGACCGCGGTGAACGCCTGCTTCTCCCGCTCGGAGGTGGAGAGGGTGTCGGCGACCGACGGCCCCGGCCCGGCGGGGACACGCTCACCGACACCGATGGCCGGCGTCTCCGGCGCGTGCTGTGTGGTGCCTGGGGTGGTGGAGTGCCGGAGGGCTCCGTCCGCGGCCGGTCCCGCCACATCGCCACGCGCCGCCTCTGCCGCGCTTGCCGGCAGGCCGGTGAGATCGCCGCCGGCTCTCCCCGCGGTCAGGGCTCGGAGGAGGCCGGCGACCAGCGCCCGCAGCTCTCGCCGGTCGACGACCTGGTCGACCATGCCGTGGCTCAGCAGGAACTCGGCGGTCTGGAAACCCTCGGGGAGGGCCTCATGGGCCGCCTGCTCGATGACTCGGCCTCCGGCGAAGCCGATCCGGGCGCCGGGCTCGGCCAGGATCACGTCGCCCTGGGCGGCGAATGAGGCGGTGACGCCGCCGAAGCATGGGTCGGCGAGCACGGAGATGTAGGGGAGGCCCGCGTCGGCGACGGTGCTCACCCCCGCGGTGCAGCGGGCCATCTGGGCCAGCGAGGCGATCCCCTCCTGCATCCGGGCGCCGCCGCTGCTGGAGACGGCCACCAGGGCCCGACGCTCGGCTACGGCCAGCTCGCATCCCTGGGCGAAGAGCTCCCCTGCCGCGGAGCCCAGCGAACCGCCCAGGAAACCGAAGTCCATGATCGCGAGAATGGCCGGGGCGCCGCCGATGCTCGCCCGGGCGATCAGGAACGCCTCGTCCAGCCCGGTCTTCTGGCGGGCCTCGGCGACCCGCGCCGGGTAGGGGCGCCCGTCGTCAAAGCCGAGCGGGTCACGGTCGGCGAGCTGGATCTCGACCGGCTGGACGCTCCCCGGGTCGGCGAGCTGGGCGGCCCGCGCCGCGGCGGGCAGCTGGCCGTGGTGCCCGCACCACGGGCAGACCCGGAGCGCTCCCTCGTACCTCTCCAGGACAAAGCGGCGGCCGCACCCCTTGCAGGCGACGCTTCCCGAGCGGGCGACCGGCTTGAGCCGGGGGCCGGGTGCCTGAAGCGGCCGCTCCCGGGATGGCCCCGGAGCGGTGAACCGTCCCAGCATCAGACCGCGTCCCACTCCCAGGCGACGGCGCCCCAGGTCGCGCCCGCGCCGAAGGCCGCCGCCACCACCCTGTCGCCCCGCTTGAAGCGCCCCTGGGCTGCGGCGGCGGCCAGGGCGAGGGGGATCGAGGCGGAGCTGGTGTTGCCGGTTTCGGTGATGTTGACCACCACTCGCTCCATCGGAATGCCCAACCGTTTTGCGGCGGCCTCGATGATGCGCTGATTGGCCTGGTGGGGGACGAAGTGGTCGATGCTGGCCGGGTCCCAGCCGGCGTCGGCGCAGACCCCGGCGGTGACGTCGCAGAAGGTTTCGACCGCCATCCGGAAGGTTCCCTTGCCGGCCATCCGGAGCTTGTCGGGGCTGTCGGCGTCGTCGGGCTTGGGCCCGAAGTAGATCAGGTGCCCCTTGGTCCCGTCCGCACCCCAGCGCCGGGCCACGATCCCGCCCTCGGAGACGGCCCCGAGCACGGCCGCACCGGCGCCATCCCCGAAGAGGACGCAGGTGCCGCGGTCCTCCCAGTCCACCAGCGAGGTCATCGACTCCGCGGCGACCAGCAGGATGTGATCCGCGACCCCGCTCCGGATCAGCCCCTCGGAGACGATCAGCCCGTAGGTGAAGCCGCTGCAGGCCGCGTTCACATCGAAGGCCGGGATGCCGCCCATATCCAGCTTGCGCTGGATCAGGCAGGCGGCCGACGGGAAGCGGGTGTCCGGGGTGATGGTCGTCACCACGATGGCGTCGATCTTGGG
Source organism: Candidatus Dormiibacterota bacterium (assembly GCA_003153215.1). Classification (GTDB taxonomy): domain Bacteria; phylum Chloroflexota; class Dormibacteria; order Aeolococcales; family Aeolococcaceae; genus Changshengia. The sequence goes on from PLXL01000012.1 coordinate 2,159, forward strand.
CGAGCCCGCCATCTCCAGGGCACGGCGGGCTGCCGTGGCCCCCATCTCGGAGGTGGTCTCCCCGGCGACGGCGCGGTGCCGGAGCCGGATCCCGGTGCGCTCCATGATCCAGGTGTCGGAGGTGTCGACCATCGCCTCCAGGTCGGCGTTGGTCAGGATGCCGTCGGGCAGGTGGGCAGCGACGGAGAGGATGCCGGCCCGGCGAACCCGTGCGGTGACCTCGGTCGATGCCACAGCGGCGGAGAGGGTGGACATCTCAGCCCAGAAGCGCGGGCCGCCCGGCATGGTTACGGTGGCGGCCGGTCCTCCCGCCAGGCGGCCTGGTAGCCTTGCACCCTGGTCCCCTCCGCCTGACCCGATTGGAGCGAGCCTGCGTCCGCAGGCCCTGCGGTCTCAGCCGGAGTGGACGGCGGAACCGGAGCGTTGCCCGGGGTGTCGGCCCGGGCGGAGGGC
>PLXL01000229.1 GCA_003153215.1 Candidatus Dormiibacterota bacterium
CAGACCCTCACCGTCGAGACGGGTCACATCGCCGAACAGGCCAACGGCGCCCTCTTCATCCGCTGCCGCGACACCGTGGTGCTGGTCACCGCCGTCGCGAGCAAGGCCCCCCGCGAGGGCATCGACTTCTTCCCGCTCACCTGCGACTACGAGGAGAAGCTGTACGCCGCCGGGCGCATCCCGGGCAGCTTCCCCCGCCGTGAGGGAAGGCCCACCGAAGCGGCCATCATCGCCTGCCGGATGATCGACCGGCCGATGCGGCCGCTCTTCCCCAAGGNNTCCTGAACCCGACGCTGCAGCAGCTCCAGGAATCCGATCTCGACCTGGTGGTCGCCGGCACCGGTGACGCCATCACCATGGTGGAGGCAGGCGCCCACCAGATCCCCGAGAGCACGGTGCTCGAGGCGCTGCGCCTGGCCCACGACGAGATCAAGCGGCTGGTCGAGTTCCAGCTCCACATCCGCGAGGCCCTCGGCGCCAAGCCGCCGATGGACTACCCGAAGTGGGCGATCGCCCCCGAGATCTCCGAGGCCGTCCACGAGGCGGTCGCCGGGAAGGCCACCGAGGCCGCCCGCAACGCCGACAAGGCCACCCGCGAGGCCCAGATCGACGCCCTCAAGCAGGAGGTGGCAGGCCGGTTGGCCGAGCGCTTCCCGACCGGAGCCGGCGAGATCGGGCGCGCCTTCGACGCCGAGATCAAGAAGGCGGTTCGCCACGCCATCCTGACCGAGGGCATCCGCCCCGACGGCCGCCGCACCGACGAGATCCGGCCGATCTGGTGCAAGGTCGGCGTCCTGCCCCGCACCCACGGCAGCGCGCTCTTCACCCGCGGCCAGACCCAGGCGCTCTCCGTGGTCACCCTCGGCTCCGGCCAGGACCAGCAGAAGCTGGACGGCCTCGGGCTCGAGCAGTTCAAGCGCTACATGCACCACTACAACTTCCCCCCCTTCTCGGTGGGTGAGGCGAGGCCGCTGCGCTCCCCGGGCCGTCGCGAGATCGGTCACGGAGCCCTGGCCGAGCGGGCGGTGCACAACGTCATGCCCGACGACGAGGCCTTCCCCTACGTGGTGCGCATCGTCACCGAGATCCTGAGCAGCAACGGCTCGACCTCGATGGCATCTGTCTGCGGCTCGACGCTTGCCCTGATGGACGCCGGCGTGCCCCTCCGGGCACCGGTGGCGGGCATCGCCATGGGCCTGATCAGCGCCGAGGATGGCAGCGGGGCGGTCCTGAGTGACATCCAGGGGATGGAGGACGCGCTCGGCGACATGGACTTCAAGGTCGCCGGCTCGGCGGCCGGGATCACCGGCCTNNCTCAGCAAGATGGCCGAGGCCCTGGCCGAGCCGCGTCCCGAGATGAGCCCGTGGGCGCCGCGCATCGACACCATCCAGATCAACCCGGACAAGATCCGCGAGATCATCGGCCCAGGCGGCAAGACCATCCGCCGCATCGTCGAGGAGACGGGTGCCCAGATCGACGTCGAGGACGACGGCCGGGTCTTCATCTCCAGCGCCAACGCGGCGTCGCGCCAGCAGGCCCTGGACATGATCCGCGACCTCACCGACGACATCGAGATCGGCCGCATCTACAAGGGCAAGGTCTCCCGCCTGATGGGCTTCGGGGCCTTCGTCGAGATCGCCCCCAAGAAAGAGGGGCTGGTCCGCATCGGCCACCTCGCCGAGCACCGGGTCGAGAAGGTGGAGGACGTGGTCGCCGTGGGCGACGAGATCATGGTCAAGGTCATCGAGATCGACGACCGCGGCCGCGTCAACCTCTCCCGCCGTGAGGCCATCCGCGACCTCGCCAAGGCTCAGTCCGAGACCGGCGAGGCGGGGGCGGCCAGCCCGGCGTAAGTCTTCAGGAGGCTCAATTCAGAAGTGACGTCGTCTCCATCCGTCGCCCTCGTCGGTGCCACCGGAGCCGCCGGTTCCATGGTCCTGCAGGTCCTCGAGGACCGCAAGTTCCCGCTGCGGGAGCTGCGGGCGCTCGCATCCCCGCGCAGCGCGGGCAGGACGGTGACCTTCCGCGGTGAGGCGCTGACGGTGGCGGCGGTGGAGGCGGCGCGCCTCGAGGGCTGCGACATCGTCTTCTTCGCCGCCGGCGGGGCCACCTCCAAGGAGTACGCGCCGCTGGTCGCCGCCGGGGGCGGCGTCGCCGTCGACAAGTCGAGCTTCTTCCGGATGGACCCCGACGTCCCCCTGGTGGTGCCCGAGGTCAACGGCGAGAAGGTGCGCGAGCACCATGGGATCATCGCCAACCCCAATTGCGTCGCCACACCGCTTGCGGTGGCCCTGGCACCGCTGCACCGCGCCTTCGGCCTCCTGCACGTGACCGTCGCCACCTACCAGGCGGCGAGCGGGGCGGGACGGGCGCTCCGCGAGGAGCTCGAGGAGCAGGTGCGCCAGGATGCCGCGGGAGAGGTCCCGGCCAGCCACGTGTACCCCCACGTCCTCCACGGCAACGTGATCCCCGGCGGCTGGAAGATGTACGGCGACGACACCGAGGAGGAGGTCAAGGTCGTCCAGGAGGTCCGCCGCATCCTCGACCTTCCCGACCTGGGCATCGGCATCACCACCGTCCGTGTGCCGGTGGCGGTCGGCCATGCCGCCGCGGTGTGGGTCGAGCTGGAGAGCGAGGTCGAGCCGGCGGAGGCTCGCCGCGTGCTGGAGGGTGCCGCTGGGATCAGGGTCGTCGACGATCCCGCCTCGCAGGTGTACCCGACCCCGCGTGAGGTGGCCGGTTCGGACGAGGTCCACGTCGGCCGCATCCGCCACGACCCGAGCCGGGAGCACGGCCTGGCCCTCTTCGTGGCCGCCGACAACCTCCGCAAGGGGGCGGCGACCAACGCCGTGCAGGTGGCCGAGCTGGTCATGGAGTACCGCTAGCCCGAGCCCGGCGGCCCGGCGCCGGTATCATGCCGCGATCGACCGGCTCAGATCCGTCCCCTGGCTGCGCGTCGCGCGCGTCCTGTTTGCGCTCTACCTGGTGGGCGCGCTCGTCAGCGTCTGGCTGCCCGGCGATTGGCGGCAGGCGGACGTCGCGCTGTACCGCTCCGACGCCCTGGCCTTCTGGGGCCACCTCTCGCATCCGTCGCTTCCCCACGAGTACCCGCCGCTAGCGGTCATCCCCTTTGCCCTGGCGATCATCGGGCCACCGTCGGTGGGCCAGGATTGCTTCGCCCTCGGCATGGCGGCCCTCTTCGTCCTCGGCTTCTTCGCCATCCGGCGGTGGAAGGGCGCCTCTCGCGCCTGGACCTACGGCGCCTACGCGCTGGCGACCGGCCCGGCGACGCTCCTCTTCCGCTACGACATCCTCCCCGCCCTGATGGTGCTCGGCTGCCTCTGGCTGCTCGAACGGCGCCGCTTCGGTCCCGCCTACCCGCTGATCGGGCTGGGGACGCTGGTCAAGCTCTTCCCGCTGGTGCTGCTCCCCGTTTCCGTGATCGCCCACGCCCGGGCCGTCCGGAGCACGGGCGCATGGGGCGTCATCCGCCGGCTCGGCGCCGGGGTGGTCGTCTGCGCGGTCATCGTGGCAGGCGGATTCGCCCTCGGTCACGTCATCGATCCGGCCCACGGATTGGGCGCGATCACGTACAACGTCAGCCGCCCGGTCCAGGTCGAGTCGGTGCCGGCCACCCTGATGTGGCTGGGGTCGCTGGTCGGGGTGCCCGCCCACCCGGTCTACGCCTCCGTCTCCTACGACCTCGTCGGCAGCCTGAGCGGCGTCGCCTCGGCGGCCGGGGACCTCGGCCTGGTGGCGGGGATGCTCTGGGTGTGGTGGAGGCAGCTCACCGGGCGGATGGACACCGGGCACGCGGTCGTGGGGACCCTGCTCGTGCTGCTCTGCACCACCGGGGTNNCGCTACCGCTGGGTGGCCGTCTTCCTGCTCACCGCGCTGATCTTCCCGGTGCTCTACCAGGTGGCGATCGAGTATTCGCCCATCCTGCGCTACTCGGTGTGGTTCCTCGCCGGGATCGCCGTGCGCAACGTGCTGCTGGTCGTCTGCACAGTCCTCTTCCTGCTCAGCAGCGGGAGGGTCTCCGAGGCCGTCGACGCCCCCCGAGGCGCGGATCTCGATGGCGCGCAGCCGGCCGATCGCACGGCATCGACCGAGCGCACGCCGCTCCCGCAGTTCACCACCACGGCCTGACCGGTGGCACCGCACACCGCGCTTTCGCGCCCCCCGTCGCTCGCCATGCCCGTTCCGCTCCGGCGTGCGGCCATCCCCCTGCTGGCCGTCGCCTTCATGGCCGCTTCGGCCGTCGCGGTGCTCCTCTTCGACACCAGCAAGACCGACCTCGACGTCTTCTTCTGGCCGTCGGCGGAGATCGCCGTGCACGGGCACCCGCTCCTCGTCTACACGCTCCGCGCCGGGCAGTACCCCAACGCCAACGGGCCGGTGAGCCTGCTGCCGCTCAGCCTGGTCGTCGCCGTCGTCAACGCGCTCGGGTGGCTGCATGGCATGCGGCTGCGCGACGCTGTGACCGTCGGCGTCTTCGCCGTGTTCTCGCTGCTCATGGTCCGCGAGGCTCTGCTCGCCATCGAGGCGGCGCGGGGGGAGGGGCGTCGATCGGCAGGGCAGGCGGGGCGGGGCGAGGGGCGTGAGGCCCGAGGCGACGCGGGCGGCGGGGCGACGCGTGAGCGATTCACCCGGCGGCTCCTCATGTCCGCCGCCTTCCTCCTGGCACCGCCGCTCTGGGTGGCCCTGGTCGGTTTCGGTCACATCGAGGAGCCGTTGGAGCTCTGGCTGATCCTTCTCGGCGTCCGGTTGCTCGGTCGAGGGAAGACGGTGTGGGCCGGAATCTGCCTGGGCCTTGCGGTCATGACCAAGAGCGTCTCCGCCGTCTGCCTCATCCCCCTGCTCGTCGCCCTCCTCTTTGACCGGCGGGTGCGGTCGGCGGCGGCGCTCGCCGGGACCGCCGCGCTCACCGCGGCAGCCGTCATCGCCCCCTTCTTCCTCGCCAACCGATCGGGCGTCGTCTACTCGCTGGTCACCTATCGCGGAGAGCTCCCCATCGTGGGCGGCTCGCTCTGGGTGGCGTTCCTGGGGTCCGCGTGGGATGGATTCGTCCGCCATTCGGATGCCCTGCTCTTCGCGGGAGCAGCGCTCGTGCTGAGCGTCGCAGCGCTGGCGTGGCGGCCGCATCGAGGGTGGGCGCCCCACCGCGTCTACGGCCTGCTGGCGGTGGCTGCCGCGTGCGTCCCGATGCTCGCCAAGACCTCCTGGCCCTACTACCTCCTCGACCCCTACGTCTTCGCGGCCATCTGGTGGCTTGGACGTCCCGGGCGCGTGCTCCACTGGAGGCTGGCGGTCCCGCTCCTCCTCGCCGGCGGCGATATCGTGCTCGCGGCCATCGAGCCGACCCTGCCGCTGCCCGCCGGCACCGGAGCCGTGGTCGGGATCGCGGCCTCGGCGGGGACGGCGATCGTGATCGCGCTGCTGTTTGGCCTCTCCGGGACCACACCAGGCGACCCGGCCGGTACAGGAGCAGAGCGGGGCTCGGGGGCCACACCACCCGCAGGTGGCGACCAGGCGGCCGTTCCGGGCTCAGCGGTCCCTGAGCCGGACGACGAACTTGGCGGCGCTGTGCGTCTCCGAGAAGTGCACCACCTTGACGTCCACGAGGCCGGCCTTCAGGCCCGCGGCGAGCGTCTCCCGCTCGCTGATGGTGGAGCTGCCGCGCGGCCGGACGATCCAGAGCGCCGCATCGCGGCGCAGGCTCGCGGCCAGGCGCGCCACCTGGGCCAGCTGAGCCCGATCCTCGGCGGCGAGGAAGACGATGTCGCAGCCAGCGGGGTCGTCGGTGACCTCCGCTGCCCGGCTGCGGAGGCGAGTCAGGAAGTCGGCGGCGAAGACCCCGAGCGTTGCCGCTCGCATCCCCGGCCGCACTCCGAGCTTGTCCAGCAGCGGTCGCGTCGAGGGCTGGTCGTCGCGCGGTGCGGGCATGTCAGGGAGATCTCAGGGGCCGGTGCCGGAATTGCTGGGGCCGCCAGTAGTGGAGCGCCACCTTCGCAGGTTACCCCGCCCCGGATCCGCGGCGTGGCGCCAGCCTGAGGGCCTGACGAGATAAGCCTGGCCCACCCCACCATGACAGTTTCACCCCTGAAGCGCCTAGACGGACCCAGCCGCCCGAACACTCGTTCGCACCCCTCTGCAGGGCGAGGCGGCTCTTGCCGTCGAGGGGCAGCTCGCGAGGGGTCGGCGGCAGGGCGGCGGCGATCACGAGGTCGAATGCGACTTTTCCGCATCCTTCGTTGAGAGCTAGAGACCCAACGTCCTGCATTGAGAGGTCGAGATCGTTGAGGAACGAGTGCCCAGCGACCCCGTCTTGGCTAAGCGGTGTCATCGGAGCGGTCACGTCAGATGCGTTCCCATGGAAAGGCGTACGCGCCGCGATGAGGTCCGACCCGACCTGTGGTACCTGCCGCGTCGCGCGTCCGCGCCGTCCCCACCACATGGGTGGATGCATGACTCCCGGGATGCCCGCGGCTTGCCGCTGGGGATCGCTCAGCCGTCGCCGTTCTGAGAGACGGTGGCCTGGGTGTCGGTGCCGCCCTGCCGAGCATGCTGCGAATANNAGTCTCGTGACACTTTTGAGGGGTTCGGAGACGGCTTCGTCACCAAACGTGTGTTGCACAGGGCTCGTCCCCGACTAGCGTGGGCTGCAACCATGCAGTCGAGCGTGTCGCGACGGGTCCCAGGCCCCGNNGCCGCCGACCTGGGCGCCATCGCCCGCCGGGCCGCTGTGCGGGCTCGCGCGCTCAGTTGGGCCGACGGAGCCGTGGTCGAGATCACCGATGACGACGGCCTCGTCCACCGGGCGAAGACAGGATCTGGCGCCGCCGGACGCCCCCGGCGTCAAGGTGACGCGCCCGATCATCCGTGGCGCGCCCTCGTGTGCGACACCCCCCAGGTCTGCGGTGACACGGAAGCCGACCCCCGGGTGGACCGGGAGATGTGCCGTCGCCTCGGGACACGGTCGATGATCGCCGTCCCCCTGTGCCACCGNNCCGAGCTGCGCGGGATCGACCGGCATCACAAGGGCGCCTTCGTCGCCAACGAAGCGAGCTTCCGGCGCGTGTTCTTCGAACATCCCCAACCGATGTGGGTGCTCGACGCGACGACACAGCGCTTCCTCGCCGTCAACGACGCCGCCGTCGCCAAGTACGGGTACTCGGCCGAGGAGTTCGCGGCGCTGACCATCGCCGTGCTCCGCCGCGATGCCGCCCACCTTGCCGTCGACTTCAACCGGGCCCGGACGGGGAAGACGGCCTACAACGCCCGCCACCGCCTGCGCGACGGCCGGCTCATCGACGTCGAGGTCAGCACCGTGGCCCAGGAGTTCGACGATCGTCCCGG
>PLXL01000233.1 GCA_003153215.1 Candidatus Dormiibacterota bacterium
CGCGAGACGAGGTGCGCCAGCTCGACCCGGAGCCAGATCGTCCACGCCTCGAGGAGCAGGCCGGGGAGGCGGGGGTCGAGCCCGACCGAGGCGGCTGCGGCCACGACCGGATGCGGGCGGTGGGCGAGCCCCAGTGACATCACCTCGAACTCGAGGCCGTGAAGGACATCCAGGCCCCGCTCGGCACCGAGTGCCGCCGGCGTCATCCCGGTCACCTGGAGGAGCTTGGCATCACCGCCCCAGAAGGGCCGGCCGAGGCGTTCCGCGAGCGCCGACCCGACGGTGGTCTTCCCAGAGCCCATCAGGCCGACAAGGACGATCGGGCGGCTCTGGGCAGGCATGGGAGGGATTGTGCCGCTCAGCGCCCTGGGCGCCCATTTCCCGTCGAAGGGCGTAGGCTGGGCAGTCAGTCCCGGCGGCGGGCTGCCATACTCCTCCATCCGGTAGATCGCAGCCGCGGGGACCTGCAGTGGGAGAGGTGTTGACCGAGCAAACAGGGGAAGGGGGCGGCCTCACGGCGCCGGTGGACCACCGGAGGCCAGGTGGTACGCCACCGCAACCGCCTGTCGACATTGTCGGGCACGCGAGCCGGCCGGGCCAGCCCGCCCCGATGGGGCCCGCGGGATACGAGTCGCTGCGAACCAACAGCGTCGGGATTCCCGCGGCTCCGCCGGCCAACGGCCCGGGGGTGCGGTTCGCCCCGCCGGCTCCACCCGCCCGTCACCTCCCCACCGCCGACGGCCAGTTCCAGTCAGCGCCGATGGCGCCGGCCACGGGGGGAGCCACCTCCCGCCCCATGCCGCCCAACGGCGCGCCCGGATACGGCATCTCCCCGCCGCCGTCGTACGACCCTCAGCCCTTGCAGGCGCCCAACGGTTCCCCGGGGCTCAGCCTCTCCCCCGCACCGTCGATCGCCGCCGACCGACCCCCCGAGACACCCGCCGGCTCCCCGGGGCCCGCCCTCTCGCGGCCGGCCTGGGCCACCTCCGATCGGCCCGTGCGGCCGCCCCAAGGCGCCCCCGGATTCAACATCTCCCTGCCGCCACCGCTCGCGCCCACCCGGCCCCTGCCGCCACCCAATGGNNCTGCCGCCGCCCGACGGACGACCCCAACCCGGCCTCGCGGCACCCCCGCCGCCCCTTCCCGGTGGCTCGGCCGGCAATGGCGGCTCCCCCACCGGCCCTGGCCGGCACGACACCAACGGAGCACGCCATCAGGGCGCTGCGCCCCATCCCGGCGACCCGCCCGGCGGGTGGAGACCACTTCCCGAGCCGGCGCTCGCATCGCCGCAACGCCCCGCCCCGAACCGCACCGTCGGCCGCCTGGCGGCGCTCGGCCCCGATCCGGACAACGAGACCGCGATCCGGCCGGCTCCGACACCTCCCCGCACCGCCCAGGATTTCTCCCCTGAACGGGTGAGTGGGCCGAGGAAGGTCCGGCCGGCCACGCGGGGCGTGCGCCAGGCGGTCCGTTCCCTCTCGTTCGGGGCGATAGAGCCAGGCCCCGGCCGATCCGAGCGACGCGAACGGGAGTTGGTGGCCACCGCGACCACGCCGATCGCCACCTGCCGCCGCGTGGCCATCGTCTCGCGGAAGGGTGGGATCGGAAAGACCACGACCACCCTGATGCTGGGCCACACCTTCNNACCGAGGCCACGGTCACCCAGCTGCTCCGCGCCTCGGAGCGTCTCCGCCGCTACAGCGACATGCGGAGCTTCACGAGCCAGTCGTCGACGCGGCTCGAGGTGCTCGCCTCCGACGACGACCCGACCATCAGCGTCGCCCTCGGCGAGCCCGAGTACCGCCAGGTGCTGCACGTGCTGGAGCACCACTACAACCTGATCCTGATGGACACGGGCACGGGCATCCTCGACTCGGCTACCCAGGGGATCCTCCGGATGGCCGACCAGATCGTGGTCTGCGCAGCCCCCGGCATCGACGCCTCCCGGGCCTCGAGCCTCACCCTCGACTGGCTCGACGAGCACAGCTACCACGACCTCGTCTCCGATGCCGTGGTGGTCATCAACCAGGTACGCGGCAACGGCGGCCGCGAGCTGCGCCAGGTGGTCGACCACTTCTCCAAGCGGTGCCGGGCGGTTGTCAAGGTGCCCTGGGACCCCCACCTCGCCGAGGGGCTCGAGGTGGATGTCGAAGAGCTGCGCCCGAGGACTCGCGCCGCCTACCTCGCCGCGGTCGCGGCGGTGGCCCGGAGCTTCTCACTCCCCTCCCGCCACCACTGACGCTCCCGGGCACGATGGCGGATCGCCACCCCCCTACCGAGCACTACTTCAGCGCTGAACCGGCGGTCGCGTCGCGCCCGCGGACGGTGACCGTCCGCCTCCCGGACCAGAGCATCGAGCTGCGGACCGACCGGGGCGTATTCAGCCTCGCCGGGCTCGACCCGGGTACNNTCGACGTCAACAGCCGGGCCCTGGAGCTGACCCGAGCCAATGCGACCGCCAACGGGGTCGAGAGGATCGAGGTGTGCCGCCCCGACCAGGTGAACCCGCAGCTCCGGTTTGATGCGATCTACACCAACCCCCCGATCCGCGTCGGCCGCGGACCGCTCCTGGAGCTCCTCACCACCTGGCTCGGCCGGCTCGAACCCGGCGGCCACGCCTACCTGGTGGTGCAGCGACACCTGGGGGCGGATTCGCTCGCCGAGCGGCTGCGCAGCCAGGGTTTCGACGTCCTCCGGATGGGGTCCAGGCGCGGCTACCGACTCCTGGACGTGCGCGACGCCGGCCCGGCGTCGCGTCATGGCTGACCATGCTCGCGACCATCACAATCGGCATCGACCCGATCGCCTTCCGGATCGGCTCTCTGGCAGTTCACTGGTACGGGATCATGTACGTGGTGGCCTTCGTGGCCGCCTACTACCTGGGCGCCCGTCCCCACGCCGTTTCGCGGGGCATCCGCCAGGACCACCTGGAGCGGCTCACCGGCTGGACCATCCTCTTCGGCCTGATCGGCGCGCGGCTCTACTACGACGTCCAGAACCTCAGCCTGATGCAGAGCCCGGTGGATGTGATCGCGGTGTGGAACGGGGGGATGGCCTTCTACGGCGCGATCATCGGGGGTCTCGCCACCCTGGTGGTCCTCGGCCGGCGGTGGAAGCTGCCGATCTGGGTCCTCCTGGATGCGGGCGCCTTCTTCGCCGTGGTCGGTCAACCGATCGGCCGGATCGGCAACGTCATCAACGGCGACATCCTCGGCGCCCCGAGCAAACTCCCGTGGGCGACCGCCTACACCAACCCTGACGCGGTGCTCCAGCCCGGCTACTACTACTGGGGGGAGCTGGGGCACTACATCGCCTACCAACCCGCCGCCGCGTACGAGGCGCTGGGCACGCTCGTCATCCTGCTCGTGCTGCTCGCGGTGCGCCACCGCAAGGTGCGCCCCGGCGTGGTGATCATCAGCTACGTCGCCCTCTACTCGGTGAGCCAGCTCCTCCTCGACTTCCTCCGCGGGAGCGAGCCGGTTACCGCC
>PLXL01000107.1 GCA_003153215.1 Candidatus Dormiibacterota bacterium
GCTGGCGTCAGGTGGACGTCCGCATTCGCCGCCTGGGGGCGAGGCCGGACGCTCTCATCGAGGTCCTCCACACTGTGCAGGAGGTCTTCGGATATCTGGACGACGATGCCCTGAGCTACGTGAGCGAGGCTCTCGGAGTACCGCCCAGCCGGGTGCTGGGAGTCGCCACCTTCTACTCGCACTTCGTCCGCAAGCCCCAGGGGGAGCACACCTGCGTGGTGTGCATGGGAACGGCCTGCTACATCAACGGCGCGGCCGCCATCCTCAACCGTATTCATGACACGCTCGGGATCGACGCGGGTGGCACCACCCCCGACGGCCGGATCTCGCTGCTCCGGGCGCGCTGCCTGGGAGCCTGCAGCATGGCCCCGGCGGTCGTCGTCGATGACGAGGTGCATGGACGGATATCTCCCGACGGCGTGCAACAAATGCTGGAGGCGCTATGACCGAAGCGGGTACTCCGACCCCGGCGCGCCGGCGCCGTCAGGAACCCCTGATCCCCGCCGGGCCGGTGCGTGCCTCCGCGCACGTCTGCATGGCCGCGGGCTGCCTGTCGATGCAGGCCGACACCGTCTTCGACTCTCTCTGCGAGCGGGTGACCGCCCGGGGCCTGACCGACGTCGCCGTGAAGCGCGTCGGCTGCCTGGGGCTCTGCGCCGCCGGGCCGCTCGTCGCGGTACCGGAGAAGGGTCGGATCTACGACCACGTGGCGGCCGGCGACGAAGCCGCGCTGGACTGCGTGGTCGACGGTCTCGCCGGCGGCGAGGGTGGACGCCCGACCGCCACCGACCCCTTCTTCTCTCATCAGGTCAAGGTGGTGCTCGAGCACTGCGGCCGGATCGACCCCGAGCGGGTCGAGGACTACGTCGCCGTGGGCGGCTACGAGTCGCTGACCAAGGCGATCACCACCATGTCACCCGCCGAGGTGCTGGGCGAGGTGACCCGGAGCGGGATCCGGGGTAGAGGCGGTGCCGGTTATCCCACCGGTCTCAAGTGGACCACGGTGGCCAAGACCGACTCCCCCCACGGCAAGTACGTGGTCTGCAACGGGGACGAGGGCGATCCCGGTGCCTTCATGGATCGCAGCGTCCTGGAGAGCAGCCCCCAGCAGGTGCTCGAGGGCATGGCCATCGCCGGCTACGCGGTCGGCGCCAACCAGGGCTACGTCTACGTCCGGGCCGAGTACCCGCTGGCGGTCAAACGCCTCACCACCGCGATCCGCCAGGCGGAGCATGCCGGCCTCCTCGGTCCGAGGATCGCCGACACCAGCTTCAGCTTCGACGTCGAGATCCGGATCGGCGCGGGCGCCTTCGTGTGCGGCGAGGAGACGGCCCTGATCGCCTCCATCGAGGGGGGACGGGGCACGCCTCGGCCCCGGCCGCCCTACCCGGCCGCATCCGGACTGTGGGGCAAGCCNNCGTGGTCAACACCGGCCTCATCGAGGTGCCCCTGGGCCTCACCCTGCGCGAGATCGTCTTCGACATCGGCGGTGGCCTCCCCGAAGGCGGCAAGTTCAAGGCCGTCCAGACCGGCGGTCCCTCCGGGGGCTGCATGCCCGAGTCGCTGCTCGACATGTCGGTCGACTACGAGTCGCTCGCCCAGGCGGGCTCGATCATGGGCTCCGGCGGCATGATCGTCATGGACCAGGGGACCTGCATGGTCGACGTGGCAAAGTTCTTCATGGACTTCTGCCGCGAGGAGTCGTGCGGCAAGTGCGTGCCGTGCCGCGTCGGCACCACCCAGATGTACCGTCTGCTGGACCGCATCACCCGCGGCCTGGCCAGCCGTGACGAGCTGGCCGAGCTGGAGTCGCTTGCCGCGATGGTCCGGGACACCAGCCTCTGCGGGCTCGGCCAGGGCTCGCCCAACCCGGTCTTCTCCACTCTCCGCTACTTCCGGGACGAGTACATGGCCCACATCGACGACCACGTCTGTCCGGCGGGGGTCTGCAAGATGGAGTCTCGAGAAGCCGCCGTCGCGGCAGGGGAGGGCGGGCGATGAGCGTGCTCACCCTGACCATCGAGGGCCGGGATGTCGCCGGCCAGACCGGAGGCACCATCCTCCAAGTCGCGGGCGAGAACGGGATCCACATCCCCACGCTCTGCCATCTGCAGGGCCTCTCCGACGTCGGCGCCTGCCGGCTGTGCGTGGTCGAGATCGAGGGCCAGCGCAAGCTCTTCCCGGCCTGCGTCACCGCCATCGACGAGGGGATGAAGGTCACCGTCAACTCCGAGCGGCTGGCCGCGCATCGGCGCCGGATTGTGGAGCTGCTCTTCACCGAGCGCAACCACGTCTGCTCGGTCTGCGTCGCCGACCTCAACTGCGAGCTCCAGGACCTCGCCGTCGAGCTCGGGCTCACCCATTTCGACCTCCCCCTGCTCTCTCCCCAGGCGAGCGTGGACGCCACCCACGAGCGCTTCGGGATCGACCACAACCGCTGCGTGCTCTGCACTCGCTGCGTGCGCGTCTGCGACGAGATCGAGGGAGCCCACACCTGGGACGTGATGGGCCGCGGCACCGAGGCCAGGCTGATCACCGACATGGGCATCCCCTGGGGAGCTTCCAACACCTGCACCAGTTGCGGGAAGTGTGTTCAGGTGTGCCCCACCGGAGCGCTCTTCGAGAAGGGGAGGTCGGTCGCCGAGGCGCGGCGCCGCCGGCCCTACCTGCCGTACCTGGTGGCTCATGAGGGACGCACACGATGAGCAAGCCACGCCTCGCCACCATCTGGCTCGACGGCTGCTCCGGTTGCCACATGTCGCTCCTCGACATGGACGAGCGCCTGCTCGAGATCGCCGATCGGGTGGACATCGTCTACGGCGCCCTGGTGGACGTCAAGGAGTTCCCCGAGGACGTGGACGTGACCCTGGTGGAGGGGGCGATCAGCTCCGAGGACGACCTGCGCAAGATCCACGAGGTGCGCCGCAACACGCGCATCCTGGTCTCCCTCGGCGACTGCGCCGTCACCTCCAACGTTCCCGGGATGCGCAACCAGATCGGACCGGCTGCGATCCTCGAGCGCGCCTACCTGGAGAACGTCACCATCAATCCTCAGCTCCCCGGTCCGATGGTGCCGCGCCTCCTCGCCATGTCGCGTCCGGTGCACGCCGTGGTCAAGGTCGACGTCTTCGTGCCGGGGTGCCCGCCCTCGGCGGATCTGATCCACAGCGTCCTCGACGATCTGATCTCCGGGCGGGTGCCCGTTACCGCGGGGGTGACCTGCTTTGGCTGACAAGACGATCGTCATCGAGCCCGTGACCCGGATCGAGGGCCACGCCAAGATCACCATCCAGCTGGACCCGTCGGGTGAGGTCGCCGACGCCCACTTCCACGTCACCCAGTTCCGCGGTTTCGAGCGGATCAGCCAGGGCCGGATGGTCCACGAGATGCCATCCCTGATGGCGCGCATCTGCGGCATCTGCCCGGTCAGCCACATGGTCGCCTCCGCGAAGGCGTGCGACGAGATCCTGGGGGTCACCGTTCCCCCGGTGGGCGTCCGGTTGCGACGCGTGCTCAACCTGGCCCAGATCGTCCAGTCTCACGCCCTCAGCTTCTTCTACCTCTCGTCCCCCGATCTCCTGCTGGGGTTCGACTCCGACCCGGCCCTGCGCAACCTGGTGGGCGTCGCCCGCCAGACGCCCGAGCTCGCCCGCGACGGCGTGGCCCTGCGCCGCTTCGGCCAGCGGATCATCGAGCGACTGGGCGGGAAGCGGATCCACCCGGCATGGGTGGTCCCGGGTGGGGTCAGCCGTCCGCTGGAGGCGTCCGAGCGCGACTCCATCCTGGCCGAGATCCCCGACGCCCGCGAGCGTGCCCACCGCACCCTGGAGTGGTTCAAGAAGAACGTCGCGACCTGGGCCGATGAGGTCGCGCACTTCGGCGACTTCCCGAGCCTCTACATGGGGCTGGTCCACGAGGGCGGCAACGCCGCGTACTCCGATGGCCTGCTGAGGGTCGTCGACAGCAGCGGCTGGGTGATGGCCGATGGGGTCGATCCCCGCGCCTACGGCGACTACCTCGGCGAGACCGTCGAGCCCTGGTCCTACCTGAAGTCGACCTACTTCAAGCCGCTCGGCTACCCGGCCGGGATCTACCGCGTCGGTCCGCTGGCCCGGCTCAACGTCGCCGAGCGCCTCGGCACCCCGGCGGCCGACGCCGAGCTCGCCGAGTACCGCGAGCGGCTGGGTCGCTATCCTTCCAGCTCCTTCCACTACCACTACGCGCGGCTCATCGAGATCGTCCACTGCATCGACGTGATCGACGAGATCCTCTCCCGGCCCGATGTCCTGAGCCCGCACGTGCGGGCGCGCGCCGAGATCAACCGCAACGAGGGCGTGGGTGTCTCCGAGGCGCCCCGCGGGGTGCTCATCCACCACTACAAGGTCGACGACGACGGTCTGGTGGAGTGGGTGAACCTGGTCATCGCCACCGGCCACAACAACCTGGCGATGAACCGGAGCGTCCTCCAGACGGCTCGCCACTACATCAAGGGCGACCAGGTCAAGGAGGGGATGCTGAACCGGGTGGAGGCGGTGATCCGCTGCTACGACCCGTGCCTCAGCTGCTCCACCCACGCTGTCGGGCAGATGCCGCTCCAGGTCGACATCCGCGNNAGGCCTGAGCCCGGCACCGGGGGGCGAACCCGCCGAGCTGCCCCACCGGGGGGTGCTGGTCGTCGCCTGCGGCAACGCGCTGCGCGGTGATGACGCCGTCGGGCCCGAGGTGGGCGATCTGCTCGCCACCCGGCTGGCCGGCACCGGCGCGTCGGTGATCGTCTCCGACCAGCTCCTTCCCGAGCTGGCCGACGACGCCCGCCGGGCGCGGCTGGTCGTCTTCGTCGATGCCGCCATCGACCGGCCGGTCGGGTCGGTGAGCGTCCGGCCGGTGGCCCTCCGGCGGGCACCCGATGACTCCGCGGGGGCGCATAGGGCCGCCGGTGTGCCGGCGCGCGAGGCGCGCTCGCTCGACCCCTTCTCGCACGGCATGGGCCCGGAGGACCTCCTCGCGCTCACCCGCGACCTCTACTCCGCCACCCCGGACGCGGTTCTGGTGAGCGTGGGGGCGGAGAGCTTCGAGCCCGCTGCGGAGCTCTCGGGAGCGGTGAGGCTCGCCATCCCGCGCGCCGTCGAGGCCGTCCTGCATGCCATCGAGAAGGGGACGGGGAGCGTCTCGACACCTCATGCATGAGCTCTCCCTCGTCACCGAGCTGGTCGCCGAGTGCGTGCGGCGCGCCGGGGGGCGACAGGTCGGCGCCGTCCAGGTGCGCTGCCCCGACGGCGTCGACGCCGACGAGCTCACCGAGGCCTTCAACCACCTCACGGCGAGGGGCGAGCTGGCAGGCGCCGTCCTGGAGATCGAGTCGGTGCGGCAGGTGCTGACCTGTGGGTGCGGGTTCTCCGGGGAGGTCGATCCCGAGCAGTGCGCCGGCCACATGGTGATCTGTCCCGCCTGCGGTCGCGTTCACGAGGCACCCGACGCCCTGGAGCTGATCGCGGTGCGCTTTGNNGGGGTTGTCCGTGCCAGAGTCACGGCGCGGAATCGAGGCTCATCTGGCCCGGTTGATCGCGTCCCGGCTGTCAGCGCCCCGCGCCGACCGCCATTTCTTTGACGAGATAGACAGAGCCGCTCCATGCCACACACGACGCCGGAGGTCGACCCCATCGGAGGCGGCGTCCAGCTCTTCCGCAGCTGCATGGTCTCCAGCGAGTACCCGGGCGCCGAGGCGGCCACCAGATGGCTCTTCGAGAAGCTCGGGGTCGAGTACATCGTCAATCCTGAGCAGACCTGCTGCACGGGGATGGGCTACTACACCGACCTGATGCCCTTCGCGACCACCCTGGCGATCGCCGCGCGCAATGCGTGCGTCGCGGTGGAGGCGGGGCATCCCGTCCAGGCCTACCTCTGCTCCACCTGCTACGCGATCAACAAGAGGGCCCACCGGGTTCTGGAGGTCCCCGAGCACCGGGAGGAGGTCAACCGGGCTCTGGCCGAGATCGGGCGTGTCTACGACGACACCATCGCCCAGACCATCCAGCACCGGCATGTCCTCGAGGTGCTCTGGTCGCAGCACGAGAAGCTGGCCGGGCTGGTGCGCCGCCGCCTCGGGGGTATCCGGGTGGCGAGCCACCCCGCCTGCCACTACTGCAAGGTGTTCCCCGACGAGGTGCTCGGCGACAGCGAGAACCTGATGCTCGCCGAGGACCTGTTGGAGCCCGCCGGGGTGATCAGCACCGGCAACTACCCGGAGAAGACCACCCACTGCGGGGCCGGCTTCCGCCAGCGCTTCGTCAACCCCTCGATGTCCATGGCGGTCACCCGGGAGAAGCTGCGGCGTCTGGCCGCCGAGAAGGTCGACGTCTGCGTGCACATGTGTCCAAACTGCACGGTTCAGTTCGACCGCCACCACGACATCATCGAGCGCGACTCTGACGAGAAGTACCCCTTCGTGCACCTTCACGTGCAGCAGCTGGTGGCGCTGGCACTCGGCGCGGACCCCGACACGGTCTGTGGCGTCGCCGCCCACTCCCAGGACCTGGAGCCACTTCTGCAGAGGATCGGAGCCCGCCAGGCAGTCCCCCTGTGACCCGCTGCGGCGTCTTCCTCTGTGAGTGCGGGGGCAACATCTCCGGCGTGCTCGACCTCCCCGCCCTGGCGGCAGGCGGGCGCTCGCTGGACGGCGTGGTCAATGTCGCCATATCCCAGTTCCTCTGCGGCGCCGAGGGGCGCCGGCTGATCGAGGGCGTGGTCGCCGACCGCGGCCTGGACCGGATCGTCATCGGCTCCTGCTCCCGCCGCTTCCAGGGTCCGACCTTCGAGCGGATCGCACGGGACCTGGAGCTCGGCGAGAACACCGTCGCCTTCGCCAACCTGCGCGAGGGCTGCGCCTTCATCCATCGCCACGAGCCGGAGAAGGCCCAGCGCAAGGCCGACGCCGTTCTCGCCTCCGCCGTGGCACGCGCCGGGCAGCAGCGCCCGCTCCAGCCGTCGCGCACCTTCCTCAACCGGTCGGCGCTCGTCGTGGGCGGCGGCATCGGCGGTCTCTCGGCGGCCGAGGAGCTGGCCGGGGCCGGGATCGCGGTCCACCTCGTCGAGAGGGAGCAGTCGCTGGGCGGCTACATGGCCCGGCTCTCCAAGACCTTCCCCACCGAGGACTGCGCGATGTGCTCGCTCGGTCCCCGGCTCGCCAACGCGGCGACCGACTCCCGGATCAACGTCCACACCCTGACCGAGGTGACGTCGGTGAGCGGGCCTCCCGGCGAGTTTCGGGTTCGGCTGCGCCACCACCCCCGGTTCGTCAGCGACCTCTGCGTCGGCTGCGGGTCCTGCACCGCGGCGTGCCCGGTCGAGCTGGAGAGCGAGTTCGATCTCGGGNNGGCCGATGGGCGGATGCCTATCGCGTGGCCAGCGAGCCCAACCCCTTCCCGAGCGTCTGCGGGCGGATCTGCCCCCACGAGTGCGAGGAGCAGTGCACCCGGGGCCGGCTCGACCAGCCGGTCGCGATCGCCGCCATCAAGCGCTTCGTGGCCGACCAGGCCGGAGCCGCCGCCCCGGTTGAGGCGCCGGCCCGCCGGTATGTTGATCGGGTCGCGGTGGTGGGGGCCGGCCCTGCCGGTCTGACGGCGGCCCGCGACCTGACCTTGCTCGGCTATCCCGTCACCGTCTTCGAGGCGCAGCCGGTGGCAGGGGGGATGCTCCGGCTGGGTGTCCCCGAGTACCGGCTGCCGCGCGAGGTCGTCGCCACCGAGGTGGAGCGCGTGCTCGCCCACGGTGTGGAGCTGCGCTCCGGCCAGCGCTGCGGCCGTGACTACACGGTGGACTCGCTGCTCGCCGAGGGCTATCGGGCCGTGCTGCTCGCCCTGGGTCTGCCCCAGGCCCGGCTGCTTCCGATCGAGGGCCGGGAGCTCTCCGGGGTGGTCGGCGGCCTGGACCTGCTGAGGGCTCGGGCTCTCGGCGATCCCGTCGCCGTGGGATCGCGCGTGGTCGTGATCGGGGGCGGCGATGTGGCCGTCGATGCGGCGCGCACCGCGCTGCGGCTGGGCGCCGAGCGGGTCACCATGGCCTGCATCGAGGACCGCGCGACCCTCCCCGCTCAACCTGGGGAGCTGGCCGAGGCGCTCGCCGAGGGGGTCGAGCTGGCCCCGTCGCTGATGCCGGTCGCGCTGATCGGGGAGGGGGCGGTCCGATCGGTCCGCTTCCAGGCCTGCACGCTCGGGGAGCCCGACGCCCGGGGGTGGCGGCCGCCCCGACCCACCGAGGCCGAGTCGGTGGAGCTGGAGGCGGACACCGTCGTCTTCTGCGTGGGGCAGGGCCCCGACCAGGAGGCCCTCGCCGGAGCCGCCGGCGTCGCGGTTGCCGGTGGCCAGATCGTGGTCGACCGGGAGACGATGATGACCGGTCGCCGCGGGGTCTTCGCCGCCGGGGACGCGGCCGCCGGTGGCGGGCTGATCGCCATCGAGGCGATCGCGGCCGGTGCCCGCGCTGCCCGGGGCATCCACAACCACCTGCGGGGCGAGACGTTGCTCGACGTCTGGCCGGTGGAGCGCGACCGGGCCGAGGTCCCGGACCTGGAGCTCAGCCGGCGCAGGACGCGGCCGCGGCAGGAGATGCGCGTGCTCGCGCCAGAGGAGCGCAGGACGAGCTGGCAGGAGGTCCGGCTCGGATTCACCGAGGAGGAGGCGCTCACCGAGGCCAGGCGCTGCCTCTCCTGCGGCGGTTGTTCCCACTGCCGCTCCTGCGTCGCCGCCTGCCCGGCGGGCGCCATCGACCTCGGCCAGAAGCCGCGGGACGAGGAGCTGACCGTCGGCGCCATCGTCATCGCCACTGGGCATCGTGAGTTTGACGCGCGGCGCAAGCCGCCCCTCGGCTACGGGCGCTACGCGAACGTCCTGACCCAGAGCCAGCTGGCCCGGCTGCTCTCCGCCTCGGGCCCCACCGCGGGTCAGCTCCGCCGGCCTTCCGACGGCCAGGTGCCGAAGCGTGTCTTCATGCTCCAGTGCGTCGGCTCGCGCGACTCCACATCGCGGGGCAACGAGCACTGCTCGGCGATCTGCTGCCTCTTCGCCACCCTCCATGCCTCGCTCATCCGGGAGTCGTACCCCGACACCCAGGTGACTATCGCCTACACCGACCTGCGGATGCCCGGAAAGGGACATGAGGAGTACCTGAAGCTGGTCGCCGAGCGCGGCGTACGCTACGTGCGCAGCCGGGTCGGCGAGCTGGCCGAGGAGCAGGACAAGAGCCTGCGGGTGCGCTGGGAGGACACCGTCACCGGCGGCAAGCACGAGGAGCTCTTTGATCTCGTCGTCCTCTCCACCGGCCTCGAGGCCTCGGCGGGGACCACCCAGATCGCCCGGGTCGTCGGTCTGCAGCAGGGCGCCGCGGGCTTCCTCAAGGAATACCACCCCAAGCTCCGTCCCGTCGACTCTCAGCGCGCCGGGATCTTCATCGCCG
>PLXL01000045.1 GCA_003153215.1 Candidatus Dormiibacterota bacterium
AGGCCGCCCCGCCCCTGAACCTCTGCCCGGCGTCCCTCCGACTCGGGCGGCCGACCCCCCCCTCCGTTCATGATGGACGGCGAAGCGGCGGCCCGTCTGTCGAGCCCTCGACCGGGCCCTTCCAGGAGGACCACAGATGGCGGCGACCGGACAGCCAGCGGCTCCAGCGGACCTGGACACCCTGCACCAGGTGGCTCAGCAGCTCCGGATCGACGGCATCCGCGCCAGCACCCGGGCCGGCTCGGGGCATCCCACCTCCAGCATGTCCGCCGCCGATCTGATCGCGGTCCTCGCCGGCCGCCACCTCCGCTACGACTTCGCCCACCCCAAGCTCCCGACCAACGACCATCTGATCTTCTCCAAGGGCCACGCCTCGCCCCTCCTCTACGCCCTCTACATGGCCTGCGGTGTGGTCGGCGACGAGGAGCTGATGACCTACCGGACCCTCGGCTCCCGGCTCCAGGGGCACCCCACCCCGGTCATCCCCTGGGTGGACGTCGCCACCGGATCGCTCGGCCAGGGGCTGCCCATCGGGGTGGGGGTCGCGCTGGCCGGCAAGTACCTCGACCGCCTCCCCTACCGGGTCTGGGTGCTCTGTGGCGACAGCGAGCTGGCCGAGGGCTCCATCTGGGAGGCGCTCGACAAGGCGAGCCACTACCGGCTGGACAACCTGATCGTGATCGTGGACGTGAACCGGCTTGGCCAGCGCGGCGAGACCGAGTTCGGCTGGGACATGGAGGCCTACCGCCGCCGCGTGGAGGCGTTCGGCTGCCGTGCCCTGGTCATCGACGGCCACAACCTGGAGGAGATCGACGGAGCCTACGTCGATGCCCGGGAGACGATCGGCCGGCCGACGGTGATCCTGGCCAAGACGATCAAGGGGAAGGGGTTCTCGGAGATCGAGAACAAGGAGGGGTGGCACGGCGTGGTTCTGCCCCCGGACATGGCGGTGCGGGCGATCGACCAACTCGGCGAGGAGCACGACCTGCGGATCGAGGTGCGCAAGCCCGATCGCGGCACCCCGGCGATCCGGCCCCAGGCGGCTGAGGTCACGCTCCCCACCTACGCCCTCGGGGCGATGGTCGCGACCCGCAAGGCCTACGGGGACGCCCTTGTCGCCCTCGGCGCCCGCCCGGAGGTGGTCGTCCTGGACGGCGAGGTGAGCAACTCGACGCACGCCGACGAGTTCAAGAAGGCGTTCCCGGATCGCTTCTTCGAGATGTACATCGCCGAGCAGCAGCTGGTGTCGGCGGCGGTCGGCCTCCAGGTGCGCGGCTACGTGCCCTTTGCTTCGACCTTCGCAGCCTTCTTCTCGCGAGCCTACGACTTCATCCGGATGGCGGCGATCTCCCGGGCCAACATCCGGCTGTCCGGCTCGCATGCCGGGAGCGAGATCGGCGCCGACGGGCCCTCCCAGATGGCGCTCGAGGACCTGGCGTCGTTGCGAGCCATCCAGGGCTCGACGGTCCTCTACCCGGCCGACGCGGTGAGCGCTGCCAAGCTGGTGGCGGAGATGGCCGACCGCACCGGGGTCGTCTACATCCGGACCACCCGCAACGCCTATCCCGTGATCTACGACAACGCTGAGGCGTTTCCGATCGGCGGCGCCAAGGTGCTGCGCCGCAGCGACGAGGACCGGGCCGCGGTGGTCGCCGCCGGGGTCACGCTGCACAGCGCGCTGGCCGCCGCCGACCGGCTGGCGGCGGAGGGTATCCACATCCGGGTCATCGACTGCTACTCGGTGAAGCCGATCGCCGCCGAGGTGCTGGCCGAGGCCGCACGCGATTGCGGTGGGACCCTGGTGGTCGTCGAGGACCACTACCCCGAGGGCGGCCTCGGGGCCGCGGTCATGGAGGCACTCGCCGGCGCCCACCCGCCCCGGATCTTCCACCTGGCGGTCCGCNNCCGCAGGAGGCCAGTGACACCGATGCCCACCCTCAACCCGCTCCTGCTCCTGGCCGAGCGCGGCCAGTCGGTGTGGCTCGACTACATCAGCCGCGAGCTGGTCATCGGCTCCGAGCTGACCCGGCTGATCGCCGAGGAGAACGTCACCGGACTGACCAGTAACCCGACCATCTTCGAGAAGGCGATCGCTGACGGCACCCACTACGACGAGCAGATCCACGAGCTGCTCGGCCACGGGGTCAACGACCCCAATGAGGTCTTCCTGCGGCTCGCCATCCGCGACATCCAGCACGCGGCGGACACCCTGCGCCCAGTGTACGAGCGCACCGGGGGCGCCGACGGCTACGTCAGCCTGGAGCTGCCCCCTCCCCTCTCGCACGACACCGCCGGCAGCGTCCGGACCGCCACGGAGTACTGGCACCGGGTCGACCGGCCCAACCTCATGGTGAAGGTCCCGGCGACCCCCGAGGGCATCCCTGCGGTCGAGGAGCTGATCGCCGCCGGGGTCAACGTCAACGTGACCCTGATCTTTGCCCTCTCCGCCTACGAGAAGGTGATCGCCGCCTACATCGGCGGCCTGCAGCGGCGCCACACCGCGGGCCAATCGCTGGACGTCCACTCGGTGGCCTCCTTCTTCGTGAGCCGGGTGGACACCGCGGTGGACCCCCTGCTCGATGAGCGGCTCACGGCGGGCGGCGACCCCGCGAAGCTCGGGAGCCTGCTCGGCAAGGCGGCGATCGCCAACGCCCGCCTCGCCTACGCGACCTTCGAGCGGCACTTCCGCGGCGAGGAGTTCGCCGCGCTGCGCGAGGCCGGCGCCCCGCTGCAGCGGCCGCTGTGGGCCAGCACGAGCGCCAAGAACCCCAAGTACCGGGACGTGCTCTACGCCGAGGCGCTGATCGGCCCGGACACCGTCGACACCATGCCTCCGGCGACCATCGGGGCCTTCCGCGACCACGGCGCCGTGAGGGGCGACACGGTGCGTGACGACCTCGACGGTGCGCGACACGTGATCACGGGGCTGGAGTCGGCCGGGATCAGCGTGGAGAAGGTGACCGAGGACCTCCTCGTCGCCGGGGTCGCGTCCTTCGCGGCGTCGTATGACCAGCTGATCACCAGGATCGGGGAGAAGCTGGAGATCATCCAGGCCGGGGTGGGCAAGCCGACGAGCTCGCACCTGAAGCTCGCAGGGCCCAGCCTCGCCGACGCGGTCGCCGAGAGCGCGCGTGCCCGGGTCGCCGAGCGGATCTGGGCCCGGGACCCCGACCTCTGGAAGCCGGGCGACGCGGCCCACGCGGCGGTGATCGGCAACCGGCTGGGCTGGCTCGACGTCCCGCTCACGATGCGCGGGCGGGTGGCTGAGCTGGTCGAGCTTGCCGGCGAGGTGCACCAGGCCGGCTACACCGACGCCGTCCTCCTCGGCATGGGTGGGTCCAGCCTCTGCCCCGAGGTGCTGCGCAGCTCGTTCGGGAGCGCCACCGGCTACCCCGTCCTCCACGTGCTGGACACCACCGACCCCGAGGCGATCGTGAACCTGGAGCGGCAACTCGACATCCGCCGCACCCTCTTCCTGGTCGCCAGCAAGTCGGGGACCACGCTCGAGACCTCCTCGCACCTGGCCCACTTCTGGGAGGCGGTGACCGCCTCCGGCGCCACCGAGCCCGGCAAGCACTTCATCGCCATCACCGACCCCGGCACCCCCCTGGCCGAGCTGGCCACGGAGCGGCACTTCCGGCGGCTCTTCGAGAACCCGTCCGACATCGGGGGCCGCTACTCCGCGCTCTCACTCTTTGGCCTGGTGCCGGCTGCGGTGATGGGCCTGGACGTCGGGCTCCTCCTCGACCGCGCCCTCGCCATGCGGGCGGCCTGCGCCGCCACGACACCGCCCGAGCGGAACTGGGGGCTGGAGCTGGGCAGCGCGCTGAGCCTCGCCCACGCCGCGGGCCATGACAAGGTCACCATCCTCGCGCCACCCCAGATCACCGGCTTCTCCCTCTGGGCGGAGCAGCTGATCGCCGAATCCACCGGCAAGGAGGGCAAGGGCTACATCCCCATCGGGGAGGAGCCGGTGGGCAAGCCCGGCGTCTACGGCGACGACCGCCTCTTCGTCCTGCTCCGGCTCGGCGACGAACCCTCCCAGGTGGACATGCAGGACGAGGCCCTGGTCGCGGCCGGGCTTCCACTGCTGATCCTGGAGATGCGGGACGCCTACGACCTGGGCGCCGAGTTCTTCCGCTGGGANNACCGTCTACGGGGGGAGCCCCGCCGCCTCGGTGGAGCAGGCGCTGCTCGCCCATCTCGGCGAGGCGCGTCCGGGCGACTACGTCGCGATCATGGCGTACGTCGACCCCAACAACGCCAACGAGGGGGCGCTGGAGGAGTTCCGCACCGCGATCCGGGATCGCTACCGGGTGGCCACCACCATGGGGTTCGGCCCGCGGTTCCTGCATTCCACGGGGCAGCTCCACAAGGGCGGGCCCAACACCGGCGTGTTCATCCAGGTGACCAGCGACGACACCGTCGACGCCTCGATCCCCGGCAAGCCGTTCACCTTCTCGGTGCTCAAGCGAGCCCAGGCCGCGGGTGATCTGCAATCGCTGCGGAGCCACGGCCGGCGGGTGATCCGTCTCCACCTCGAGGGCAACCTGGACGGCCGGCTGGAGCAGCTGGCCCGGTCGCTGCGCCAGGTCGCGGGTTCGTCGGCCCCCTGACCGCCGCCCCCCAGTGATGGAGCGTCGTTGATGGCGACAGATGCAAGCGAAACCGTCCGGACGGTGGACGCGGTGGTGACCGAGGATCCGGCCGCGGAGCCCGGCCGGCTGCCGGCGCCACCACCCGCGGCGCTGGTCATCTTCGGCGCGACCGGCGACCTGACCAAGCGAAAGCTGGTCCCCGCCCTCTACGCGCTGGCCGTCGACGGCCTCCTCCCCGAGCACTTCACGGTGATCGGTGCCGCCCGCAGCGAATTGACCGACGATCAGTTCCGCACGGCCATGCGGGACGCCGTCACGCGATTCGCCCGACTCCGGCTGGACGAGGAGGTCTGGAGCCGGTTCGCCGAAGGGCTCCACTACGCCTCCTTCTCGGATCGGGACGGCGGCCTCGACGGGGTCAAACGGGCCCTGGAGAGCGCAGATCGTGAGCGGGGGACCGCGGGAAACCGCATCTACTACTTCGCCATCCCGCCGAGCGGGTTCGCCCCCCTCGCCGAACGGCTGCAGCACGAGGGGATGAGCCGCGAGGAGGAGGGCGGGGGCTTCCGCCGGATGGTGGTGGAGAAGCCGTTCGGGCGCAACCTCGCCACCGCCCGCGAGCTCAACTCCGCGCTGCACTCCGCCTTCGAGGAACCCCAGATCTTCCGCATCGACCACTACCTGGGCAAGGAGACGGTCCAGAACATCCTGGTCTTCCGCTTCGCCAACGGCATCTTCGAGCCGATCTGGAACCGCCGCTACATCGATCACGTCCAGATCACCGTCGCCGAGACCCTCGGGGTGGAGGGGCGCGGCTCCTACTACGAGGAGACGGGCGCGCTCCGCGACATCATCCAGAACCACGTGATGCAGCTCGCCGCCATCATCGGCATGGAGCCGCCCAGCAACTTCGAGGCGGAGACGGTGCGCGACGAGAAGGTCAAGCTGCTCCGCGCGATCCGGCCGATCCACCCCGACGACGCGTTGCTGCACACGATTCGCGGTCAGTACGCGGCGGGGTCGGTGGAAAGTGCGTCCGTCCCCGGTTATCGCGAGGAGCCGGGGGTCGACCCGGAGTCGCTGCGCGAGACCTTCGTCGCCATGAAGCTGGACATCGACAACTGGCGGTGGGCAGGCACCCCCTTCTACCTGCGCACCGGCAAACGTCTGCCCAGCCGGGCGACGGAGATTGCGATCCAATTCCGGCGTGTGCCCCACTCCCCCTTCGCGGGCCACCGGGCCATGCCGGGAGGCATGCCGCCACCCGACGGCATCGCCCCCAACCAGCTGCTCCTGCGCATCCAGCCGGACGAGGGCATCACGCTCCGCTTCGGGGCCAAGGTCCCCGGCCAGTCGATGCGGATCGAGAGCGTCAACATGGACTTCTTCTACGGCTCCAGCTTCCAGCGCGCCTCTCCCGACGCCTA
>PLXL01000165.1:0-2773 GCA_003153215.1 Candidatus Dormiibacterota bacterium
GGAAGGCGACGCCGCGAGCGATGAGGCGCTCGGCGAAGGGGTCGGGCGGCGCCGCCTCGCTGGGCAGGAGCGCGTCGTTCTGGGCTCGCACCGGACAGCGCTTGGCGACGTATCCCCCCTGGAGCGGCACCGAGGTGACGTCGTAGCGGGTGGTCATCAGGAGGCCGACCACGGGCTGGCGCCGGCGATGTCCCCGTCGATGACCGAGGCGAGCCGGTTGCCGAGCGACGCGTCACCCAGCTCGACGCCCAGCTCCCGGTTCCGGTCCAGGGATGTCGCCGAGAAGTTCTCCGAGCCGAGGAACCAGCGGAGGGAGGCGCTGCCCGGGTCGGCGACCATGGCCTTGGCGTGAATGTACAGAGCGGCACTGGGGGAATAGGTGTAGACCTTGACCCCGGCGTGGATGAGGTCGGAGAACTCGCTGCTCCAGGATGACGAATCGGTCATGCAGACCTGGACATCGACGCCGCGCTGGGCCGCCGCCTCCAGCGCCCCGACGATCTCCTGGTCGGACATCTCCTCGTTTTCGACGAGCAGCTCCTTCTTGGCGCCCTGGATCAGCGTCACCAGGGCGGCCGCCGAACCCGGGCTCCAGACCAGGTCGTCGCCCGGCGAGGGTTGGACCGCGGTGTTCGAGAAGTCGGCGTCGAACACCGCCTCGATCGCTGCCACGTCGCGCGCGTCGGTGTCGGCGAGGATGAAGTCGCGGGTGGAGAAGTAGTACTGCGAGGTCATGTTGCCGGTCATGACGAGCGCCTCATCGGCGTCGACAATCAATGTCTTCTGATGGGTGATGTCCACCTGGGTCGACGACCAGTGGACGTCGACACCGTGTGCGGCGAGGGTCGCGTCGGCGCTCCCATTCTGGCTCTTGGCGTAGGCCTGGTCGAGCATGACGCGGACTGAGACGCCACGGTCCTTCGCCTGGATCAGATCGTTGACGGCGTTGCCGTCCTCCAGCTCGTACATCACCAGGTCGAGGGAGTGGCGGGCGCCGGTGATCGCCTGGTAGACGGCGCCCATCCCCTGATCGGGCTCGACCACCAGGGTGTCTCCGCCCCCGGTCGTGGCCGTGGCCGAGGCGGTGGTGG
The DNA here is from genome assembly GCA_003153215.1 of Candidatus Dormiibacterota bacterium. Lineage (GTDB taxonomy): Bacteria > Chloroflexota > Dormibacteria > Aeolococcales > Aeolococcaceae > Changshengia. Next base: position 1,092 of record PLXL01000165.1, read on the forward strand.
TTGCCGTGGCCGGCGTCGCGGATGCGGGCTTGCCGGTCGGAGACGGGATGCCGGAGGCGGGCGCCGCCGTGGACCGGGGGCTCGGTGAGAGTGCGGGTGCTGCAGACGCGCAGCCGCCCACGGCCAGCAGGGTCAGCCAGACGAGGATCGCCCCGCCGCGCCTCCTGCCAGCTCGCACCACGCCGCCTCCTCAACTGGACGCCGACGCCGGCCATCCCTGCGGGCGCCAGTATGCGGGGCCTGGCCGCGGCTGCNNGGCGATGAGGATCGATCTGCCGTGCTACGGGATCTCGGTGGAGCTGGGGCCCCCCGACCCGGACCATCCCGGTGCCTACCTGGGCGGCTCTCTACTCAGTGAGCTGTCCGACGATCCCGAGCTCGAGGGCGAGCTGAAGGGGGCGCTGAGCGCCGTCGAGCGGATGATCCTGGCCTGCGCCTGCGCCGGCATCGACGTGGGGTCTCCCGGCTTTGTCGGGGCGGTGGAGACGGTCGTCGACGCTCTCAACAATGACCTGGGCGACTGACCTCACGGCTCCCACGCCTCCGGTGTCCGGTCTCGCGCCCGCCGAGTCTCTCGCGCAGAACTGCGTCCTGCGGACGGATCTCGGCAGCCTCTACCACTGCGACTGCATGGAGCTCCTGCCCGCGCTGGCGGACGCATCCGTGGATCTCTGGTTCGCCGATCCACCCTTCAATCTTGCCAAGGATTACGGGGACGGTGTCACCGACCGGCTGGGCACCGCGGATTACCTGGCGTGGATGCGCGCCTGGCTGCTGCAGGGAGTGCGCCTGCTGAGGCCGGGCGGCTCACTTTTCGTCTTCAACCTGCCCCGCTGGAATGTCGAGGCGGGGCACGTGCTCAATGAGGCGGGACTGCTCTTCCGCCACTGGATCGCCATCGACATCAAGGACAGCCTGCCCATCGCGGGCCGCCTCCATCCCGCGCACTACAGCCTGCTCTACTACTCGAAGGGTCGCCCCGCCCGCTTCTCACGCCCGCGCATCCCGGTGCCTGTCTGCCGCCATTGCGGCGGTGACATCAAGGACTACGGTGGCCACCGCGACAAGCTGCACCCGGACGGCATAAATCTCTCCGATGTCTGGTACGACATCTCCCCCGTGCGCCACCGGACCACCAAGCGCCGGGCGGCGAACGAGCTCTCCGAGAAGCTGCTGGAGCGGGTTCTGGAGATCGCCTCCCAGCCGGGTGACGTGGTGCTGGATCCGTTCGGCGGTTCCGGGACCACGTACGCCGTGGCGGAGCGGATGCACCGCCACTGGATCGGCGTGGAGCTCGGTGATTGCGACCCCATCCTGCGCCGGCTGAGCGGGCGCGAGCCCGACGTCACACCCCCGCGCCGGGGCGATGCTGCCAAGGGAATGCAGCGGCCGGGCGTCACCCCACCGCTTCGCCGCGACGCAGCCAAGGGAACGCATCGAGGAGACACGTGATCCGGCTCGTGCCCGGCTGGACACCGCTGCAGACTGATCGGGAGAAGCAGAAACCCCTTGCTGGGCTGGCAGATTGGCCGCTGTCGCGTCGATCNNGCTCGGCGGCGACGTGGTAGGGTCCCCTCGTCGCGGATTGCCCAGGTCCACAAGACAGCGACGGTGAGAGCCAGATCTCTCGCCGGTCCGCGGCCCACCGTCCCTTTGCACGCGGTGGAACTGAAGCCCAGGTG
>PLXL01000165.1:2795-5601 GCA_003153215.1 Candidatus Dormiibacterota bacterium
GCACCCGGAGAGTGGCCAGCCCCGCGTTGACGCGTTCGCAGTGACGCACGATCTGGCATCGGCGTCCGCCGCGGTGGCCGCGTCATCGGCGTCTGCAACCGACACCTCGTCGGCGTCACCGACAACGGCCGGCTCGCCGCCATCGGTCCCTACCTCGACCGCCGCATCGACCTTCACGTCCACCGCGGTGGTCCCCTCACCGCTGCCGGTCCTGATCGTGCCCATCCCCCCGCAGGCCCCGACGCCGACACCCGCGCCGGAGTCGACGGGCACCACCTACTCGGGTGGGGACATCGAGTCGATCATCACCGCGGCTGCGCAGGCGGCAGGGGTCGCCCCGAGTTGGCTGATCTCGACCGCCGAGTGCGAGTCCGGCCTCAACCCCAACGCGTACAACGGGTCGGGACCGTACGAGGGGCTCTTCCAGTTCCTTCCCTCGACCTTCAGCGGACATGAGGGCACGGACATCTGGGACCCGACCCAGCAGGCGCAGATCGCCGCCACCATGTTTGCGAGCGGCGAATCGGGGGAGTGGCCGGTCTGCTCCCGTTAGGGCCCGCCTGAGGGGGCAAAGCGGTCATCCTCCAGCAAGCGAGTAGTCCAGGTTTCGGATCTGGTCCCGATGGGTACCACCTGTAAGGTGCGCAGGGCTCGTGACGTTTGTCGCGGGGTGGACGGCCGCACGAGCATGCTTCGCGCAGGGGAGAGAGGCGCTGTTTGACCAGACCAGCCTCACCGTCGGGGACCTGAAGACGCAGGACCACGACGCGCGCCGGATCCGTTACGCGCGCCGCCGCCGGATCCGGCTCATCGACCAGGTCATCAACGAGTTCGAGTTGCTGAACCTTGCCGGCGTGGCCGTGGTCCCGGGTGAGCTGACCCGGCGTGCCAGCGGCTTCATCAGCGGCGACGCCGCCGGTGCACGGGTGATGCCGGACGACCGGGCCGTCCCGATCGCCGACTGGGTGTCGGCACTCTTCCAGGTCCAGGACGCCCTGATGCTCCCCGGCCAGAGCTACCTGAANNACGGCGGCGCCGATCAGCCTCCCCAGGCCAAAGGTGACCCCTGCCGCCAGCATGCCGAAGAGGAGCTGCCGGCTGCCCGAGAAGAGGACGCTCCGGCCGGTCAGCAGCGTGATCAGCGAGCCGATGAGGAAGAGCCCGAGAGCGGCAAAGCCGATTGCGAGCCCGACCGCCGGCGCCCCGGTGGCGAAGAAGAAGGGGATGAGCGGGAGCACGGCGCCGATCGAGAAGAGGAAGAAGGACGCGCCCGCCGCGCTGTAGGGCGAACCTCCGAGCTCATTGGGGTCCAGCCCCAGCTCCTCGCGGACCATGGTGTCCAGGGCGTTCTTGGTGTCCGCCATCAGCCGCTCGGCCAGCTCCTCGGCCTCCNNCGGCCTCGGTCTTGACCTGGCGCTGGTACAGCTCCCGGGTGCTCTGGACCGACACCCATTCCCCAATCGCCATCGAGCACGCGCCGGCCAGCAGCCCGGTGATCCCCGCGATCAGGATCGCCTTGGGTGGCAGCCCGGAGCCCGCGACCCCCATCACCAGGGCGAGGTTGGAGGTCAGACCGTCATTGGCCCCGAGCACGGCTGCCCGCAGGGCGTTGCCGCCTGGGGCACGATGGCGCCCCTCCAGCTTGCCGAGGGTCTCCCCGGCCACCCCGACCGGCGATCCCCCCGCGATGAAGCGGAGCACGCGGGCATGCGAACGCTCGTCCTCGGGCATCCCCGTGCCCTGCGTCTCGGTCTGGTCGTCGTAGTTCTCCTGGTCGACCCGCTCCAGGGTGGCGACGGTCGGCAGCACGAGCTGCGCCCCGAACCTGTGGGCCAGCAGGCGCATGGCACGCGCCCGCCACGACGGCCGTCGTGGGCCGGGGTCGCTCCCCAATGCCCGCAATTGATCCTCCCAGAAGCCGAGGTGGCGCTCCTCGACCTCGGCGAGACGGATGTAGACGGAGGCCAGACGGGCGTCGGATTCGGCCTTCGCCATCGCCCGGTAGACCACCGCCGAGTCGATCTCGCCCTGGCGGTTGGCCCGGTACCTCGCCTCGTCGGTCACCGTCCGTGCCATCACCCGTCTCCTCCCTGACCCTTTCCGCGCCTCGCGCCCGGCANNCCATCTTCGATAAGGCGGTAGAGGTGCTGCTTCAGCCCCGAGCTGCAACGCGGGCGCCAAAGGTGCGGAGCGGCTTGCCGAGCTCGGCTTCCGGGTCAAGGAGATGATCGGGGGCTTCGAGTACTGGAAGCGGAAGGGGTACCCGATCGAGACCGGGAGCTGATCCGCGGGGCGGCGCCGCGATCCTGGTTCTCCGGCTCTGGGCGACACTGAGGGAGGCGCGCGGAGGGAGGCGCGCGAACGGCAACGCAGCGCCGTCATTCTGCGGCTGCCACAATCGCGGTCGCGAAAACCCGGCGGCGGCCGATTGGGGCACAATACCCGCGCTCATGCCTCGTCGCGTCGAAGGCATCAATCTAGTCTTTTCATGCGGTTATGCCATGTCCCCTTTCACGACCCGGACCTCCGCCCTCCTCGCCGGGGTGCTCCTCACGGTCGCGGCCTGCGGTGGCGCCTCTCACGCCCCGAGCTCGACGCCGAAAGCGAGCGCAACCCCCACGGCCTCTGCCAGCGCGGCGCCGACGCCGACACCGGCCCCTCCGCCAATCAGCCAGCCGCTCCTGATCCAGGTCGAGAACCTCTACCAGGCGCGGCCGCAGTCCGGGCTGAGCAGTGCCGATGTCGTCTACGAGTACCAGACCGAGGGCGGCATCAGCCGTTTCACGGGCATCTGGTTCACCAAGCC
>PLXL01000258.1:0-6224 GCA_003153215.1 Candidatus Dormiibacterota bacterium
GACCTACAGCTCCGCCGGGGGCTCCGCCTTCTCCAGCCCCTGTCGGGTCTCAGCAACGTCGAGCCGCATTTGGGCGATGAGCGCAGCCTCGTCGGGGTACCAGCGCTCCTCCCGCAGCCGGTGGATAAACGCCAGCCGCACCCGCTCGCCGTAGAGGTCGCCCTCGAAGCCCAGCAGATGGGCCTCGACGGTGAGGCGGTCCCCACCGAAGGTGGGCCGGTAGCCGATGCTCGAGGCGGCCGGCAGCCAGTCCCCCCGGGCGCGGATCCAGGTGCTGTAGATGCCCATCTCGGGGAGGCACTTGCCCGGCTCGACGCCCACGTTGGCGGTGGGAAAGCCCAGCCTCCACCCCACCCGGTCCCCNNCCGGAGACGAGTGCCGACCGGATCCGGGTGGAGGAGATCGTCTCCCCGTCCTCGGTAACCGGGTCGACGGTCTCGACCGTGAAACCGTGCGCGGACCCAAAGCCGCGGAGGAAGGCGATGTCTCCGCGGCGGGCGCGCCCGAGGGCAAAGCCGGCCCCGACCACGAGGTGGCGGAGGTCGAAGCGGGCGAGCAGCCGCTCGCAGAAGCGCTCGGCGCTCCACTGGCTCACCTCGCGGGTGAAGTTGACCACCACCACCCGGTCGATGCCGGCGGCGATGAGCCGCTCGCGCTTCTCGTCGAGGGTGGTCAGCTCGGGCGGGACGTTGCCAGGATCGAGGACGGCGCCGGGATGGGGCTCGAAGGTGACCGCNNGCCGTCGAAGACCCCGATGGTGCAGGCCGCGGGAGGCGGCGACGGTCCGCGCACCGGGCCGAGGGAGTGCTCCAGGGTCATCGACAACGGTTCATCCCCGGCATCTCAGCTCCCGGTCAGCCGGCCATGACCTTGGTGGGCCGGAAGCGGAAGCCGGTGACCTCGCCGACGGCGACCAGGTCGCCGGAGGGGGAATGGGCCCGGGTCTCCCCCTGGGGAAGGCCGGCGCCCACGCGGGGCAGGAAGACGGCCTGCCCGTTGCGCACCAGGGCCACGGCCGGCGGTCCGAGGAAGACCTGGGGCAGGAAGCTGACCGCGACCCAGGGAGGGAGGAGCGCGGTGGTGGGGTCGTCGAGGNNTTCCCGCACTCGACCTCGAGGTCGGCCTCGGCCACGCCGCCGGGTCGGAAGTCGGTCAGCTCGGCACTCACGATCAGGGCGGTGCGGGGCTGGCGCTCGACCTGCTCCCCGCGCCGGGCCAGGTCGTAGAGGTGCTCGCCCTCGTGGCGGACCGCCGAGTGCATCGGCGGGATCTGGGAGATCTCGCCGACGAACTGGCGGAGCGCGGCTCGCACCTGGTCGGCATCCAACCCCCCGGCGTCGCCGCCCGGGGTGACGGTGCCCTCGGTGTCGAGTGTCTCGGAACGCTCACCGAGCCGGACGGTGCAGCGGTAGGTCTTGGTCTGGCGGTGGAAGTGGTCGATGAGCCGGGTGGCGCCTCCCAGGCAGACGGGGAGCAGCCCCTGCGCCATGGGGTCGAGGGTCCCCGCGTGGCCGACCCGCCGCTCACCGTAGATCCGGCGCACCTGGCGGATGCAGTCGAAGGAGGTCTGGCCCATCTGCTTGTTGAGGGCCAGGACGGCGCTCATCGCGCCCCGGCGGGGTGGGGCCGCGGGGGAGGCTTCCACGGCTAGCTGGATGGGCCCAGCAGGGCCCGGGCGACGTCGAGGACCCGCTCACGGGCCGTCTCCAGGGGCTCGGGCAGCTCCGCGCCGGCGGCGCGGCGGTGGCCCCCGCCGCCGAAGGGGATGCACACCTGGGTGGCGTCGATCTCATCGCGGCTGCGGACCGAGATCTTGGTCAGCTGGGGGGAGGCCTCCTTGAAGAGGACGGCGACCTTCATCGGCTCCACCGTCTGGAGCTGGTCGATCACCCCCTCCGCCTCCTGCAGGGTGGTCCCGGTCTCCTCCAGCATCGCCGTGGTGATCTCGGACCAGATCAGGCGGCCCCCGCTCTCGGTCTGGCACTGCGCGACGGCCATGCCCTCGAGGCGGAGCTGGGCGACGGTGCGCGACTTGTAGCTCTTGAGCGCGATCCAGCCGGCGTTCGCGCCCAGGCCCACGAGGTCGGCGCCGAGCCGGAGGGCCATCTCGGTGGTGTTCTCGTGGCGGAAGCCGCCGGTGTCGGTGAGGAGCGCGGCGTAGAGATTGGTGGCCGTCTCCGGTGAGATCGGACAGCCCATCGCCTGGAGGAGGCGGTAGACGACCTGGCCGGTGGCGCTCGCGGCGGTGTCGACGACGTTGATCTCCCCGAATCCGTCGTTGCTCGCGTGATGGTCGACGTTGATCACGTGGGGGACGCTCGCGACCAGGCCGGCCCTGTCGCCGAAGCGGTGGACGGTGGCGCAATCGAAGGTGAAGAGGAGGTCGAGCGGGGGCGGCTGGTCGACGATGGTGTCGTACCCGGGGAGGTAGGTGAGGGCCCGGGGGAGCGGGCTGGGCACCACGGTGTGCACCCTCTTGCCCATCTCGTGTAGCGCCTCCGCGAAGGCGAGGGCCGAGCCCAGGCTGTCGGCGTCGGCGTCCTTGTGGGCGAGGCACCCGATCTCGCGCGCCTCGCCGATCAGGCGCTGGATGTCGCTCGCGGCGTCGGCGACCTCTCGAAAGCGACGCTCGGCCACGGTCACGACGGCTCCTCGCCGGCGACGGCGTCAGGGGTGGGGCCGGGATCGAGCTCCCGCAGCATGCTGCTCATCCGCACCGAGTAGGCGATCGACTCGTCGAGCTGGAACTGAAGGTGCGGCGCGCTCTTCAGGTTCTCCAACCGGTGGCCGAGCTGGGCGCGGAGGTAACCCTCGGCGTGGCGCATGGCGTCCACCACGGCCCGGCGCTCGGGATCATCCCCGACCGCCGAGATCATCACCGTGGCGGTGCGCAGGTCGGGAGCGATGCTCACCCGGGAGACCGACGCGAGGTGGACCCGCGGGTCCTTCATCTCGGTGAGCATCAATGTGGAGAGCTCCTGGCGGAGCTGCTCGGCGATCCGCTCGGGGCGCGGCGGCCGGGAGGACGGGCTGAGCACAGGCTGGAATCGGGACGCACCGGGATCGCCGGGGCGACCTCTGCTCTTGGCGTGAGGCATCTGCGCCGGCACGGTCAGATGTTCTGCTGCTCGGTGACGTGTGCCTCGAGGACGTCGCCCTCTGCGAAGTCAGCGAAGCCGTCGAGGGTGATGCCGCACTCGTAGCCGCGGGCAACCTCGCGAACGTCGTCCCTGAACCGTTTGAGGGCGTCGATCTTGCCCCGGCCGACCTCGCGGCCGTCGCGGCGCACGGTGCAGGTGGCGGCGCGGGTGATCTTGCCGTCCACCACCTGGCAGCCGGCGATCGCCGGGCGACCGTCGACGCTGAAGACCTTGCGAACCTCGGCACGGCCCTGGTAGACCTCGATGAAGGACGGCTCGTACATCCCCCGGATCGACTTCAGGATGTCGTCGGTGACCTGGTAGACGACGTCGTAGAAGCGGACGTCGACGCCCAGCTCCTCGGCGGCGGCCTTGGCGCGGTCGTCGGGATGCACGTTGAAGCCGATGACGATGGCCTGGGAGACCGCGGCGAGGTTGACGTCCGCCTCCCCCACCGCGCCGACCCCCTCGCCGACGATCTTGATGGTGACGTTGGGGTCCTCGAGCTTGGTGATCTGGCTGCGGAGGGCCTCCAGCGAACCGTTGGCCTCGGCCTTGAGGACGAGAGTCATGGTCTTGGTCTCGCCCTGCACGGCGGCGAAGTCGGAGAGGGTGATCCGCCGGACAGGCTGGGCGACCCTCGCCCGCTGCTCATTGGTGCGCTGCTCGGCCAGGGCCCGCGCCGCCTTCTCGGTCTCCATCACCTGGAGGACATCGCCGGCGGTGGCGACGTCGGTGAGGCCGGTGATCTGGACCGGCTTGCTGGGTCCCGCCTCCTTGACCCGGCGGCCAGCATCGTCGGTGAGCGCCCTGACCTTGCCATAGACGCGGCCGACGACCACGTTGTCGCCGATCCGGAGGGTGCCGTTCTGGACCAGGACAGTGGCCACCGGGCCCCTCCCCCGCTCCAACTCGGAGTCGATGACAGTCCCCACCGCGAGCCGGTCGGGGTTTGCCCGGGGAGGGCTCACCACGTCGCTCACCAGCAGGATGGTGTCGAGGAGGTCCTCGATGCCCTGGCCGGTGACGGCGCTGGTCGCCACCGTGGGCACGTCGCCGCCGTAGCTCTCGGGCAGGACCTGGTGCTCCGCGAGCTGCTGGAGGACGCGGTCGGGGTTGGCCCCGTCCTTGTCGGACTTGTTGAGGGCCACGACCAGCGGCACCCCGGCGCTCCGGATGTGGTGGATCGCCTCCTCGGTCTGGGGCATGACGCCGTCGTCGGCGGCAACCACCAGGATGGCGATGTCGGTGACGTCCGCCCCGCGGGCCCGCATGGCGCTGAAGGCCTCGTGGCCCGGGGTGTCGATGAAGGTGATCAGCCGGCCCTGGCGCTCCACCTGGTAGGCGCCGATCCGCTGGGTGATGCCTCCCGCCTCGCCCGCGGCCACGCTGGTGGTCCGGATCTTGTCGAGGATCGAGGTCTTGCCGTGGTCGACGTGCCCGAGGACGGCGACCACCGGAGGGCGGGGCACCAGCGTGGCCGGGTCCTCGCCCGAGAGGTCGAGGAGGGGGTGGCGCGGCCGCAGCGGGCTGCCGGCGGAGGGAGTCGCAGCCTCCTTGGCGAGGGCCTCCTCCGACTCCGCCTCGAAGCCGAAGTTGTCGGCGGCCAGCGCGGCCGTGTCGAAGTCGACCGACTGGTTGAGGGCCGCCATCACCCCGTTCTGCATCAGGTAGGTGATGAGCTGGGCACCGGGCACACCGAGCCGGTCGGCCAGCTCCCTGACCGTGAGACTGGCCGGCAGTCGGATCTTCTTCATGGTGGCGACGGTGATTCCTCCTCGGCGAGCTCGCTGAGCTGATGGCCCAGTGTCTCGGGGTCGATGACATTCTCCCCCACCCGCAGGGATCGGCTCAGGCTGCGGCGCCGCTGGGCGACCCGCAGGCAGGCCATGCCCGAATCCCGGCAGAGATAGGCGCCGCGGCCGGGCGCACGGGCGGGGATGTCCAGGATAACCGCTCCCGATGCCCCCGCGACCAGACGGACCAGTTCGGGGCGCGGCCGCCGGCGCCGGCACCCCACACAGGTGCGCATTGGGGCCCGATCTGCTTCGTTCGCCTCGTCTGCACTCTCCGGCGGGCTCACGATGGCTCCTCCGCGGTCGCCTCCGCGGCGGGCTCCGTGGCCGTGATGTCGATGCGCCACCCCGTGAGGCGAGCGGCGAGACGGGCGTTCTCCCCTCCCCGGCCGATGGCGAGGGAGAGCTTGGTGGGGTCGACGGTCACGTGGGCGGTCCGGGTCTGCGGGTCCAGCTCGACGCCCACCACAGGCGCCGGGATCAACGCGTTGGCCACGTAGTGGGCGGGATCGGGGTCGAAGCGGACGATCTGCAGCTGCTCGGCGCCGAGCTGAGACGTGATGGCGCGGTGCCGCATGCCGTGGGGCCCGATGCAGGCGCCCTGAGGGTCGATGTCGGGATCGATCGCCTCCACCGCCACCTTGGTGCGGCGGCCGGCCTCGCGAGCGATGGCGCGGATGATGATCTGTCCCCGCCCCAGCTCGGGCACCTCCTGCTCGAGGAGGAGCCGGACCAGCTGGGGATGGGACCGGGACGCCACCACCACCGCGTCGCGGGCGCGCCGCCGGCCCTCGAGGATGACCACCTTGAGGTGCTGGCGCGGAGCGAGCTCCTCCCCCATCGCCTGCTCCTCGAGAGGCAGGACCACCGTCGTCTCCCCGGCGCGGAGGTACCAGCTGCCGCCCGCGGGGCTCTCCACAATGGCATCGATCAGCTCACCGCGGTGGGTCGTGGCCTCGCTGATCACCCGATCCGCCCCGGCGTTGCGGAGCCGGTCGAGGACCGCGCTGCGGACGGCCTGGGCCGCCTGGCGGGCGGCGTCGCCGGTGAGCGGTGCCATCACCGTCTCTCCGCCCGCGGGGTCGGGACGGAGCACGTCGTGGACGCCGCTCCGGAAGTCGACCTGGGCGGTGAGGCCGGGATCGTCGACGACCAGGCGCCGGTAGGTCTCCACGATCGCCCGCCCGACGATCTCGGTCAGCTCGTCCTCGCTGATGCCCGCGTTGGCGGCGAGCTCGGCGACCGCCTCCAGGATGTCGCCGTCACCGGGGCGGTTGGCGGGCGGGCG
>PLXL01000258.1:6240-9471 GCA_003153215.1 Candidatus Dormiibacterota bacterium
ATCGGTCGCTCCGCCCCCGGGGAGGAGACCTCCAGCGAGTAGCGGGTCTCGATCGGGTCGTAGGCATCGAGGATGGCGCTGGCGGTGAGCGACGCCCGCTCGCAGTCGTCGAGGCCGACCCCTCCAGGGCGGTCGATCACCAGCCGGAGCAGGCTCCCCGGTCCGCTCCCCTTCCATTGCACCTCGACCAGCAGGACCCCGGACTGCTGGAGGGCGGGGCGGAGCAGGTCGGCGAGGGCGGCGACGTCGGGACGGCTCATCGACACGGGTGGGACGATCGTATCGGGTGGGGCCGCCCCGCGAGTGTGCCGGGGGCGGGGGCGACGCTCGTCAGCTGGCGCGTGCCGGTCGCGCGACGACGCCGCGCTGGGGACGGCCGGCGGTCTTCTCCGGGCGCGCCTTGTTCCAGGCGACCAGGAGGGTCGAGGCGTTGAAGATCGAGCTGTAGGTGCCGGTCACGATGCCGATCAGGAGGGCCAGCACGAAGCCCTGGATCGACGCCCCGCCGAAGAGCACCAGAGCGAGCAGCACGAAGACGACCGTCAACGAGGTGTTGAGCGAGCGGGCCATGGTCTGCACCGTCGAGAGGTTGACGATCTGGTCGAAGGTGAAGCGCGGCCCGACCCGGAGGTTCTCCCGGATCCTGTCGAACACCACGATGGTGTCGTGGATGGAGAACGCTATACCGGTCAGCACGGCGGTGATGAAGTAGTTGTCGACCTGGCCCAGTGAGCTGAAGTGACCCAGGATCGCCCATATCCCGGCGAGCACGAAGATGTCGTGGAGGAGCTTGAAGAAGGTGCACGCCGCGAACCGCCAGCGGTTGACCTGGCGCTGCTTGCCGAACTGGTAGGCCAGGTAGAGAGCGATCATCAGCGACGAGATGAGCACCAGGGCGATCGCCTGGCCCACCGCGCTGCTGGCGATGGTCTGACCGACGGTGTTGACGCTCTCCTGCCCCGGCTGGAAGTGGTAGGTGGCGTCCAGGGCGTTGTAGATGGTCTGGACCTCGCCGGTGGGGAGGGTCTGGACCAGGTACACGTCATAGCCGGAAGTGTTCTTGCCGAAGCTCTGGACCGTGGGCTGCAGCCCGGGCACGGCCTTGTTGACGGTGCTCACCAGCTGCGCCGATGTCACCGGGGTCATGTAGGCCGCCTGGATCTGGTCGCCTCCCGCGAAGTCGATGCCCAGCCGGAATCCCCAGCCGACGATGGCGATGATGCCNNCGCCCGGTCCGGTGCTGCTCCTGGTACTCGGGGTGGATCTCCGTGTAGAGGGTGGGGTTTCTCCCGACCCTCCAGCGCAGCATCACACCCAGCAGCGACTGGGTGATCAGGACTGCGCTGAAGAAGCTGATGGCGACGCCGATGCCCAGGGTGATGGCGAAGCCCTTGACGATNNCTCGTCGCGCGTGCGTTCAAAGATCAGAACGTTGGCGTCGACGGCCATGCCGACCGATAACACGAAGCCGGCCAGCCCGGCCAGGCTCACGGTGACCCCGAGGAGCTTGTAGGCGGCCAGGTTCATGATGCTGTAGAGGATCAGGGCGATGCTCGCCAGGACGCCCGGGAAGCGGTAGTAGCCGATCATGAAGAGGATCACGACCAAAAGGCCGACGGCGCCGGCGAGCAGGGTGGCGGTGACCGTCTGAGCGCCGAGGGTGGCCCCCACCGTGTCGTGCTCGACCACGCCGATCTCGGCGGGGAGCGCCCCGGAGTTGATCTGCGACTGCAGGGACTGGGCCTCGGTCAGGCTCAGACCGGTGATCTGGGTACTGGTGCTGGAGGCCCCCTCCACGACCGGGGCGCTGATCACCTGGGTGTCCAGGAAGATGGCGACCATGGAGGGGGCCGGGCAGCTGGTGCCGGTGGAGCAGCCGTTGTCGCTGTAGACCTTGTTGGCCGCGCTGGTGACCTTGTTCCACTCACTGCCACCGGCTGAGTTGAAGGTGATGTCGACGGCCGGGTTGCCGCTCGAGTCGGTACCCAGCGCGGAGCTGACGATGTCCGCCGCCGGCAGGTTGTTGTCGATCTTCCAGTGGTACCCGGACGGGTAGTACTGGGCGTTGTCCAGCTGCGAGGACTGGAAGAGGTCGTCCTGGTCCACGCAGAACCCGTTGGTCGGGTTCTGGATGCAGTAGTCGGAGTTCTTGGCGGCGGCGGTTGGCGGGGCCCCGGACGCCGCGGCGGCGAAGTGGATCAGGGCGGTGGTGCCGAGGATGCTGTCAGCCTTGGCCAGCGAGACCCCGGGCAGCTCGATCGAGATCTGGTCGCTGCCGACCGGCTGGACGCTGGCCTCCGAGACACCGAGGGCATTGACCCGGTTCTGCAGCACCGGGATGGTGTCCGTCTGGGCCTGGGTGATCGTGATCCCGTTCCGGGGCCCGGAGCGGCAGGGCGGGTCGGCGTCCACCGGGTTGTCCGGCCCCTTGCAGATGGCGATGGTCAGCTCCGAGCCGCCCACGATGTCCAGCCCCTTGTGCAGGGTGATGTCGTAGCCGAACACGTTCGGGTTGAAGACGTCGACCAGGACGGCGACGATCAGGACGACGAAGATCGTCGCCACCTTCCACTTGGTGACCCGCAGCCAGTTCACGACCGCGAAGTGTAGCCGAGCGGGTCACCGCTCTCGGTGTCGAGTTCACGGAAGGGGGTGCGGCTCATGCCCTCTCCGGCCCCCTCACGCCCCGAAGAGGACCTCCTGGCCCCCTCCCCCGGCACCTGGGGCGCCCGGCGGCGGGGTGCGTCCGAGGTGGCGGTAGGCGGCTGCGGTCGCCAGCCGGCCGCGCGGGGTGCGGACCACCAGCCCGAGCCGGATCAGGTAGGGCTCGACGACGTCCTCGATCGTCTCGGGCTCCTCCTGGACCGAGACGGCGATGGTCTGGACCCCCGACGGGTGCCCGGAGAGGGCCCCGCAGAGCGTCTCGATCACCCGCCGGTCCATCTCGTCGAGGCCCAGCTCGTCGATGCCGAGAATGCCGAGGGCGGCCGCGGCAACCTCCTCGTCGATGCTCCCCCCGGCACGCACCTGGGCATAGTCGCGAGCGCGCCGGAGCAGCCGGTTGGCGACCCGGGGCGTCCCGCGGGCGCGCCCGGCCAGCAGGCTCGCCCCCGCCGGGGTGATCTCGACCCCCAGCAGCCGCGCCGAGCGGACGATGATCGCGGTCAGCTCCTCGGCACCGTAGTAGTCGAGCCGGAAGGTCACCCCGAACCGGTCGCGCAGGGGGCCGCC
>PLXL01000004.1 GCA_003153215.1 Candidatus Dormiibacterota bacterium
TCCCATCTGCCAGTCCTTGGCGCCGTCCGTTCCAACTGTCCACAGGTCACTCGTGTTGGCCTGGAAGGCCACCTCGTAGCCGCCACCGGCGAGCGCGATGATGCTCGGACTGGTGCCTGACATCATCCCCATCTGCCAGTCCGTAGTGCCAGTCGTTCCGGCCGTCCAGAGGTTGGTGTTGGTGGCCTGGAAGGCCGCCTCGTAGCCTCCACCGGCAAGCGCCGTGATGCTCGGGCTCGTGCCCGACATCATCCCCATCTTCCAGTTCGTGGTGTCGATGCCACCGGCGGCATAGTCCCACAGTAAACCGTCGTAACTGGTATCAAACTCATCGACGTCCACGTTCGGAGAGTTGCCCGGCCAGCTGCTAGTGTTCACCCCGTTCTCCAGGTACTGCCAGGCCACCGTCGTGTTGGCGCAGCTCGGGGTCTCCGGAGGCCAGGATGGAGCCGCCGACTGATACGGCGTGGACGACTCCAGCTCGGGCTCGCTCGACCACAGCGGCATGGTCGCGATGGCTGAGTTCTGGGAGACCGCGTCGCAGTACTGCGGTTCGAACGGATGACCACTGCCCGGGTTCTCGTAGAAGCCGGCCACGTATTCACTGCCCTGGAATGCGTCGTAGAAGCCGGTGATGTAGCTGGTCGTGATCGGAGAGTCCGCTTCGACGTCGCGGAAGATGGCCGTCCCCACGGGCACCCCAAGGCTCTGCGCCTTGGCGATCGCCTGCTGCGCGTCGCTGGTTGCGGAGGTGAAGCTTTGGTTGGGGCTGTCGATCAGAAGGATCGACGCTCCTGCGTTCTGGATGTACTGCGCCTCCGCGCTCGTCAGGTCCGTATCCCATACGAGATACCGGCCGACGAACTGAGGAAGAGCCCCGAGGACGGTCTGGGTGTTGCTGAGGTCGTTGTCCTGCTGGACGCTGTCCGTAGTGTCGATGCCCCACAGTGTCGTCACGGTACCTTGGGCGGCGGCCGTCATACCGAGGGGCCCAGCCGGCGTCAGGGCCAGCAACAGCACGGGGAGGATTGCGCAGGCAATGCGCAGGCGGACGTGGCGGCGGGGCGGATCCATCCGAGCGGCAGTTGATGCGCGATCGGATAGGGGGGCAACGGCATCCATGGATGAGCTGTCCTTCACGCCTTCACAATACCGATGATGCTGATACGTGCATTGAATGCAACGACCCACCGGATGTTGCGGCGGCACGGTAACGACCCTGCCACGGGAGTGTAGGGAAGATGGCCGACTGAACTCGCTCGCGGCTCTCCGGGGTGGCGCTCATCGCCGACTCTCCTCGCGGAGCTTCTCAACGAAGGCTTCCAGATCAACGACGGCGATTAGTTAGACGCCGGTGACCGATGCTTTACTTCGGTTGGACAGCAACCGAGTGCCTATGAAGAGAGGTTGTCCTAAGAAGCTGATCGGCGCCGCAGAAGCTGATCGGCGCCGCGGCAGCCCCCGGGTGATAGGCCAACCGGTGCTGGCGTGAACGCCGCGATCGGGGGGCTCCGACTCGGTCCTCTGAGTCCCAATAGAGTCCCAACGGGGCCGCCCAACCCTGGCCGACGCCGCCTGGCCGCACCCTCCAGCGAATTCAAAATGCCTCCCTGCACCCCCCTGCGCCACCCCTTTCGGGGGCCTGGAAATGCGGTATACGGGGTCAACTGGTATCGAGGGTTCGAATCCCTCTCGCTCCGCCACGGGCCGTGCCTGGGGCGAATTAAGCAAATTCACACGGATCTTGTTACAAGCAGCCCCCGCGCCCCAGCGGAGGGCTCAACCGCCCTGCCCTGGCGGTTGCGAGGCAGCACCCCGCGCCCGGCGACCCTCTCGGGTGGCTGGGGAGCCTTGAGTAGCTTGTCTAGATTCGCGCCAAACTCCCCACGCTTGGGGACGGGGATCCCGTAGCCTTCGGGGGTCTTCTGGACCTTGGGAGACCTCTAGTGCATCGCCATCAGCGATGGCGGCCCCTCCACCTCCGAGATTCGTTGCGACTTCCTTATGGCTCCCGCGCCGTTCGCCCCTACTCGTGGGGTGGGCTGAAGAGGTGCATCGCTCCCCGTAGGCTCAGCCGAGGCGCGGCCAGCCTAAGCCATGGCGTATCCCTTGCGTTGATCGGTTTGAGCATAGCGAAATGTGCAGTTCGTGGTCGATGGACCCACATCGCATTAGGCACATCCGCCCTTGATAAGCCAACCATCCAGTGCTTTACTTGAGTGATCACATAGAGGAGTGGCGGGCGGGTGCTAAGGTTGAGCGCTTCGCGCCGTTCGGGTTCCAGTTGGGCCGTGTCAACCGGTTGTCGCCCACGGTCCGTAGGTGAGGTGGATAGCGGTGAATTGCTACCTTGAGGCTAAGGCCGGCACCGAAAGGGAAGCGGTGGCTGTGTGCGCCGTCTGCGGGATGGGCTTGTGCATGGACCATCTGACAGAGATCGACAATCCGCCCGCAGCGTCCGTTGGGCTAATGGGTGATCGGCCCCACATGGCGATCCTCTGCCCGAGGTGCGCGCATCAGCCCGGGACCCCGTGGCCCGAGGTGCTCACCCGCCTGGGCGTCGGTGGCGGCCCGTGACCTAGGGGAGTTCGACTCCCTTTCC
>PLXL01000193.1 GCA_003153215.1 Candidatus Dormiibacterota bacterium
CCGCCTGAGCAGTTCACGAACCCTGCGGCACGGGGGCCGGTTGCGCCCTCCGTCGCCGTCCGGGCACCCCCGGCGCTCCGGCACGCCGGGCCGCATGACCGGCAGGCGCCGCTTCCGTACAATGCGGCCACCATGCCAGAGGACGTCGATGATGCCGCCGAGGCCGGGCTGCCCCTGGAGGCCCCGGTTGAGCTGACCCTGGACATCGTTCGGCACAGCGCCGCCCACCTCATGGCTGCGGCGGTCTGCGAGCTCTTCCCGGGGACGCAGTACGACGTCGGGCCATCGATCGAAGACGGCTTCTTCTACAACTTCCTTCTCCCCGAGGACCGTCACCTCACCGACGGGGACCTGGCGGCCATCGAGGGACGGATGGTCGAGCTGGTCAAGCGGCGCGTCCCGTATCACCGTGAGGTGATGCCGCGCGCGGAGGCCCGGCGTCTCTTCGGCGGGATGGGCCAGACGTTCAAGGTGGAGATCATCGACCGGCTCGCCCCGGAGGTCACCAGCGTGGGCGTGTACCGCACCGGCGACTTCGTCGACCTCTGCCGCGGGCCCCACGTACCCGACAGCGGCGCCCTCCGCGCGGTGAAGCTGCTCCGCGTGGCCGGCGTCTACTGGCGCGGCGACGAGCGCAACCCCCAGCTCCAGCGGGTCTACGGGACGGCCTGGTTCAGCCCGGCCGATCTCGCCGCCTACCTGGACCGCCTCGCCGAGGCCGAGCGCCGCGATCACCGGCGCCTGGGCCGCGAGCTCGAGATGTTCCACTTCGACGCGTCGGCCCCCGGTATGCCCTACTGGCTGCCCAACGGCGTCATCGTGCTCAACGAGCTGATCGACTTCTGGCGCAAGGACCACCGCGCCCGCGGATACCACGAGGTGATGACCCCGCTCATCAACGAGAAGAGCCTGTGGGAGACGTCGGGGCACTGGGACCACTACCGCGACGACATGTTCCTCTTCCCGGTGGACGAGCAGACCACCTACGGCCTCAAGCCGATGAACTGTCCCAACGCCCACGTCATCTACAACCTCCGGCGTCACAGCTACCGGGAGCTGCCCCTCCGCTACTCGGACATCGACCCGCTGCACCGCTTCGAGCGCTCGGGCACACTGCACGGACTGCTGCGGGTGCGCAAGTTCATGCAGGACGACGCCCACATCTTCGTCACCGAGGACCAGATCGAGGAGGAGTACGCGCGCATCCTCGAGATCACGCGCATCTACTACGGCATCTTCAACCTCGAGTACTCGCTCCGGCTCGGGACGCGGCCCGCAGACTTCATGGGCGATCCGGAGACCTGGGATCGAGCCGAGGCGGCGCTGCTGCGCATCCTGGAGGGCAACGTCGGCATCCCCTTCACCGTCGAGGCGGGCGAGGGGGCCTTCTACGGGCCCAAGATCGACATCCTGATGAAGGACGCGATCGGCCGCTCCTGGCAGACGGGGACGATCCAGCTCGACTTCCAGCAGCCCCGGCGCTTCGGCTGCGAGTACATCGACGCCTCGGGCTCGCCGCGCACGCCGGTCACCATCCACCGTGTCATCTACGGATCCCTGGAGCGCTTCGTCGGCATCCTACTCGAGCACTTCGCGGGCCAGCTTCCCCTCTGGCTGGCTCCCGTCCAGGTCGAGGTGGTGCCGGTCCAGGACGACGTCGAGGCGGTCATGGAGTGCGCTCGGAGCCTGGTCGGGCGCCTCGAGGCGGCGGNNGTCGTGGTTGGCAAGCGCGACGTCGAGCGTGGCGACGACGTGGTCACCGTGCGTGACACGCGCCGCGGCGGGAACGAGCAGCGGAGCGCTCCCGATCTCATCGCCCTGCTCAACGACGAGGTCGCGAGCAAACGGCCGACTTGAGAGCGCGGGGCGACCCGCGCCGGGCATCGCCGGCTCGTCGAGAACGGTGACGCGCCGCCTCCGCAGGCTCGCCGATCTTGCCGCCGAGCTGGAGCCCGGCGGTGACCCCGCTCTCCTGGTGGCGAGCGGGGAGATCGAGGTCGACGGCTTGGTCGTCACCAACCCCGAGGCGCGCGTCCCGGCCGGCACGCAGGTCCGGCGCCGGCGTCCGGCCAGCCTGCGCGGCGAGGCCAAGCTCTCCGCCGCCCTCACCGCCTTCGGCATCGACGTGAGAGGACGGGTGGCCCTCGACGTGGGCGCGGCCGCCGGAGGCTTCACCCGGGTCCTCCTGGAGGCGGGTGCGCGGCGCGTCTACGCCGTGGACGCGGGCCACGGCCAGCTCCTCGGGTCGCTGCGCCAGGACCCGCGCGTGGTCAACCTGGAGGCGACCAACGTGGGCGACCTCACCGCGGGCATGATCCCCGACCCGGTCGAGGTGGTGAGCATCGACGTCTCGTACCTCTCGCTCAGCGCCGCCGCCGGCCAGCTCGACCGCATCCACCTCGCCCCGCGAGCCGACCTCGTCGGCCTGGTCAAGCCGATGTTCGAGCTCCGACGGGCCACCGCCCCGATCGACGACCCCAGCCTGGCTGCCGCGCTGGTGGCGGCCGCCGCAGGGGTGGAGGCGGCGGGCTGGACAGTGGTCTCCAGCATGGCCTCACCCGTCCTCGGGGCCCGGGGCGCCCGCGAGCTGCTCCTCCATGCCCGGTGGGCAGTGGTGGACCCGCGGGACTGAGGTGGTATGCTCCGGCGCTGGACGCC
>PLXL01000030.1:0-676 GCA_003153215.1 Candidatus Dormiibacterota bacterium
GGCGATGGTTGGGTAATCAGCCCCGCCGGCGGCCGTGAGCAGGCTCAGGGCGTCCGTCGCGACAGGCTTTGTTTTGAGGTTGCTGGCGGTCAGCAGGGTGCCCACGGGGATGTCGGAGCTGGCCACCACCACGGTCGCGGTCGTGAGGGCGGGAGCGGTCGGGGTGGTCGTGGCCCCCGTCGCGGGCGCCGCCGTCTTGTTCGTGTACTCGATGGCGAGGTAAAACGCCCCGGCCGCGATCAGAGCGGCGACAACGGCGACGAGGACGCGGCGGCGTCGCTGGGCACTTACAGCCACTGTTTCCTACCTGTGACTCCGCGATGGGCACCCGTTCGGGCTCCGAGCCACGCGGGAGACCCGATGGGCTTTTGGCGGTCCTTGTGGATCCGCTCTGCAGATCGTGGCGGGCCGTCAAGGCAGACGAACGAGCGCGTCATCGAACTGTGAACGCCCTGCGGCATCTCGGGGACCGGGTGACGGGTGTGTGGTTACGCGATGAGGCCGGGGGACTGCGCGCCCGCTGCTAGCATCGCGTCAGTGCAGCAGAGGACCCGGCTCTACCTCGTCCGCCACTGCGACGTGGCCAACCCGCGCGGGGTCCTCTACGGATACCTGCCCGGCTTCGGCCTGAGCGAAAAGGGCCTCGCCCAGGCCGAATCGCTCGGTCAGAGGCTGG
>PLXL01000030.1:682-1688 GCA_003153215.1 Candidatus Dormiibacterota bacterium
CCGTGGCGGCGGCCACTCTGGTGGGTGCACATGGCCTACCCCGGCCTCCTCCGGCGCGATGAGAAGGTCGGCGCGATGGCGGCGAGGGTGGAACGGTCGCTCCAGCGGGTGCTGGAGAGTGTGGGAGACGAGACCGGCATCTGCGTCAGCCACGGTGACCCCATCCAGGCCTTCTGGATCACGTACCTGCACCGCCGTCCCTGGGCCCTGCACCATCTCCAGTGCGCGAAGGGGGGGCTCCTCGCCCTCGACTACGAGAACCGCAAGCTCGCCAAGGTCACCTACGTGCCGCCCCAGGTCGCCGCCCCCCCGGCGCCGGTCTGATCAGCCCTCAGGCCTGACCAGGATACCCTCCGGATCGAAGACGCCGGTCAGCTCGCCGACGTCCCACGGGCCGGCCGGCGCGGCGACCTCGACGGCGACCGCGGCCGGGACCAACCGGAGGTGGACCGCGACGATCGCCGCGAGCCTGCCCCGGCTCCCGAGGAGCAGAGATGCGATGTCGTAGCCGACCACGTCCTTGAGGACCGCTCCGCCCAGCCGGATCAGGTCGCCGCCGGGAAGGGCGGCCTCGATCCCGGTGAGGCTCCGGCGGGGCAGCCCGCCGCGGGCGATCAGGGCGCCGACGTGGTCCGAGCCGGGATCGGCGCTGAGGCCCGGGACGGCCATGCCGGCTTTCGCGAGGGCGGTGGCAAGGGCGGTGAGAGTGGCCCCGGCTTCGGCCCGGGCGACGCCGTTGGAGGCGTCGACGCGGACGGCCGCGAGACGGGCAAGGCTGAGGACGGCGCCCCCCGCCGGAGCGGTCGCCGCATCACCGGCCCCGCTGGTGATGTGGACGGGCAGCCGGTGCTCCTGGGCGATCTTCAGTGCCACAGCGACTCCGGCTGGGGTCCGCGGCGCGAGGATCGATCCACCCGGGCGGACCGAGTCGGGCCCCATGGCCTCGGTGAGCGCACGGCGGAGGCTCGCGTCCACTGGTGGGGAGTGTACCCGGGCCCTCTCCCCG
>PLXL01000030.1:1720-6512 GCA_003153215.1 Candidatus Dormiibacterota bacterium
GCAGTTCAGAAGCAGTCCGCGGGAGTCCCATGAGCATTGAGTCGCAATCACACGCGATCCGTGTCGTCGTCCTTCCCGGCGACGGCATCGGCCCGGAGGTCATCGCCAGCGCGGTGAGCGTCCTCGAACGCGCCGCCTCCACCCGCCATCTCCCCCTGGAACTGACCGAGCGGCCGATCGCCGGAGCCGCCATCGAGGCGGAGGGACGCCCCCTCCCCGAAGCGACACTGCAGCTCTGCCGGGAGGCCGACGCNNGCCCTCTCCGGCTGCGGCCCGCTGCGGCCCGAGGTCACCCGCGGCACCGACTTCATCGTCGTACGCGAGCTTTCCGCCGGCGCCTACTACGGCGCTCACGGCCGGAGCGGCGAGGGCGACTCGGAGCGCGCCCATGACACCATCACCTACAGTCGCCAGCAGATCGCGCGCGTCGTCGGCTTCGCGTTTGAACTGGCCCGCGGCCGGAGCCGCCACCTCACCTCGGTGGACAAGGCGAATGCCCTCTGGAGCGGGCGGCTCTGGCGCGACGTCACCTCCGAGCTGGCTGCTGACAACCCGGACGTCGCCCTCGATCACCAGCTCATCGACAGCTTCGCGCTGCGCATGCTCCAGCAGCCGTCAGGGTTGGACGTGGTGGTCGCCGAGAACCTCTTCGGCGACATCCTGAGCGACGAGGCGGCGGCGATCAGCGGTTCGCTCGGCCTGATGGCCTCGGCCAGCCTCAATCCCGACGGCGGCCCCGCCCTCTACGAGCCGATCCACGGCACCGCACCGGACATCGCCGGGCGCGGCATCGCCAACCCGGTGGGCTCCATCCTGAGCGTCGCCCTCTTCTTCGAGCACTCGCTCCGGCTCCCCGAGGTGGCGGCGGAGATCCGCACCGCGGTGGACGCGGCCCTCGACGCCGGAGCACGCACACCCGACCTGGGCGGCACCAGCTCGACCGGCGAGATGACCGCGGCGGTGCTCGACGCCATGTCGCAGGCGCCTCCAGCATGGCGGGGTGAGGCGAGCCCCTCTGAAGGTAGCGGGGTCCCCGTCGGGCCCCTGCCCGATGGGGAGGCGCGGGCATGACCGTTGAGCGCATGGCCATCATCGACTCGACCCTCCGCGAGGGCGAGCAGTTCGCCGGGGCCGACTTCACCACCGACCAGAAGCTGGAGATCATCGCCGCCCTCGACGAGTTCGGCGTCGACTACATCGAGATGACCTCCCCGGCGGCCTCGCCCCAGTCGGAGGCCGACCTGCGGGCCGCGGTCGCCGCCCGTCCCCGGGCCCGGGTGCTCACCCACACTCGCTGCTCCATCGAGGATGTGGACCGGGCGCTCGCCGCCGGCGCGGACGGCGTCAACGTCCTCTTTGCCACCTCCGACGTGCTCCGCCGGGCGAGCCACCGCCGCTCCCTCGACGAGGTGATCGACATCGCCTGCCGGGTCATCAGCCATGTCCGCAGCGCCGGCCGCGAAATCCGCTTCAGCTGCGAGGACGCCTTCCGCAGCGACCTCGAGGAGATCCTGGCCGTGTACCGGGCCGTCGACGCCTGCGGACCCAACCGGGTCGGCATCGCCGACACGGTCGGAATCGCCACCCCGCGCGAGGTCGAGGAGATGGTGGTGGCGGTGCGGGCCGCCGTCGGCTGCGACATCGAGTTCCACGGCCACAACGACACCGGCTGCGCGGTGGCCAACGCTCTGGCCGCCCTGGAGGCCGGCGCCACCCACATCGACACCACCGTGCTCGGTATCGGCGAGCGCAACGGGATCGCCTCCCTCTCCGGGCTCATCGCCAGGATCGGCACGGTGTCTCCCGAGCGGGTCGAGTCCTACCGTCTCGACCTCCTCCCCCAGCTCGACGCCCAGGTCGCCGCCACCCTCGGCATCGGAGTGCCCTTCAACGCCCCCATCACCGGCGCCTTCGCCTTCACCCACAAGGCGGGGATGCACAGCAACGCGGTGCTCCGCGATCCGCGCAGCTACGAGGTGCTCCAGCCCGAGCGTTATGGCCTGGATCGCCAGATACTCATCGGCCACCGTCTGGTCGGCCGCAACGCCATCCGCGACCGCGCCGCGAGCCTCGGGCTCGACCTCGACGAGGAGCAGATCGCCGCTGCCACCGCCGAGATCAAGCGACTCGCCGACTCCGCAACCCTCGCCGACGAGCAGGTGGACGATCTCCTGCTCCGCTGGCCCAGCCCCGCCGCCTAACCCACACGTCAGGAGAATCCAAACCGAGATGGGAACACTGGTCGAAGAGATACTCAGCCGGCGCGTGGGCCGGCCCGTCCACGCCGGCGACACGGTGGTCGCCGAGGTCGACGCGGTGATGGCCCACGACGTCACCGGGCCGCTCGCCATCGACGCCTTCCGCAGCCTGGAGATGCCGATCTGGAACGCCTCGCGGACCGTCTTCAGCTTCGACCACGTGTTCCCCTCGAACAGCGTGGCCGCCAGCGAGCTGCACCGCCGCATCCGTGAGTTCGCCGCCGAGTTCGGGATCCGCAACCTCTTCGCCGAGGGGATCTGCCACCTGGTGATGGTCGAGCGCGGCTTCATCCGCCCCGGCGGCGTGGTGGTCGGCGCCGACTCCCACAGCACCACCTACGGGGCGCTGGGATGCTTCGCCACCGGCATGGGCTCCACCGACATCGGGGTGACCATGGCCACCGGCCGCTCCTGGTTCCGGGTGCCGGAGACCCTCCGCATCGAGGTGACCGGCAAGCTGGCCCGGGGAGTCCAGGCCAAGGACCTCGCCCTCAGCGTCATCCGCCAGCTCGGCGCCGAGGGCGCCAACTACCTCGCCGTCGAGTGGGGCGGGCCGACGGTCAGCGCCATGGGACTCTCGGAGCGGCTCACCCTCTCCAACCTCTCCGTCGACTTCGGTGCCAAGTGCGGGCTCTGCGAGGTGGACGCCAAGACCTGGGAGTACCTCCACCTCCCCGACGGAGGCGACCTGCGCCCCAGCCAAGCGTCCTACGCCGGGGTGCTGCGCGTCGACGTCAGCGACCTGGAACCCCAGGTCTCGGCGCCGCCCGCGATCGAGAACGTGCGGCCCCTCTCCGAGCTGGCCGGCACCCGCCTCGACGAGGTGTTCATCGGCAGCTGCGCCAACGGGCGGATCGAGGATATGGGGATCGTCGCCGGCATGCTCGAGGGCCGGCAGGTGAGCCCGACCACCCGGACCATCATCATCCCGGGCACCCGCACCGCCTACGTGCAGGCGCTGGAGCGCGGCTACATCGACACCTTCGTGCGCGCCGGCGCCGTGGTGATGGCCGCCGGCTGCGGCCCCTGCCTGGGCCGTCAGCACGGTACTCTCGGCCCCGGCGAGCGCGCCCTCTCGACCAGCATGCGCAACTACCCGGGCCGCATGGGCAGCCCGGACGCCGAAATCTACCTGGCCAACCCGGCGGTGGCGGCTGCGTCCGCCCTGGCCGGGGTCATCGCAGACCCACGGGAGGAGAACTGATGGCGCGGGTCTTCCGCTTCGGGGACGGCATCTCCACCGATGCCATCATGCCCGGCCGCTACAACCTGACCACCGACCCAGCCGCGCTCGCCAAGGCCTGCTTCATCGAGAACCGCCCCGACTTCCACGAGACGGTGCGCGCCGGCGACGTCATCGTGGCGGGTAACAACTTCGGCTGCGGCAGCTCCCGGGAGCACGCTCCGCTCTCGATCAAGGCGAGCGGGGTGAGCGCCGTGGTGGCGCGGTCCTTCGCCCGCATCTTCTACCGCAACGCGGTCAACCTCGGGCTTCCCGTGATCCGCTGCGCCGATCTCCACGACGCCGTTCAGGACGGCGACGAGGTCGTGGTCGACATCGAGCACGGCACCATCGTCGCCGGCGGCCGGACCTTTCAGGGCGAGGCGCCCTCGGCGGTCGCCCGCCGGATCAGCGAGGCCGGCTCGCTTGTCGATTTGATCAAGAATCACGGCTGGGCCGCCATCGAAGAGGTGGTCTGACCATGCCGAACGCTGAGGAGGTCTGACCATGGCTGCAGTGACCGCTGCATGTCCTGAGTGCGACGCCCAGGTGGCGATCGGCGGCGACGCCGAGGTCGGTGAGATCGTCTCCTGCCCGGAGTGCGGCGCGGACCTGGAGATCCGGGGGCTGACCCCGGGCCGCCTCGAGGTCGCGCCGCCCGAAGAGGAGGACTGGGGCGAGTGACCTCTCCCCGTATCGGCATCCTCTGCTCGCGGATCCGCGTCGAGGAGAAGCTGCTCCTCCAGGCATTCCGCGCGCGCGGCGCGGAGCCGGAGCGGATCGACGACGAGCAGGTCGTCCTCGACATCCGCGGCCCGGCCGCCGACCCGCCCTGGTGGGACGTCGTCTTCGACCGCAGCCTCAGCCAGACCCGGGCGCTGGCCGCGCTCCGCGTCCTGGAAGGGCAGGGGGTGCCCACCGTCAACACCGCCGCGGTGGTCGCCATCTGCGGGGACAAGCTCGCGACCAGCGCGGCCCTCGCGGCTCACGGCCTGCCATCCCCGCGAACCCTGGTCGCCTTCACCCCCGATGCGGCGCTGCGCGCCATCGACGAGCTGGGCTACCCCGTCGTGATCAAGCCCGCGGTCGGCTCGTGGGGCCGGATGGTCTCCCGTCTCAATGACCGCGACGCCGCCGAGGCGGTGCTCGAGCACAAGCGCGCCCTCGGCTCCGCCGCCGACTCCGTCTATTACATCCAGGAGCACATCGACAAGCCGGGACGGGACATCCGCAGCTTCGTGGTGGGCGGCGAGACCATCTGCGCCATCTACCGGGAGTCGGAGCACTGGATCACCAACACCGCCCGCGGCGG
>PLXL01000078.1:0-318 GCA_003153215.1 Candidatus Dormiibacterota bacterium
GAGGTCGAGCTGAACCCGGTGATGGACTGGATCGAGCAGCTCTGCTTCGGTCTCGGGGATGCAGAGCTCCGGGTCGAGCGGAGGCCTGAGAACGGCGGTCCGGTGACCTTCTCGTCGATCCAGGAGGTGCGCGAGGCCTACGCGACCGGGGCGCTCCACCCCATGGACGCCAAGGCCGCCCTGGCCGACCGGCTGATCGACCGCCTCGAGCCCGCCCGCAAGCACTTCGCAGACCCGGAGCGGGCGGCGGCGCTGGCCGAGATGGAGTCGCTGATCACGGTCTGACCCGGCCGGGAGGGGTCAGCGCGACCGCCCGGG
>PLXL01000078.1:457-5420 GCA_003153215.1 Candidatus Dormiibacterota bacterium
TGCCGCGGCGTCGAGGACGGTGCCGGCGGTGCTGAGGTCGCGAAGGGTCACCGCCACGGTCTCGTCCACCTGGTAGCCGGTGATCGACTGGCCGTCGCTCCCATAGACCGGGTCGACCGAGAGGCTCGCGGTCTGGATGTCGCTCTGGTTGACGCCGCTGCCGCTCAGGGTCTGGATCAGGGAGTTCGTCTCGCGCTCGTTCTGGCTGAGGGCGTCGCTGGCGTGGGTCGCCTGGCTGGCAACGTCCATCTGGACGTTGAGGGTGTCGGGGGTCCCGTAGACCTCGCCGGCGCCGGTGACGGTGATCTCCGGCGGGCCCACCTGGACAGCGGAGGAGGCGGCGTGCAGGTCGAGTGCCGCCGGCGGCGCCGTCTCGGACGAGCGGGTGAGGACGAGGGTGGCGACGACTGCGGCCACGCCGAGGAGGTAGACGAGCCGGGCGGCCAGCGGACGCGAGATCGGCGAGGGGCGGGCGGCGGGGTCAGGCATGGGAGACTCTCCGTGGAGGGTGTTCCCTCCGATGACGCCGTCGAGCGCCCGGAAGTTCCCGCGGTCGCCGCGACGCGCACCCGTGCGCGACGGGGCCCACCGGTGCGCAGCCGCGGCAGCGCGGCGAGGCTGCTGACCCCGCTCTCAGTGGCGCGCCGGCGCCGGGCCCAGGGTGGCGGCCAGCGCGGTGAGCTGGTCTCGGGTGCCCATCGCCACCACGATGTCGTCGGGACGGAGCGCCTCGGCATCGCCGGGGCCCACCCGCAGGGCACCGTCGCCGGAGCGGAGTGCGAGCAGCACGGCCCCGGACCGGCGCAGGTCGAGAGCGGTGAGCCGGCGACCGGCGTCGGGCCCGACGACCAGCTCCTCGACCCGCATCGAGGTGTCCGCGCCCCCCACCAGCAGGTCGAAGGTGTCGACCACCGCCGGCTGCATGGCGAGCGCCGCCATCCGCCGGCCGCTCAGCGTGTACGGGCTCACCACCCGGTCGGCGCCGGCGCGGCGCAGCTTCTCCGCGGAGTCGGGATGGGACGAGCGGGCCACGATGTAGAGGTCGGGGCGGAGCGTGCGCGCCGTGAGCACGATGTAGACGTTGCGCTCGTCGGAGTCGACGGCGCTGATGAGCGCCCGGGCGCGGCGGATGCCCGCCCGCTCCAGCACCTCGTCACTGGAGGCGTCACCGAGGACGTGGAGCACCCGGTCCTGCTCGACGCTCGCGAGCCCGTCCGGGTTCCACTCGATGACCACGAACTGCTGCTGGGACTGGGTCAGCTCGAGCACGGCCTGGCGCCCGGTGCGCCCGTACCCGCAGACGATGACGTGGTCGCGCAGGTCATCCAACTGGCGCTGCACCCGACGGACCCTCCGGTGACGCTGCCACTCTCCGCTCGACAATAGCTCGACCAGCACACCGAAGGTGTAGAGGAAACCGATCACCCCGAAAGCGATCACCGAGATGGTGAACCCCTCTCCGGCGGCGTCCAACCGGTGAACCTCCTCGAAGCCGACGGTGCTCACGGTGATGACGGTCATGAAGAGGGCGTCGAGGAAGGGGTAGCCCTCGAGCAGCATGTACCCGGCGGTGCCGTAGACGAGCAGCGCGAGCAGGCCGGCCACGGCCACGGCCAGCCGGCGGAGCGGCCCTCGCGGCTCGGGGACGCCGGCGGGTATCACGGGGTCAGGCAAGGGTGGTGTCCGGCGGTGGCGGCCCCCACGTGTCAGCGATCGTCCTCGCCGGTGCGGCGCTGGGCGATGCGGTCACGGAGGGCGTCCTCCATCTCGCCCGAGCCGCCCCCCTCCCTCCGGAGCCAGAAGGGGATCTTCTCGCCGCGCTTCTCCGCCTCGGCTGCGCGCCTCTCCGCCTCGAGATGGCGGCGGAGGGCGGCGTCGACGGCCGCGTCGAGCGAGGCCCCTCCGGCGGTGAGGCCGGCGACCAGGTCGTCCGCGATCACGGCCGCGTTGGGTGGGGAGGAGGCCGGCGGCCTGGACCCGAAGAGGCGTCCAAAGAGCGACACGCGAGACCCTCAGAGGTCCACGAGCGGCACTGCCGGCCGGCGTCCGGTGCCGGAAGGCCACCACCTGCTCGCAGGACGCATCATCTGCCCGAGTCTACCCGGCCGGCGGCGGGAGAGGCGGCGGGCCAGCGCGCGGCCCCCCGGACCGGTATCCCACACTGGTAGCGTCATGTCGGCGCCGGCCGGCGGCGGCTCCTCTGCGCACCCGCGGCGACTGGAGCGCTCGTCCTCCGGTCGCCCGCCGCCATAGAGGAGGCCGACCCTGCCTGCGCTCGAACCCTACACCCGCCGGCTGCTGGGTCACGTGCGACCGATCGTCGTCGCCAACCGCGCCCCGCTGGTCCTGGAGGCAGCGGATCCGCTGCTCGGACGCCCGGAGCGGCTGGTCAAGGGTGGCGGTGGACTGGTGACCGCCCTCTCCTCGCTGGCCGCGGAGACCGGCGCCCTCTGGGTGGCGGCCGCGCGCGACGAGCAGGACCGCGAGCTCGCCGCTCGAGGCGATCCCGCCCAGCTGCAGACGGCGGACGGGACCGAGTACCGGGTGGCGTTCATCCAGCCCAGCGCCGAGGCCTACGACCTCTACTACAACGTGATCAGCAATCCGTTGCTCTGGTTCATCCAGCATTACCTCTGGGACCTCGCGCGGGAGCCGGTGGTGGACGCCTCCACCCGCCACGCCTGGCAGGACGGCTACGTCGCGGTCAACCGGATGTTCGCCGACCGCGTCATCCGTGAGGCGGAGGCGGGCGACCGCCCTGCCCTCGTCCTGATCCAGGACTACCAGCTCTATCTGGTGGCGAGGATGGTGCGCGAGCGCGTGCCCGAGGTGAGGCTCCAGCATTTCGTCCACATCCCCTGGCCGACCCCCCAGTACTGGAAGATCCTGCCCAAGCCGATCCGCGACGAGATCGTCCAAGGCCTGCTGGGCAACGACATCGTCGGTTTCCAGACGAGCCGGGACGTCCGCAACTTCCTGCTCACCTGTGAGGAGAACCTGGGGCTGGGCGTGGACTTTCGCGAGCGCACCGTCTACTACCAGGGACGGGCGGTGTGGGTCCGCCACTACCCGATCAGCATCGACATCCCCAGCTTCGCCGAGCAGGTCGTGGATCCGCGCGTTCTGGACGAGGAGCGCCGGATCGAGTCCTGGCGGCCTGAGAAGCTGATCTTGCGGGTGGATCGCACCGACCTCAGCAAGAACATCGTGCGCGGCTTCCTGGCATACGAGAGGATGCTGGAAACCCACACCGACCTCCATCGCCGCGTCCAGTTCTGGGCGTTCCTGCAGCCCAGCCGTCAGGACATCGGTGACTACCGCTCCTATCTGGGCAGCGTCCTCTCCGTCGCGGCGAGGATCAACCGGCGCTTCTCTGCCGGGGGCTGGACGCCGATCCGCGTCGAGGTCGAGGAGAACATGCACAAGGCGATCGCCGCCTACAAGTGCTTCGACGTGCTCCTGGTCAACCCCATCTACGACGGGATGAACCTGGTCGCCAAGGAGGGGGTGCTCTGCAACACCCGCGACGGGGTGCTGGTCCTCAGCGAGAACGCGGGCGCCCACGAGGAGATCGGCGACTTCGCCCTCACCGTCAATCCCTTCGACGTGGATGAGACGGCGGAGGCGCTGTTCCTCGGGCTGGTGATGGACGAGCCTCAGAAGGCGGCTCGAGCCGGGCGGATGCGCGAGGTGATCCGGAGCAACGACGTCACCCGCTGGATCGGGAACCAGCTACAGGACCTGCGCGAGCTGATCAGCTAGTGGCCGAGGCCGGCGAAGCCCGCGATAATGAGCCAGGCGACCACCGCCGCCAGCGCCACCCAGAGGGCGATGAGCCCTGAGCGCCGACCCGCGAAGTCGCGGGCTCGCCGCTGCCGGAGCCAGCGCTCCCGGACGGCGAGGTCGTCGAGACCGCTCGGGGCCGAGGGTCGGGGCGCGTCAGCCATCACACCTCTTCAACGGGCTGGCGGCCGGAATGGTTACACACGGTCCCTCGGCTGGGGCGGACGCCCGCCAGAGGCACGGCTCCACCGGGNNCCGGCCGGCGGCGGCGCGAGCCCTCGGGGGGCCCGGTGCCGACCCCCTGCCACCGCCGGGCGGCGGCTACCATTCGGGCAGCGGGGAGCGCCGGGGCCTCGGTCACGACCGCCAGGCGTCTCCTGGCGGAGAGGTGCCCAAAGCGTGGCCGCTGTGACCCAGGCCGCAAGCTCCGAGCCCACCCGGATCGGCCTCGACAAGCCCATCTACACGATCAGCGTGGCCGCCGAGATCCTGGCGGTCCACCCGCGGACCCTGATGATGTACGAGCACCTGGCCCTGGTGATACCCCGCCGGACCCCCACCAACCGGCGCCGCTACTCCCAGCGAGATCTGATCACCCTCCAGGCGATCCAGCGGCTCACCAAGGCCCACGGTCTGAACCTGCAGGCGGCCCGGCATGTGATCCGGCTGCTCCAGACCCTCGACCGGCATCGGATCCCGCGGCCCGACTTCGTGGCCGACGTGGACATCGCCCACGTGCGAATCTGACCTGCCCCGATCGGCCGGAAGGCATCGGATTGCGGGTTTGCACATCGCATAACGCCCGCTCCGAATGGACCCGGTTGCGCGGCTATACTGCCGGCAGGCTTTCGGTGCCACGGAGATGGCGCCAGCGGAGGAGGACAGCGGAGGCGATGGCGGACGAGGACGCGGTCATCGACGTCCTCCTGATCGAGGACGACCGGGACACCCTGGAGATGTACCGGACCAAGCTCGAGCTGGACGGCTACACGGTTCACGTGGCGTTCGACGGTGTCGAGGGCCTGGAGCGGGCCAAGGAGCTGCTGCCGGACATCGTCTTCCTCGACGTCCGTCTCCCCCGGAAGGACGGCTTCGAGGTGCTCCAGGAGCTTCGCCGGCACGGTCCGACGGCCGAGACGCCGGTGATCATCCTCAGCAACTTCGGTGAGAAGGACCTCGT
>PLXL01000179.1 GCA_003153215.1 Candidatus Dormiibacterota bacterium
GACGCCGACTGCTCCTCGCCGGGCTACAGCTGATCGTGCTCCTCATCAGTGCGGCGGTCATCTACCTCCTGGTCCGCAAGGTGAACCCGGGGCAGGTGGTCAGCAAGGCCGGGCACGTCTCCTGGAAGCTGGTGGGGGTGGCGATAGCCCTCAACCTCGTGACCACCCTGCTCCGTGCCCGGAGATCTCAGATCCTCCTCACGCGCCTCGGCCAGCATGTCCCGTTCGTCCGGATGAACTGGGTGGACCTGGCGGGCCAGACCCTCAGCTGGCTGACCCCGGCTGCGAGCGGCGACCTCTCGCGACCCTACCTCTGGCGCAATCACGACCGCGTGCCGGTGAGTGCGGGGGTCGCGACCGTGGTGTACGAGCGGCTGGTCACCATCGTCCAGCTCGGGATCGTCGGCGGGGTGCTCGCCGCCGCCATCTACCTGCCCGCGCTCGAAACGGCGGGTCTGGCGGTGGTCGGTCTGGTCCTCCTCGCCTCCCCCTGGTGGGCCAGCGTGGTCACCCGGCACTACTTCACGACCGGCATCCCACCCGAGCGCCACGGGCTGGTCGGCGGGATACTCCGGTCGCTGGTGCAGCTCGAGGAGCTGGGTCTGGCGCCCCGGCTCGGCGCCGTCTTCGCCTTCTACAGCCTCGTCGTCTTCGCGGTCAGCGGCTTCCAGATCCTGCTGCTCGTCTGGGGGCTCGGGGCCGGCGTCACGCTGGGCGTCGCCATCGCCGCCTACTGCGTCTCCCAGGTGATCGGCAGCGTGTCGACGCTGCCCTTCGGCATCGGCGCCGCCGATGTCACCACCGCTGCCCTCCTGGTCGCCGGAGGGCTGACCAAGGTGGACGCGGTGGCGGTCACCGTCCTGGTGCGAGTGGCGATGACGCTCCCCCTCGGCATCGCCGGCGCGGTCGGGATCATGCTCCTCGGGCGCCCCCGCATCCCCGAGGGCGAGGCCGCCCCGGCCCCGGTGAGCCCGTGACCCCCGAGGAGACCGCGGTCACGGCCCCTTCGGGGAGGGGGGAGACGGCCTCGACTCCCACCCGGGTTGCGGTGGTCGGAGGGGCCGGATTCATCGGCACCCACCTGGTCGAGCTGCTCGCGGCCGACCAGCTGTCGGTGCTGGTGATCGACGATCTCACCCACCCCTGCGGGGCCGCCCTGCCCGTGACGGTCGAGCTCCTGGAGGCGGACGCCGGCAGCCCCGAGGCGGCGGATGCCCTGGCTCGCTTCCGGCCCCAGGCGCTCGTCCACCTCGCCGCCAAGGGGGGCGTGAACCGAGCCCTTCGGGACCCCGGGGACCACATCCGGCGGGTCCTCGCCAGCTCGGTGGCCTGCTTCGAGGCAGCCGCTCGGGCGGGCTGCGAAGCGCTCCTCATCGCCTCGTCGGGAGGCGCGGTGTACGGCGACGCCGAGCGGCTCCCCGCTTCGGAGGAGCTGACCCCGGCGCCCCGATCCGCCTACGGCGCGGAGAAGCTCTGCGAGGAGACCTATCTCTGGACCTACCGGCAACGCGGGGTGCGCACCGTCGCCCTCAGGTTCGGCAACGTCTACGGGCCGCGCCAGGACGGCACCGGAGAGGCCGGGGTGGTGGCGATCTCCTCAACCCGGCTGGTCCAGGGATTGCGCCCGATGATCTACGGGGACGGCACCCAGACCCGCGACTTCGTCTACGTGGCGGACGTGGCCGCCGCCACCCGAGCGGCCCTGCTCAGCTCGATCAGCGGCCCCCTGAACGTGGGGACCGGGAGAGAGACGAGTGTCCGCGAGGTGGTCGCCGAGCTGATCCGGGCCTCCGGGGCAGAGATCGCCCCCGACTTCCAGCCCGCCAAGCCCGGCGAGGTGGCCCGGGCCTGCATCGACCCTGGACGCGCCGAGCGCTCGCTCGGCTGGAAGGCTCAAACTTCCCTCCCCGAGGGTCTCGCCCTGACCCATCGGTACTTCGCGACCCAACCAGCACGGATATCGCCGGCCGCGGTTCGGTCGGCCACCTAGGGGAGACAGCAATGCGCATCGCGGTCCTGGGGGCCGACGGCTACCTCGGGTGGCCGACCGCCCTTCACCTCTCTGCACGCGGCCATGACGTCGTCGGAGTCGACAGCCTGGTGCGGCGGCGCTGGGACGAGGAGTGCGGCACGGACAGCTTGACGCCGATCGCCTCGATCGCCGACCGGCTGGCCCGCTGGCAGTCTGAGAGCGGCCACAAGATCGACTGGCACCAGATCGACCTCTGTGACGCCGCCGCGGTCGACGAGCTGATCCGCACCACCCAGCCCGACGCCATCGTCCACTTCGCCGAGCAGCGCTCGGCCCCCTACTCGATGATCAGCCCCCGCCACGGTGTAGAGACCCAGGTCAACAACGTGGTGGGCACCCTCAACGTCCTCCTCTCGGTGCGTGACCACGCCCCCGACTGCCACGTGATCAAGCTCGGGACCATGGGCGAGTACGGGACCCCGAACATCGACATCGAGGAGGGGTTCATCGAGATCGAGCACAACGGTCGTCACGACCGGGTGCTCTACCCCAAGCAGCCGGGGTCGCTCTACCACCTCTCCAAGGTCCACGACAGCCACAACCTCGACTTCGCCTGCCGGATCTGGGACCTGAGAGCCACCGACCTCAACCAGGGTGTGGTCTACGGGACCACGACCGACGAGACGGCGCTGCACCCGCAGCTCGTCACGCGGTTCGACTACGACGGCATCTGGGGGACGGTGCTCAACCGCTTCTGCGTCGAGGCGGCGGTCGGCGAGCCCCTCACCGTGTACGGAAAGGGCGGTCAGACCCGCGGCTTCCTGGACATCCGCGACACCGTCCGCTGCATCGAGCTGGCGGCTCTCAACGCACCGGCCGCCGGCGAGTACCGAGTCTACAACCAGTTCACCGAGCAGTTCTCGGTCCTCGGGCTGGCCGAGAAGGTGGAGCACGCCCGGGCCGCCCACGGCCTCCCGACCACCATCTCCCACGTCTCCAACCCGCGCCGGGAGAAGGAGGAGCACTACTACAACGCCAAGCACCAGCGCCTCCTCGACCTCGGTCTCGAGCCCCACGGACTGAGCGAAACCCTCATCGACCACGTCATCCAGACGGTCGAGGCGAACGTCTCCCGGGTCAGGCGCAACACCATCGAGGCGACCATCGACTGGCGCAAGGGTGGCCACGTCTATGCCGGGGGCCGCGCGCCGGCACTGGCCGCCCTCGCCGGCATCGGTGGCTAGCCGGAAAGCCGGCGGCCCGTCCCAGGGCCCGGAGGCGGCGCGCCCGCGTCTCAGCAGCCTCAGCCTGGTACTCCCGGTCCACAACGAGGCCGAGAACATCGGCTGGCTGCTGCCCCACGCGGCCGACGTCCTACCCGGGATCGCGAGCCGCTTCGACCTCGTGATCGTCGACGACGGGAGCACGGACGGTAGCGGCGAGCTGGCCACCACCCTCGCCGGGAAGCTGGGGATCTCGCTGCGCGTGCTCCGCCACGAGCAGAAGAGCGGCTACGGGATCACGGTGGGCGATGGCCTCCGAGCCGCCCGCGGGGACTTCGTCGCGTTCACCGACGCCGACGGTCAGTTCGAGATCGCCGACCTGGCTCGGCTCGTCCCCCTCCTCGACCGGGCTGACCTCGCCGCCGGCTGGCGGGAGAAGCGGAGCGACGCCCGAGCCCGGGAGGTGGTGAGCTGGGTCTTCAACACCCTGGTGACGGTCCTCTACCGCCTCCCCTACCGCGACGTCGACTGCGCCCTGAAGCTGATGCGGCGTGAGGTCCTGGATTCGCTCACCCTGGAGGCCCGGAGCGCGCTGATCAACGCCGAGCTGTACTACAAGGCCAGGTACGCCGGCTGGCGGATCGCCCAGGTCGCCGTCCCCCACCACCCGCGGGTGGCGGGCCGCCGCTCGGGAGCCCGACCCCGCGCGATCGCCCGGGCCATCAAGGAGCTGCTGCTGTTCCGGCTTCGCATCCGGCGGTCGCTCCCGCCCCGGCATGCCGCCGCCATCCCGGTGAGCGAGCCGGCCGACCGGGGCTGAGAAACCGGCCGACGACCGGCGATCCCGGCTCGCCGGTCGTCGCTCAGGAGACCGTGATCAGTCCGCGCCGATGCCGGCGAATCGCGGGTCGGGGGCACCGGCATCGCCGGACAGAGGCGGCGGCTCCGACCTCGCGGAGGCCACGATCTGGAGGTCCCCCGCCATCTCCGCCTGCCCGCCAGCGGCAATGGCGATCTGCTGGGCGGTGGCGGACACCTCGCGGCTGGCGAGGCTGACCTGCTCCATCGCCTCCACCACCTGCTCCGACGCCGAGCGCTGCTGCTGGGTGGCGAGCCGGACGTTCGAGCTGGCCTCGGCCACCTGTTCCATCAGCTCAAGCCCGATCTGGAGCTGGGCGGCGCCCTCGTCCATCGCGATGACGGTGGCGCTCGTCTCCGACTCGGCGCTCGCGGTGATCGTCGAGATGTCCGCGGCCAGCGCCTTGGAGCGGTCGGCGAGTCGCCTCACCTCATCCGCCACCACCGCGAAACCGCGGCCGGCCTCGCCGGCGCGAGCCGCCTCGATGGCGGCGTTGAGGGCGAGCAGGTTTGTCTGGTCAGCGATGTCGTTGATGAGACCGAGGATCCGGCTGATGTGACGGACCCGGTCGGTGAGGGCGACGGTGCGCTGACCCGAGGTCAGGATGCGCTCGTGGGCGCGGTCGAGGTTGTCCCGGGTCTCCGCAGCCTGGTTGGCGACGCGCTCCACCGTCTCGGCGATGTGGCCGGATGTCCGGGCCAGCTCCTCCATGCTCGCCGACGTCTCGACCGCCGCCGAGGTCTGCTGGGCGGTGGTCGACACCAGCTGGGTGGACGCCTCGGAGAGACGGGCGGCGGAGGCGGCGAGCTCGCCGCTCACCTCCCTGACCCGCTCGACCATCCCTCCCAGCCGCTCGACCATGAGGTTGAAGGCNNGTGGTCTCGCGGGTCGCGACGAGCCAGGAGGTCGCACCGAGCAGGATCACACCGACGAGACCGACCAGGATCGCCACCGTGTGCACCTGGCCCGCCATGGCGGAGGTCCAGCCGCGGCCGGAGGTGGCGGCGCCGAGGGCCACCACGAGGAGGGCTATCACGACGACGCCGGCGATGACGACTCCTGCGACGACGCGGACGAGGAACCGGCCCAGCGTCCGCCGGATCGCTGCTCCGAGGTTGACCATGACAGCCTCCAGCCCGCCCACACCCAGCCGGCGTGGCATTCCGGTTCGGCTCTCAGATGTAGCACCGCCCGGAGGAAAGGTGGGGTGTGGTTTGCGTGACGGCCTGCTCACAGTCCGGCACGGCGCCTCCAGGGGCCGAATCCCTGAAGGGCCCCTACGCGGCCCTTCAGCGGCGGGCCAGGAGCTCCGTGAGTGGTCCCGCGTGCCCAGCCAGGATCTCGTGGAGCTCGAGTATCTCGTCGCCCGAGATGGGCGCGACCACCCGCTCCCCGCCCTCGTCCACGCTCGGCGCGGTCACGGCTGCGTCCGGGGCCTCGGCCTCGGTCTGGAAGATGATCTGGAGCAGGTTCTCGTCGTTGCACGAGCGGCAGGTGACCCGGACCAGCGCCCGGTTGCCCTGCTGGGCAAGGACGTTGATGCCGCACTCCGCCATGCTCTCCCCGCACTGGACACAGCGGTACTTGCGGGCCTGGGAGCGGAGCAGCTGGACGAGATCGACAGCATCAGTATAGGCAGCCGCGCCGAATCACC
>PLXL01000161.1 GCA_003153215.1 Candidatus Dormiibacterota bacterium
TCCGGGCGGCGGGTGGGACGCCCATGGAGTTCAACACCATCGCTGTCAGCTATGGCGTCTCCATGGGCACCGAGGGGATGAAGGCGTCGCTCGTCTCGCGGGAGGTGATCGCCGACTCCATCGAGCTGGTGGCACGGGGCCACAGCTTCGATGGGTTGGTCCTCATCGTCGGCTGTGACAAGACCATTCCTGCCGCCGCCATGGCCCTCTGCCGGATGGACCTCCCCGGGCTCGTCCTCTACGGGGGCACCATCGCCCCGGGGCGTCTGCGCGAGCGCGACGACCTCACCGTGCAGGACGTCTTCGAGGCCATCGGCGCCTTCAACGCCGGCAAGATCGACGACAAGGAGCTGCGGGCGGTGGAGGAGGCGGCCTGCCCCGGGGCGGGTGCCTGTGGCGGCCAGTACACCGCCAACACCATGAGCGGCGCCCTCGAGTTCCTCGGCCTCAGCCCGGCGGGGGCCAACGGGGTGCCCGCCCTCCATGCCGACAAGGCCGGGGTCGCCGAGGCCGCCGGCCGCCTGGCCGTGAAGCTGGTCGCCGACGACGTCCGTCCTCGCTCGATCGTCACCCGCGAGGCCCTGGAGAACGCCATCGCCTACTTCTCCGCCACCGGCGGGTCCACCAACGCAGTCCTGCACCTCCTCGCCATCGCCGCCGAGGCCGAGGTGCCCTTGGACATCGAGGACTTCCACGCCATCTGTGCCCGGACCCCGATCATCGCCGACCTGCGGCCCGGGGGACGATTCGTCGCCACCGACATCCACCGTGCCGGGGGGCTGGCGGTGCTGATGCAGCGCCTGCTCAGTCTCGGCCTGCTTCACGGCGAGGCCCGCAACGTCGAGGGCCGGAGCCTGGCGGAGATCGCGGCGGCCGCCCACGAGACCCCGGGGCAGGAGGTGTTCCGGCCCGCCGACCACCCGGTCAGGTCCCACGGAGGGATCGCCATCCTGCGCGGCAACCTGGCACCCGGAGGCTGCGTCATCAAGCTGGCCGGCCACGACAAGACCACCCATCGCGGGCCTGCCCGGGTCTTCGACTCGGAGAACCTCGCGTTCGCCGGGGTGCGAGAGAGGAAGGTCCAGGCCGGCGACGTCGTGGTCATCCGCTACGAGGGGCCGGTCGGCGGACCGGGGATGCAGGAGATGCTCTCGGTGACCGCCGCGCTCGCCGGGGCCGGCCTCGACGACTCCGTCGCCCTGGTCACCGATGGGCGCTTCTCCGGCGCCACCCACGGCTTCATGGTCGCCCACGTGGTTCCCGAGGCCGCCCTGGGTGGTCCCCTGGCGGCGCTCCGTGACGGCGACATCGTGCGTATCGACGTGGCGGCACGCGAGATGTCTGTCGAGTTGCCGGAGGCGGAGATCGCCGCCCGGCTGGGCGGCTGGCAGCCGCCGCAGCCCCGCTACCGGACCGGTGCCTTCGCCAAATACGCGGCGAGCGTGGCATCAGCCAGCGAGGGTGCGATCACCCGCCCGGCGGCCGTCAGGACCACGTAACCGGTGCGCGCCTCACCACGTCCCGCACTGGGAGCCCGTCGCCGACATCCGTCCGGCCATGGCGGTCGGGGTCCGTTTTAAACTGCTCCGGCGAGGTCAGCCTCGGTCACGCCAGCATCCGCCAATGTACCTAGAGCGACGCGACCGGGACAGGGAGTGTGAACCACATGCCGCTTCGGGAGCCAGTAGTTAGAACCCGCCGGTGGTGAGATAGTCGGAGGGGCGCCCCGTGTCAGCATCGACAAACGTGATCGCGGTGCACGCGAGGTGCGGTCGGCTTGGCATCGTGCCGGGCTCAGTCCCCGCGCCGGGATTGTACGGACCCAATGTAATGCAGTCTGTGCGCCACGTAAAAACCCAGGCGAGTACGTGCTTGTAGAGCGGGGTGGAGGTGCAGTTCAACGGAGCGCCCCATGGCGAATTGGGACTGGAGTGCGGCTGGCAGTCGGGGGAAATGGTCGCCGGCGTATCTGACGACCAGTAGGCGAGGAATTCATTGAGACCGCAGTCCTCTGCCCCGGGGCGGTAGGGGAGGCGCGCAAATGCTTTTGCTCCGGACACCTTCGGCTGGACTGTTGATTCGACGACGGTCAAGGTGGTCTGAATAGCCGGATAGTCTCTCCTGGAAGCCAGGCGTGAGGTTGGCGGGGGTCCGCTTGCGGGTGTGCATGCCGGATCCGCGGCGGCTGGGATTCTGGTCGGCGGCGCAACGTGAGACGTCCGCGCATGTGTGATCGTGCTGATACCGCTCGCTGCTGGTGCTGCAAAGGCGGGGCCGGCGCTCCGGGAGCCGCCGACAAGAAGCATGATCGCGCCCCCGAGCGCCAGGGCAACCAGCCGGGTGTTGATCCGGTAGATATACGCCTCCATGCTGCGCAGGGTTCCGGTCAGGGGATAAACGTCCGGCTCAGCGGAGTGTGCTGTCACTCTCATTCGACCGCACTGTCCGATCGAATCGATTAGGTTCAGGGGTCGACAGCCGCGAAGGGTCCGATCTCAGAGGTCGGTCGGCGCGGGTCGATCAGGTCCCGGACAGAGGCGTGACTTTCGGCGAGGTCGGGGGGCGGGCGGCAGGCTTCAACCCGGGAGCCGGCACCGGACCATCAAGAAGATGCCACCTCCGTCCCCGCTCCTCGCCGTGCTCAGAAGAGGGAGTGGGTCACCGGCCCGTCGGCGACCCGAGACTCGTCGGTGATGACGAGCCCCGCCGCCCGGACCCAGGCGCGGTAGGCCTCCAGGTTCGCTTGGCTCCACCACATTGGCGTCCCGCCACCCAGCCAATCCGGCTGCGATCCGGTCCAGGCCCGGTCCCCCGCGGTGAGGAGGAGCCATCCGCCGGGCCGCAGCCAGGTCGCGAGCCTGGCCAGGAAGCCGGGCTGCTCTTCGAGCGGCAGATGGATGATCGCGTAGAGGCAGACGATCGCATCGAAGCTCTCGGGCGCCCGGCGGAGCTCGGCCATGTCCGCGCAGATGAAGTCGGCCTCGGGCACGAGCCGCCGGGCCCGTCCGAGCTGGACCTCGCTGAAGTCGACGCCGGTCACCTGGTGCCCCGCCGCGGCGAGCGACCGCGCCACCGGAACCCCGCAGCCGCAACCCAGGTCGAGCACCTCGGAACCGGGAACCAGCCGGGCCAGCAGCTCGCGGGTCCATCCCAGGTATTCCGCTGGGGCGCCCTCGTCGGCGCGGTAGAGCGTCGAGAGGCGGTCGTAGCCCCTGCGAACCTGCTGCTTCGGGTCGGGGATCAACCTTCCCTCACCGGCAGTCGGAGAACGGTGCTCGTTCCGGGCGCGCCCTTATTGCACGACCGTCGGCCGCTCGTCATGAGGAACTCATAACGATTTGGGCCGCACCCAAGAGTTTGTCTGCGCGCTTGTTGACCTCGGGGTGCAAATTGCGGACCAAGATGGCCCGGAGGCCAGCCCGCTCGGCGCCGAACACATCGGCCTCTGGGTTGTCGCCGATCATGAAGCACTCTGTCGGGCTCGTTCGACCGGCAGCTATCCGGTACGCCTCCGGATGAGGCTTCTCGAACCCGATCGTCGCAGAGCTGAACACCTCGTTTATTAGCCCAGCCAGACCGACGCCCTCGAGGATCACGGGCAGCTCGGGGACGTGGTTGGACAGCACTACCAACTCCCATCCGGCGCCGCCAAGCTGCACGAGGGCTTCGATGGTGTCAGGGAATAACTGGTACCTGGCCGGGTCGCAATAGTGCTGCCGAACGGTCGCTACCGCTTCGTCGAGGACCGCGCTGTCGACGCCAACTGACTGGTAAGTGCGCCGCAGCAGCGGAGTCAGGTCATCCCACCACAGGTCGGGCGTCGAGAGGTGCAGGTGCGCTTGGTCTGGGCGATGCCAGGGGAACCCGTCGCGCAGGTGAGGGCGTACGTCATCGGCTACCAGGCCGTGGCCCGGCGATAGGTCGTCGAGAACGTCGACCATGCACTGGCTCCACATGCCCGGGCGATGTGCGAGGGTACCGTCGAAGTCGAATATGACCTTGCCCACCTGAAGAGTATGGCCTCGACCGGCATGTCGAGGTGGCCCGGTCCACGTCTGCACTGGGCCGAGCAGCCGACGACTAACAGATGTCCGCCCTGATGGGCCGCGGCTTCGGTGCGGGGGTTCGTGGCGAGCGGCGCGGCACCTGGAGGCGTGGGTGTGCGGTGTAGAGAGCGGTGCTAAGGG
>PLXL01000280.1 GCA_003153215.1 Candidatus Dormiibacterota bacterium
CGGTCGGCGAGCTCCCCGGTCCCGTCTGGAGAGTTGTCGTCGACCACCAGCACGTCACAGCCCTCGCTGCGAATGGCCCGGACGAGGGCCTCCAGGTTGGGCTTCTCGTTGAAGGTCGGAAGGATGACCAGCGTCCGATCCTGCGCTGCGATTGGGGTGTTCCGAACTTTTGGCATGTCGGAGACTATGACTCAACCCCCCCGATCCCGCCCCGCCCCGCGCCGCCCCCGGCCCGCAGCCGACCCCCGGAGAAGCGGAGGCCGGGAGCCCGGGGAGATCCATACGACTGGCTCTGATCCTCCATCCGATCGACCCGGCGGGTCGTCGGGGGCGGGGAAAAGGACGAAGCCGACCTCCAGGGCATCGGCGAGGGCGCGGAGCCGCGTGAAGAAGCCACCTGTCTGGTACGGGCACGCTGGCCACAGCCCATGGAAGTCGTAGTGGTGGAGCCACTCGTGGAGCAGGGTGTTGAGGAAGACCTTGGACGACATGACCCTCTGCTTGGCCCGCGGTGCGGTAGTAGATCCGGATGCGCGCCCAGGCCGTCGTGACGCGGGGTTCCACACGGTCGCGGTCGTCACGATACTGGCGGCGTCGGCACGATGACACTGGGCACAGCCCGGAGCTTCCCAGCTCGGTGCGATCCGCTCCGCTTGACGGGGTTACCCTTCCACGCGACCACCGCATATTCCCCCGTCGACCGGCGGTCGTGGTCGAGGTCCCCGTTACCGTTAGGGAAGATGACCAGCGCGCGCTCGAACTTCGCTTGCCGGCAGAGGGCTACCGCAACCTCTGGAAAGATCGGAGCTTTGTGAGTGAGGTCCGTCCAGAAGGTCTTGAATGCCTGGATGGAGTGGGGGTTGACGGTTTCGGCGATGAAGATCCCATCACTGCGCAGAACGCGTTGTGCGGCACGCACGTACTCGACGATGTCTGCTGAAGAGAGATGCTCGATGAACTGTGCGGAGAAGACTGTCCCGATTGAGCCGTCATCTAGTTCTCTCAGATAGTCCAGAGCATCAGCGACAGCGACCTCGTGGCCCTTGGCCCGGCAGATGGCGACCATCCCCTCATCGAGATCGACTCCCGTGGCGTGGATCTCCTCAGCAGCGAGCAGATCGAGGAACTCTCCGCGCCCGCACCCAACATCGATGATGGGTTCATGGGTTCGCACGAGGTCGAGGTACGGGCGCATGCGCTCGCGGATGAAGTCCTGCGGACCCCGGAAGATGTCCTCGAAGGCGGAGTACCCAGCAGAGCTGCCGCCCGGTTCCAACCCCCGGTAACCGATGGCTGGGCGGCCCTGGGCGTCGGTCGTCTGCAGCAGCGCGGGGTCGGACATGTACGGCACAGCGCGCAGTTCCGCGTCGATCTGATCCAGTTGCGCTTGGAACGCCACGATCCGGGTGGCCACGCCGGCTTCATCGATCTGGCGCAGTTGTGCCTCGAGCGCCTCGATCCGAGTGCCTGCGCCACCCAGCTCTATGCTTGTTTGGGAATCCATCTGATGCAGTTGCCCTTCGAGCGCCTCGATCCGAGTGCCTACGCCGGCCACCCGTGCGACTGTCTGGGATGCGGCTGTCTGGGATGCGAGCGCCAACGCCTGCAGGCGGGCATCGAGGCGAGCCACCCATTCGGCCGTCTGGGATGCGAGCATCGACTGCGCTCTTGAGCCGAAGGAGACGTCATCCAGCTTGGTGGTGGCACGCTCCAGCAGGCGCTCGCTCTCCGCCACCCTGGCCTCAACTGCCAGGATGGACTGGGCAAGATGGGCATCCACCTCCGCTCGGTGCGCGTCACCGTGTGCGGTGAGGCGGCCCACAGCACGGCGCAGGGGACGGGAAACGGCCGGGAATCGCGACGGACTGCCGATATCTGCACGGGAGCGTGCGACGTCCACCAGCGACCGGCTGGAATCGTCCAGCACAGAGCCGTCACCAGGCAGAGCGCCCACGGCGCTGGTGACGCCCACTTCACCGTCGGCAACCCCGGCCTCGGACCGTGCCGAGAGCACCCTCTGGGCGTGCTCGAAGCGAGACCGGAGGAGGTCTGCACGCGCCGCCAGCCCATGCATCGTCAACACCGAATGCTGAGCCCGACCGCCGACCGCCGCTGCCTCCTCACGGTGGTCCACCACCTCGCGCATCAATCGCGCGGCGGCGTCGACGTCGGGCTCGGCCCATCTCGCGCCCGGTCGGTAGGGGGCGCAACCCTCGGGAACGAGACTCTCAGTCCACGGAACGAGGTACGCCGTTTGGTCGTCCATGAAGTCCAGATTGCCGGAGTACGCCGTGGCGATCACGGGCTTGCCAAGCGCCATCGCTTCCGCCATCGTCAGCCCGAACCCCTCGCTGCGGTGCAGCGACACGTAGCAGTCGCAGGCGTTCATCAGTGCTGCGTTCTCGTCGTAATCGAAGTAGCGGTCGATCACCATGATGTCCGGCCTTGCGGCGGCCACGAGCTTGAGCGCCTCGAGGTCGGCCAGACGGTGATGCCCATTGATCGACTTCAGGACCAGCATGGGCCCTTCTCCAGGCGCGAAGGCCTTGGTGAAAGCCTGGATCAACCCACGAGGATTCTTGCGCTCGGTGATGCTGCAGAAGTCGAAACAGAAGAGGAACAGGAAGCCATCAGGCAATCCGAGGTGTGACCGGTCAAGTTCCGGACGTGGCCGCGGAGCAACCACCGGCAGTGGGAACGCGAGAACGGGCTTCTCCGTAGCAGCGGCGATCGCCCCGCGGCTGAACTCGCTGATGGCCCAGACTTCGTCCACGAGGGAGAAGGATTGGGACCATGTCTCGGGAAACTCTTCCAGTTCCCAGGCCCAGACACCAATGGTATAGCGGCCTTCGAAGAAGGCGGGTCCGACGTCGTTCGCGAACTGGACGAGCTGATCGGCGTTGACAGCCACGATGTTAACGTTCAGGTCGGTAGCAGGGATCTCTTCGAATGGATGCTGTTGACGACTGATAGTCTCGGCGAAGACCAAGGACCCCGCATCGATGCCAGCCTGTTCAGCCGCAGCTAGCACCAGACGCCCTAGCTGGCCCACGCCAAGCTCGGCGCGAAGGTACCCGGCGACGCAGATCCCCGGCCTCAGCTCGAAGGCGGGTGCCCAGGTCGGCACGGCAGGAGCGGGCTGCCGCGGAAGCCGCACGGGTGGGACGAGGAGCGGGTGTAGCCGTCCCCCCAACGCCTCGCCCTGAGCCCAGGTAAAACAGGCGTCATAGTCAGCTCCATCCGG
Organism: Candidatus Dormiibacterota bacterium; assembly: GCA_003153215.1. GTDB lineage: Bacteria > Chloroflexota > Dormibacteria > Aeolococcales > Aeolococcaceae > Changshengia. The sequence goes on from PLXL01000280.1 coordinate 3,245, forward strand.
ATCCGGGAAGGCCCGCTGCAGATCGCCGCGGCTGGCACACAAGCCGCCGAGGTACCGCGTGAGCCGGCGCCCCTGTCCCTCCGGCGGTGTCGTCAGCCAGTTGGTCAGCGCTTCGGTCCCCTCGGCCGAGAACGGGTCCGGGGGCCGCGGGAGACCGGCGGTTTCCGCGCTCGTCAGGTGCTGCCGGAACAGGGAGCGGATCCCGCGATCGATTGGAAGACCATTGGGCAGCTCAGCGTAACCATATCCGACGTCGGCATCCTGCTCTCGGGTGCTCGCGACCATGGCAGCCTTGTATTCGCCGCAGATCCTCGCCAGGTCGGGGTGCTCGGACAGCAGCACCCTCGGGTGTGGCCCCTGATGTTTGCTGAGCAGGGAGGGGTGATTCACATCGAAGCCACTGAAATGGAAGAACTTCAGCGGCTCGCCGTCGACGCTGTAGCCCTCGCCCGTCCAGCGCAGATCGCGCTGGAAGATGTTCCAGTAGGCGACGTTATAAGCGGTGTCTCGTAGGACATGGCAATCGAAGATGCCAGGCGTGAAGTCCATCCAGCGCTGATCTACGAAGCGCATGTTCTGCACGTCGACCTGGCACTCGCGATAGACCCTCTCCTTCCAGAAGTCCAGGAAAGCCTGCGATCCCGCGCCCACCGCGATGAAGCCGAGATTGTAGATGCCGGCAGCGAGGATGGCTGTCTCGTCAATGCCCTTGCCATCTCGGGGGATCGGCGCGGTGACATGGGGAGTGAGCACAATCCCGTGCTCGCGGGCGAGCACCGCCACCTCGTCGAGAGGTCCATACACCCTGATGTCCGGATCCAGGTAGATCACGGAATCGGCATCACTGCGCGACAGGAGGTGCTCGATGAGCCAGGGCTTCACTGAGGTGGCCAGCTCGAGGACGTCATAGATCATCGCCATGTAATGGAACTCGTCGGCCCCGATGCCCACGTCGCCCGGTCTAAGTACCTCGAACGGCTCAGACGCCGCGTCGACCTCTCCGTACAGATCGTCGATCACGAGGGTGCTGACCCGACCCTCGGGATGGTGCTCCAGGAAAGACGCCGCCAGCACTCTCGCCGCCGGCAGGTAGTTCCGGGCGATGATGGTACAGATCAAGACTGACATGTTATGAGTGCCACCTGACTGGGATGCTCCGAGCGGTGCTCAGTATGCCAACTTTCCTAGAACTACTGCTGGAGCGACCCAGACAGCCGGACCCGGCCAAGATCGGTTCATTGGCAGATGGCTCGTTTGTCCTGCCCTCCAATTCGTTTGGGTGGGGTCACAAGAAGAGCCTTCCTGGCATCGCGCCAATCAGTTTGCTTGCGTCACA
>PLXL01000254.1:0-2111 GCA_003153215.1 Candidatus Dormiibacterota bacterium
AGCGCGGCGGCGCTTCCGCGATCGTGCGCCTGGCGGAGGCTGCCGCCTGGCCGCTGATCGCCGAGCCGACGTCCGGCGCCCGCACCGGCCCAGCCGCCCTCGCCGCGGCAGCCCTCCTGCTCGGTGCCGCCGGCTTCACCGAGAGTCACGTGCCCGACCTGGTGATCCAATTCGGCTCCACCCCCACCACCCGAGCCGCGCTCGCCGCGGTCGCGCGCGCCCGGCGCCTGGTCGTGGTCACGGCCCCCGGCAGCGAGGCCGACCCGGGACACGCCGCGTGGATGACGGTGCGCTGCGACCCTGCCGCCCTGGCCGCGGCGCTGGTGGAGAGGCTGACCCCGCGAGCGGAGTCGCCCTGGCGGCGGGCCTGGTCCGAGGCGGACTGGCTGGCGGTGGACGCCGTTGCCGCCTGGATGGAGGAGCTGGGCGACGCGCTCTTCGAGGGCCGGGTGGCGCGCGATCTCGCCGCCTGCCTGCCGGAGGGTGCCACCCTCTTCGCCGGGTCGAGCATGCCGATCCGCGACCTGGATAGCTTCATGCTGCCGAGGACCGGGCTGCGGGTGGTCGGCAACCGGGGGGCCAGCGGCATCGACGGCTCAGTGTCGACGGCGCTCGGCCTGGCGGCGGGCGTCGAATCCGCCTCCGGGGGCGGGCCGGGCACGCGCACCTTTGCCCTGATCGGCGATCTCGCCTTCCTCCATGACGCCGGAGCGCTGATCTGGGGCGCCGGCCGCGGTCACGATCTGGTCATTGTTGTCATCAACAACGGCGGCGGCGGGATCTTCGACATCCTCGACCAATCGCGCCTCCCCGAGCACGAGGCGCTCTTCTCCACCCCCCACGGCATCGACCTCGCGGCTCTGACGGTCGCCGCGGGTGCCGGTCATCGACTGGTCACCCGGAGCGGGGACCTGGCCCCCGCCGTCGCCGCCGCGCGCACCGCCGGCGGGGTGCACGTGGTCGAGGTCCGCACTGAGCGCCGGCGCAACGCGGAGCTGCATCGGGCGGTGGCTGCGGCTGTCGAGAGGGCGGTCGCCCGACTCGCCGGCGGATCCGCGGCGAGCACTCCTCGGCCGGGCAATCCGCCGCAGCCCGATCTGTAGGCGTTGATGCGAGATCCTGGGTGCGGGACAATGGCGGGGTGAGCCCCCCGCCGCCGCCTTCGCCGTCTGCGCTGATACGGATCGGCGATCCATGGCGTGCGAGCCTGCGGCTCCCGGTGTTCGGCACCCTCATGCTGGCGGTGGCCTTCTTCCTGTATGCCGCTCCGGTGAAGGAGACGCCGTTCCTCTACAACCACGCGCCCTGGCTCAACGACCCCTATGACACCGCCATCTCTTTCATGATGTTCTTCGTTCCCCTCATCGCCGTCCTCTGCGCGCCGCGCGTGCTGCTCTGCCGGCGCTCGGAGCCGTTGCCCACCGCACGGATCCATGACGTGCTGCGCGGGTGCAGGGTGATCCTGGCCGGCATCACGCTCACGCTGGCGGCCGAGTGGGTTAGCGTCTTCGTGCGCGACAGCAGCGTTCAGTGGAACGCGGCCACCTGGCTGCAGATCGGCATGCTCGTTGTGATGAGCGCGCTGGATCTCGGGGCGCTCCTGGCCGTGCGGCGCGCCGGATTGCCCCGCCAGGGTGGAGAACCGGCCATCCGGGCCGACCCGGACTGGCTCGGTGACTTCCTCCGGTTCGTCGACAGCTGGAGTCGGCGGCTCGGCCCGGCCGGCCGGCCCGCTCTCTGGGCGGCGCGCCTCGCCGACCGGCACCTGCTGGCAAGGATCCGGCGTCACCCGCTGTGGATCGCCTTCGCCGTCTGTGCCGTCTTTGGAGCCGGGGTCGGCGTCAACCAGGGGCTCAGGGAGGGATACAGCGGACCGGTGACCGTGGTCGCCGTCCTCCTTCTCGCCGTCGGCATGTTCGGGCTCCTGGTCGCCGCCGGGCACTACCTGGGGATCGTCCGGAGCAGCACCCCCTGGCACGGACCGGCGCGCCGCCTCATCGACGCCGCGGTCATCACCAGCGTCGGCCTGCTCGTCCCCTTTGCCCTGCGCAACGGCCTCTGGTGGATGGTGGGGAGCAACAGCAATGCGGCCGGCCTTCCCCAGTTGGTGG
>PLXL01000254.1:2232-4001 GCA_003153215.1 Candidatus Dormiibacterota bacterium
TTCGAGATGGGCCTTGGTCGGATTGGCTCGCAGTCCCCTGCGGAGCTGCCAGAGGTAGGTCGCGGACACTGTCGGCCCGCCCTCGCGCTGGAGGGCCGCCGCCACCTCGGCGTTGCTGAACGGCGGCCGCCCTGCCGGGTGGACCGTCTGGAACAGACGCTCGAGCTTCTCGGCGAGGCTCGGGCTCCCGTCGACTTTCATCGCTTTCTCCCCAGGTAACTCCGACGAGTAATAGCACACGCCGGGATCCAGGCAAGTTGACGGCGGCACCCCGCGCTGGCTCCCCTGGAGTACATTGCAGCTGACCTCCCGGATTCACGCCAGTTGACGGATGCCAGCGCGACCCGTGCATACCCCGTACCCACTCGAGCGCGCGAGAATTCCGACCCGTCAAGTCGAGATTAGCCCACCACCGGGTAGACTTTCGCCCATGTCCCAGACCTCCCGCGACCTCCTCGCCGCCGCCCGTCGCAACGTCCGTGAGCTGACCCCGCACCAGGTGCAGGAGGGCGATGGGCGGGTGCTGATCGACGTTCGTGAACAGGACGAATGGGACCAGGGCTACATCCCCGGGGCCGTCCACCTGAGCAAGGGCTACATTGAGCTGCGGATCGAGGACGCGGTGCNNTGGGGGAGATGGGCTACCAGGACGTCGCCTCGATGTCCGGAGGCTTCGGCGCCTGGAAGGACGCCGGTCTCCACTTCACCATCCCGCGGGCGCTCACCGCCGACCAGAAGCTCCGCTACAGCCGTCACCTGCTCATGCCCGAGATCGGCGAGGCGGGCCAGGGCAAGCTCCTCGACGCCAAGGTGCTGATGATCGGCACCGGTGGGCTGGGCTCGCCGGCCGCCCTCTATCTGACCGCGGCGGGGGTGGGCACCATCGGGCTGGTCGACTTCGACACCGTCGACGTGAGCAACCTCCAGCGCCAGGTGCTCCACACGCAGGACCGGATCGGGATGGCCAAGACCCAGTCGGCCAAGATCGCCCTCAACGCTCTCAATCCCGAGGTCCACGTGGTCGAGCACAACGAGGTGCTCAACAGCGAGAGCGCGCCCCGGCTCTTCCGCCAGTACGACGTCATCGTCAACGGCTGCGACAACTTCCCGACCCGCTACCTGGCCAACGACGTCGCCATCTTCGAGCGGAAGCCGCTCGTCGACGGCGGGATCTTCCGCTTCGAGGGCCAGGTCTCCACCGTCGTGCCTTTTGTCTCGCCCTGCTACCGCTGCCGCTACCCCCTCCCGCCGCCGCCCGAGGAGGCGCCCTCCTGCGCCGAGGCGGGGGTGCTCGGGGTGCTGCCCGGCATCGTCGGTGTGCTCCAGGCGACCGAGGTGATCAAGCTGATCCTCGGCGTCGGACAGCCGCTCACCGGCCGCCTGCTCGCCATCGACGCCCTCGAAATGCGCTTCCGCGAGTTCCGCGTCCCGCGCGACCCGGAGTGCCCGGTCTGCGGTGAGAACCCGACCATCACCGAGCCGGCCGACTACGAGGGTTTNNGGGTCCTCCAGGTTGGCGAGGTGGCCCACCCCGGGGAGCACGACCAGCTCCCCTCGCGGCAGGGCGGCGGCCAGCGCGCGTGCCTCGTCGAAGGTCTGGATGGCGTCCTGCTCGCCGTGGATCACGAGTGCCGGGACCTCAACCGAGCCGAGCAGGGGGGTTTCGTCCGCCCGGCACGCCATCGCCGCCTGGCAGGCGGCGATCCCCGCCGGTCGGCAGCGGCGGATCCGTCCCACCACCGCATCGGCGATGTGGGGCTCCTCGCGGG
>PLXL01000058.1:0-6806 GCA_003153215.1 Candidatus Dormiibacterota bacterium
GGCGCGATCAGAGTAACCGTGACCCGCGTGTCACAGAGAACGGACAGGTCGCGTCCTGGTCACGTTTCCTGAGCCCATGTGGGAATCCGTCGGTGCGAATCCGACATCGTGTTACGCCAGCCGCCGGAGGATGCAGAAGGGCGTCTGCTCTCCCGTCTGGCCCATCGGGTTGTCGACGAGCACCCGGCTGACCGCGGTGCGGTCGATCCCCGCGCTCGCTCCGAGGACGTCGGCGGCGAGATCGTTGGTGTCGACGACGGCGACGGCGATGTCGACCCCGGCCTTCTCGCTGAGCGTGCGGCTCATCCGCTCGGCGACCCCGTCCGGGTCGCGGGGCGCCTTGCTGGCGTGGGTGTTGTAGGGAGGGAGGGTGTAGGCGGTCGGGCCGTCGATGGCCGACACCCGGGACCCGGCCACCCGGTAAAAGACGCCGCGGACCCCGAAGGGGCGGGTGACCGCGGCGCAGGCGGCGGCGAAGAGGATGCGCGGTGCCCCTGCCTCCTCCAGGGCCAGCTGCATGGTCTGGGGCCTGCCCAGGCCGATGCCGATGGGGACCCGGCTGACGAAGCGGGAGAGCAGGCGGGCGAGCGGGGTGACCCGGATCTCGTCCATCGGGAAGGAGCGCCCCTGGGTGATGGCGACCACCTTCTCGCTCATGGCGACCACGTCGCCAGGCTCAAGGGCGATGCCAGAGGCCCGCGCCTTCTCCAGGGCCACCCCCANNAGTTTCTCGGTGCCGAGTGCCGCTCCCGCCGCCCGGTCGCCATGAGCGGTGAAGGCGTACGAGCTGCCCGGCGTGGCGCCGGACGCGGAGCCGTGGGCGCCGCCCTCGAAGTACACCCGCAGCCAGAGCTCGACGTTGACCGTGCGCCAGAAGAAGAGCGACTCCTCGCTGCCCCCGACGCAGGCGACCCGGAATGCGTCGGCGACCGCGTCCGCGTCCCAATACGGCCGTGCCTGGAAGGAGGGCGACCGCATCAGCGACTGGATCGCCGACCGCTGCTGGCGGAACCAGCGGAACTCCGGCGTGGTGAAACCAATCTTGCGGCGCCGCTGGCGGATCTTCTCGGGCAGGATGCCGCGCATCGCCTCGCGCATGATGCGTCGCGACCACCCCCCGGAGACGATCGCCGAGGCGGGCAGCCGGAGGATCCACTCCACCAGCTCCTGGTCGAGGAAGGGCAGCCGCGACTCCATGGAGTGGGCCATCGAGTTGCGGTCCTCGTAGCGGAGCAGCGAGGGGAGCGAGAAGGTGGTGAGGTCCTGGAGCAGCCGCTTCTTGAGGTCGTCCTGCACGCGGGGGTCGTCGGGCNNCGGCCCTCCCAGAGCCGGCGGCGGGCCAGCCGGCCGACGGTGTCCCGCGCCTTCGCGGACTCCACCGCGAACTCCCGGTAGCGGTGCTCGCGGAGCAGCTGGCGCAGGTAGACGTACTGGTAGGGAACGTAGCCGCCGAGCAGCTCGTCACCCGCCTGTCCGTCGAGGAGAACGGTGACCTTGTCACTGGCGGCGCGCATCACCGACCACATCGCGTAAGGGGCGGTGGTGATCATCGGCTCCTCGGCGTGCCAGACCCAGGTCTCCAGCTCGGCGAGCCACTCCTCCGAGGTCGGCTGCACCCAGGTGGGGTCGGCGGAGGTGACCGCCAGCACCGCCTCGACGTAACGCCGCTCGTCGATGGGGTCGCCGGGGAAGACCGCCGAGAAGGTCTTGAGACGGTCGCCCAGCGAGACCGAGTCGGGCACGTGCTGGGCGAGCAGCCGGTCCATCACGCAGACGATGGAAGAGGAATCGAGGCCGCCCGAGAGGCACGTGCCCACCGGCACGTCGGCGACCAGGCGGCGTTCGACCGCGCGGGTGAAGAGGCGGAGGAACTCCTTCGGGTCCGGGTCCGCTTCCTCGCTGATAACCGGCGTCCAGTAGCGCGTCTCCCGGGTGGTGCCGGTGGAGTCCACGGTGACGTAGGCGCCGGCCGCGACCTGACGGATGCCAGAGAAGAAGGTGAGGTCGTTGTGGTCGTAGAGGCCGAAACGGAGGTATTCGTACAGCTGCTGCTCGTCGACCTTGCGCGGGAAGGTCGGGTCCTCGAGGATGGCCTTGATCTCCGAAGCGAAGACCACCCGCTCGTCGTGCTCCGCGTAGAAGAGCGGCTTGATGCCGAAGTGGTCGCGGCAGAGGACGAGCTCAGGCTGCGCGCCGCGGCGGTCAAGGAGCGCGATCGCCCACATGCCGTTGAACCGCTGAAAAGCTGCCGGGCCCCACTGCGCGTAGGCCTGCAGGGCGACCTCGGTGTCGCTCCTGGTGGTGAACCTCCGCCCCTCCGCCTCCAGCTCGGCGCGCAGCTCCCGGTAGTTGTACACCTCGCCGTTGAAGACGATGTGGAGGCGGTCGCCCTCCGTCGACATCGGCTGGGCGCCCGTGTCGAGGTCGATGATGGCCAGCCGGCGAAAGCCGAGCGAGGCGCCATCGGTCTCGAAGAAGCCGTCGTCGTCGGGGCCGCGATGCCGGATCGACGCGGCCATGGCTCGGAGCAGAGCGGGGTCGCGGCGGCCGGTGAAGCCGCAGATGCCGCACATCTAGTGTTCCGCCCCGGGGGTTCGTTGAACAGATCGTGGCAGGGCCCCATCCGGGGGCCGGTCAACCGCCGACGCCCGGGACTCCCAGAGCAGCAGGTCGCCCTCCACGGTGCTGCGCCGGCCCACTCGCTGGAAGCCGCTCTTCTCCAGCACCCGCGCCGAGGCGGGGTTGCTCTCCAGGCATTCGGCGGTCACCCGGCGCACCTCCGGCTGGGTCAGAGCCCAGGCCACGATGGCCTCCACCGTCTCGGTCGCGTAGCCGCGACCCCAGAGGGAGCGGTTGACCGCGTAGCCGATCTCGACGGCGCCGGTCGCGTCCGGGGGCGACTTGAACCCCATGCTCCCCACCGCAAGGCGGTCCTCACGGCGGACGACCACCCCGTCGCACCACGGCCCCGGATCGGGGGATCGCNNGACCTCGGCCAGAAAGTCCGAGAGGGTGAGCCGCGTGCGGATCACCGAGGTGGGGGTCGAGACGAAGAGGAGCCGGGGGGTCTCCAGGGTCAGCACGCGGGCAACTCTACCCGGCAGGCCGCGTGCGCGGGTCGAGCCTCGGCCGGCAGCGACCGGATGGCGATCGCTCCTGCAGATATCCTTGGCCCCAGCGTCCCCCACGGGCCGCCGGCCTGCTGAGGTACTGCGCCATGGATGGTCCGTCGTCTCGGCGGCGTCGCCCTCTCTCGAGTGAGGGGACGCCCCTTCCCCAAGGGAACGTCACCAGCGGGATCGTGCGCATCGGAGACACGGTGCGACGTCCGGCCGGACCGTGGACGCCGGCGGTTCACGCGCTCCTGAGACATCTCCATGCGGTGGGGTTCAGCGGAGCTCCCCAGCCCCATGGCATCGACGAGCGCGGCCGCGAGGTGCTGAGCTTCGCACCCGGGGTCGTGGCATGGCCGGATCACTTCGAGCTGCTGGCAGACGATCGAGCCCTGGCCCGGGTGGGACACTTGGTGCGCGACCTGCACGACGCCGCGGCAGGCTTCACCCCGCCCCCGGACGCCCAGTGGCAGGTCGGGATCCCCGCCCCCGACGGTGACCTCATCGTCCACAACGACGTGGCCCCCTGGAACCTGGTCATCGGCGACGAGGGATGGGTGCTCATCGACTGGGATGGGGCCGCACCCGGCTCGAGACTGTGGGACGTCGCCTACGCGCTGCACGGCTTCGCGCCCCTCTCCGCAGCAGTCGGCCCCGACGGCGTCGCGGTGCAGGCGCACCGTGTCCGCGTCCTCGCCGGCGCCTATGGCCTCGACGAGGCAGAGCGGCGGGGTCTGCTGCCTCTCCTGGCCCGTCGGGCGATGTCCATGCACCAGTTCCTCGCGGAGGGGGCGGCCAACGGCGTGGAGCCCTGGGCGAGGCTGTGGGCGGACGGCCACGGTGAATCCTGGCGCGCCGACGCCGAGCACATCGAGCGCCACCGGACGGACCGGGAGCGGGCCCTGCTGGACTGATGCGGAGCCCGCGCTCGTCGCATCCCCGGAGCAGAGGAGCGGGGGCTAGACCCGCGGTATGTCCCTGCGCTGGCAGTGCGTCGTCATCGACTGCCGGGACCCCGAGCGGGTTGACAGGTTCTGGAGCGCCGCACTCGGGCTGCCGCTGCAGGTTGATGAGGACGGAGACCGGTGGCTGGAGCTCGGCGAGGGCTCACCGGACATCCTCTTCCTCGAGGTTCCGGAAGGCAAGGTCGCGAAGAACCGGCTCCACCTCGACTTCCGGCCGGACAACCAGCGGCGAGAGGTGGCACGCCTCATCGGGTTGGGCGCGCGCGAGTAGGACATCGGCCAGGGGCAGGTGACCTGGGTGGTGATGGCGGATCCCGAGGACAACGAGTTCTGCGTGCTGCGCGCCACCTCACAGCCGGGCTGAAGCTCGGAGCCACCCCACGTGGCAGCCCACGTGGGGACCCCCTCTCTTTCTCACAGGGGCTCGCCGCCCCTCGGCGGCGCGGCGGAGCCGCGTGCTCGCCAGTCGCCGGGCCGTGGGNNGCCTCGGTGGTCATGATCATGGTGGCGATCGAGACGGCAGACGTGAGGGCCGCGATCACGACCTTGGTGGGGTCGATGATCCCGCGCTCGACGAGGTTTCCGTACTCCTCGGTCACCACGTCAAAGCCGTCGTCACCGGTCAGCTCGGCGACCTTGTTGACCACGACCGCCCCCTCCAGCCCGCCGTTGGCCGCGATCTGCTTGAGCGGCGCGGAGAGCGCTTGGCGGACGACGCGCGCCCCGGCCAGGGCGTCTCCCTCCAGCGTGAGAGCGTCGATGGCGTCGCGTGCCCGGATCAGGGAGACACCGCCGCCGGCCACGCAGCCCTCTTCGAGGGCGGCACGGGTGGCATGGAGGGCGTCGTCGACACGCCCCTTGCGCTCCTTCATCGCCACCTCCGTGGCGGCCCCCACCTTGATCTGGGCAACCCCTCCGACCAACCGGGCCAGCCGCTCCTGCAGCTTCTCCCGGTCCCAATCGGAGTCGGTCTCCTCGATCTGCTGGCGGATCTCCTCGCAGCGCGCGTCAATGGCCTTGCGATCGCCACCCCCACCCACCACCGTGGTGTCGTCCTTGGTCACGGTCACGCGGTCGGCGGTACCGAGCTGATCGGGAGTGACCCCGTCCAGGCGGATTCCCAGCTCTTCGCTGACCAGGCTGGCCCCGGTGAGGACCGCCAGGTCCTGGAGCATCGCCTTGCGCCGGTCGCCGAAGCCGGGGGCCTTGATCGCCACCGCGGTGAGCGTGCCCCGCATGCGGTTGACGACGAGGGTGGCCAGGGCCTCGGCGGTGACGTCCTCGGCCACGATGAGCAGGGGCCGCTTGGCCCCGGCGACCAGCTCGAGCACCGGCAGCAGGTCCCGCACGGCGCTGATCTTCGCGTCCGTGATCAGGATGGCCGGGTGGTCCAGCTCGGCGACCATCTCCTTCTGGTCGGTGACCAGGTACGCGGAGACGTAGCCGCGGTCGAGCTGCATCCCCTCGACCACCTCCACGGTGGTCTCGATGCCGTCGGCGGATTCGACGGTGACCACGCCCTCCTTGCCCACCTTGGCGAACGCGTCGGCGAGCATCTCACCGATCTCCGCGTCGTCCGCGCTGAGGGTGGCGACGCGGCGGATGTCCTCATTGGTGTCGACGGGATGGGAGCGCGCCCGCACCGCGCCGGCGGCGGCCGCGGCGGCGGCCAGCATCCCCTGGCGCAGCTCGACCGGGAAGGCACCGGCGCTGAGCAGGCGCAGTCCCTCATCGATCATCGCCCGGCTCAGCACGGTGGCGGTGGTGGTGCCGTCCCCGGCGAGGTCGTTGGTCTTGACCGCGACCTCGCGGAGGAGCTGGGCCCCCATGTTCTCGAAGTGGTCCTTGAAGTCGAGGTCACGGGCGATCGTGACCCCGTCCGTGGTGATGAGCGGCGGTCCGAACTTCTTGTCCAGGACCACCGAACGCCCGCGCGGGCCGAGCGTCACCGCGACGGCATCGGCCACCGCGTCCACCCCGTGGCGGAGCAGCTGCCTCGCCTCGGTGTCGAATCGAAGTTGCTTAGCAGGCATGCTCTCTCAGCTCCTTTGACGGGCGACGGCGGGGCGAGCTTGGGCGGGCAGTGCCGCCATCACGCCGGGCGACGGGACGGCCGCTGGCTCAGGCCTTGACCTGGACGACAGCGAGGATGTCCTTCTCAGACAGGATCAGATAGTCGACGTCGTCGATCTTGACCTCGCTGCCGGCGTACTTCGCGTACATCACCCGGTCTCCGACCGCGACGTCGAGCTTGATCCGCTCGCCGGTGCGCTCGTTGTACTTGCCGCTGCCGACCGCCTCGATGATCCCCTCCTGGGGCTTCTCCTTAGCGGTGTCGGGGAGGACGATGCCGCTCTTGGTCATTTCCTCACGCTCGACGGGTTTGATGACAACGCGATCAGCCAGGGGGCGAAGCTTCAAGGCCACGGTGCGACCTCCACTTTTAGCACTCGGGACGGGTGACTGCTAACACTCTAGCGAATCGAGTGCCAGGACCGCAACTGCCGGCGGGTGCCAATGAGCCGCGACGCGGCCCCCCGGCTCCCCGCAGGCTCAGCCGCGCCCACCCTCCGGCTCGGCTGCGGGCACCTCCGGACCGGCGTCTCCGACCGGTGGCCGCAGCCAGCAGTGGACCGGTCCCGCGACCTTGATCGTGACCGGAGCACCGGGCTCGAGCCGCCTGCCGCCGACCACCCTGGCGACCATCGGCGAGGCGGCGGCACCCTCC
>PLXL01000058.1:6832-23410 GCA_003153215.1 Candidatus Dormiibacterota bacterium
CCGGCCAGGTCGGGGTCGGCCGGGGACCCGTAGAGGTCACGGGGCGACGCCACCTGGGCGACGACGCCGTCCCGGATCACGGCCACCAGATCGGCGATGGAGAGGGCCTCGTCCTGGTCGTGGGTGACCAGCACGGCGGTGGCGCCGGAGCGCTGCACCGCGGCCCGGACGTCGGCCCGGACCGTCGCCCGCAGGCCGGCGTCCAGGGAGGCGAAGGGCTCGTCGAGGAGGACGATGCGCGGCCGGACGGCCAGGGCTCGGGCCAGCGCCACTCGCTGCTGCTGGCCCCCGGAGAGCTGATGGGGGTAGCGGTGCCCGAGGCCGGAGAGCCCGACGCGCTCGAGCAGCTCGGCGATCTCCGCCTCCCGGCCCTCGCGCGCCCGCAGTCCGAATCCGACGTTGCCCGCCACCGTCAGGTGCGGGAAGAGGCTCCCCTCCTGGGCGACGTAACCGATGCGGCGGCGCTCGGCGCGGAGGTGGTGATGGTCGTCGTCGAGGATGACGCCGCCCACCGCCACCACCCCCCGGTCGGGCCGCTCGAAGCCGGCGAGGATGCGGAGGAGGGTCGTCTTACCACTGCCGGAGGCCCCGAGCACTGCCGCGAAGGCGCCGTCCGGAACGGTGAGGTCGACGCCCCGGAGGACGGCATGGTCTCCGAAGGCCTTGTGCAGGTCGGTGGCGGTGAGGCCCTCGGGAGCCGTGGGAGCGTCGGGCTCGGGCATCACGAGCCGGTGCCGGCCCGGCTGGGCAGGCGGTCGAAGTAACGGGCGAGGACGTAGCTCGGCACGGCGGCGATGGCGATGATGAGCAGCGCGAAGGGCGCGGCCTGGCCGTAGGAGAGGTTCTGCTGATATGCCCAGAACTGGGTGGCAAGGGTCTGGACACCGGTCGGCACCAGGACCAGGGTGGCGGTGAGCTCGGTGGCGCAGGCGAGAAAGACGAGACAGAAGGCGGCGGCGAGCCCCGGGCCGATGAGGGGGAGGGTCACCCGCAGGAAGACCTCGTCGGGACGCCGGCCGAGGGACCGGGCGGCCTCCTCGAGGGCCACCGGGGCGTGGGCCACCGATGCCCGGACCCCGACCAGGGCCAGCGGGAAGAAGAGGATCGCGTAGGCGGCGATCAGCAGCGCGGCGCTCTGGTATCCGAACCCTGCCGCGTAGCGCTCAGCGAAGTAGCTGATGGCGAGGGCGATGACGAGGCCGGGCATGGCCAGCACAAGGTACGTGCTCCGCTCGAGCAATCGCCCACCGCGACCCGAGTGGCGGACGGCGAGCAGGGCCACGGGCAGGGCCAGCAGGGTTGCGAGAGCCGCGGCAACGCCGCTGTACAGGGCGGTGTGCCAGCCCGCGTCGAGGACGGAGACACCTGTCAGAAAGGGGACCCCGCCGGCCAACATCCAGTAGACGCTGGCGCCGACCGGGATGCCGAGGGCGAGAGCGACCAGGACGGCGAGCGCGGCGTGGACCGGCAGCGTGGACCGGCCGAGCGGGTGCCGGCGGATCGCCCGCTGGGCCTGCGCACCGGTGCGCACCGCCCGACCCTTTCCCCGCGCGACTGGCTCGCCACCGAGGATCAGGCCGCCGAGCACGACCAGCACCAGCGAGAGGGCGCAGGCGGTGGGCACGTTGAAGGAGACCTGGAACTCGGTGAAGATCTCCGTGGTGAAGGTCTGGTAGCCGAGGATCTCGAAGGCGCCGTACTCGGCAAGGATCACCAGCGCGACCAGGACGCAGCCACCGAGGATGGCGCCCCGCGCCTGCCCGACGGTCACGCGCAGGAAGGTGCGCACCCGGCCCAGCCCGAGGCTGCGGGCGGCGTCCTCCAGGCCCGGGTCCGCGCCGCGCAGGCTGGCGGCCACGGGGAGGTAGACCAGCGGATAGACGGCCAGGGTCATGACCAGCACCGCACCCTGGAACCCCTGCACCCAGGTCGAGATCGACGCCCACCCGAAGCTGACCACGAAATCGGGGATGGCGAAGGGGATCACCAGCAGCACCGCCCAGATGCGGCGGCCGGGGAGGTCGGTGCACTCGACCAGCCAGGCGGTCAGGGTGCCGATCACGGCGCAGAGCGCGGTGACCACTACCGTGAGCCGGACGGTGTTCCAGAGCAGGGTGGCGGTCAGCGGCCGCCAGATGAGCTGGGCGATGGTGCCGACCCCGGAGCCGCTCGCCTCGATGAGGAGGAAGAGGAGCGGGGCCAGCAGCACGACGGCGACCGCGCCGCTCGCCCCGAGCAGGAGGAGCGGGGGCAGACGTCGGCGTGCCGGGACAATGGGATTGGCGACCGCCGGACGCTCGGCNNCGCGTTCGCGGTCACGGGCGGCTCGGTCCGGGACCTGAGCCCTGAGCCCGCGACCGGACCGGCGGGCTCACAGCAGGCCCGCCTGCTGCATCAGCGAGATCGCCTCCGACCCGTCGCCCAGCTCGGGGATGGTGATGGGGTTGGGCTGGAGCTCCCCAAAAGGTGTCTCCTTTTGGGCGGTCGTGACCCCCGAGTCGATCGGGTACTCGTAGCTGGTGGAGCGGGCGATGATCTCCTGGCCCTGCTTCGAGACGAGGAAGGCGAGGAACCGCTGGGCCGCGGCCTGGTGGGTGCTCGACCTCAGGACGGCGGCGCCGGAGACGTCGAGGACGTACCCCGGGTCATGCGGGGCTAAGTAGGCGATCTCAGAGTGCAGGTTGGAGGCACCGAGCTCGGAGCCCATCCGGTACCAGTAGTACTGGTTGACGACCCCGAAAGCGACCACTCCCCGGTTGACCTCGTCGGCGATGGTCTCGTTGTCCGGGTAGATATGGCTGCCGGCATTGGCCTTGAGCCCGTCGAGCCAGGTGAGCGCCGTCGCCGACCCGTAGGCGCGCGCCACCGAGGTGACGATCGGCTGGAAGTCCGTCTCGCCCGGGGCGAGTGCCAGCTCTCCCTGGTAGCGGGGATCGGCGAGTTGGAGGATGGAGGTGGGCAGCTGACTCTCCGAGATCAGCGACGGATCGTAGACGAGGACGCTGACCCGGGCCGAGACCCCCACCCAGTCGCCCCGCGGGGAGTCGTACCGGCTCGGGGTGTCGGCGAGCGTGGAGGGGTCGGCGGCGGCCAGCAGGCCCTTGGATTGGAGGTATTCGAGAGCCGGGGAGTTCTCCGTGTTGATGACGTCGGCCGGCGAGCGCGAACCCTCGGAGACGATCTCGTCGGCCAGGGTGTCCTCGTCGTCGTTGCGGACGTTGACCGTGATCCCGGTGGCCGTCTCGAAAGCGCTGACCAGCGATTCGGTGGTCTGCGGGTGCTGGCCGTTGTAGAGGGTGATCGAGTCACCGCCTCCCGACGACCCGGCGCAGCCCCCCAGCAGCCATCCCACCGCCAGCGCCAGCACGAGCGCGCTCCACCCGGCGCGGAGCACACGAGGCTGGGCGGCTGTCATGCGGAGGTCTCGTCTCCGGCGGGGCCTGCGTCGAGATGCGCCGCCGGCGGGGGCCCGTCCTCCCCGGTCGAGGGCGGCAGTTAGCTTAGTCTAAGCTAACTGAGGGGTGCAACCCAGACCGCCCGCGCCGCGCCGCGGTCCAATTCGACCGCGTTTCCCTCCACCTCCACGCCGAGCGACGCCCCAACGGTGCAGACGGTCACTCTCCGGCCGGGCGTGACGTCCAGCTCATGGAGCAGCCGGAGCAGCTGGGGAGCCTCGTGCTCGGCGACCTCGGAGATCCTCACCACCTCCGCCGGCTCCCCGGGCGGTAGCAGGTCGAGGCGGACCAGGCCGGCGGGGATGGTGCCCCGGCCGGGGACGGGGTTGCCGTGAGGGCAGGAGCGCGGGTGCTCGAGGTGCTGGTCGAGACGGTTCACCACCTCGTCCGAGACCCCGTGGACGAGCGAGGACGCCTCGCGATCCCCGGCGGCCCAATCCAGGCCGAGGACGTCGACCAGCCAGCGCTCGAGAATGCGGTGGCGACGCACCAGGTCGGAGGCCGCCGCCTCTCCCGCGGGGGTGAGGCTGATGCTCCGGTCCTCGGCCACGTCGACCCAGCCGTCCCGGGCCAGCCGCTGGAGGGTGACGGTCACCGTCGGCCGGCTCACCCCCAACCAGTCGGCGAGCCCGCCGGGACGGGCCACGTCGCCCTCATGCGCGATGTAGTAGATCGCCTCCAGGTAGCGTCCGGCGGTCTCGCTGAGGTGCCCGGCCTCGGGAGCGGGAATCTGTGCCATCGCTGAAACCGATGNNCGGCGGGACCGAGACCCGGAGCCCAGCGAAGCGGCGGGCCACCCGCTCGGCCAGCGCCCGGTTGGCGGCGACCCCGCCCACCACCGCGACGGAGGTCGCCCCGGTCTCCTCAACCGCCGCCTCCAGCCCGTCCACCAGCTGGGTGAGAGCTGCCTCCTGGAAGGCGGCGGCCAGCGCGTCGCGGACCTCGGCACGGCGCGGGATGCCGTGGTCGTCCAGCTCCTCCGCCGGCAGGTCGCGGATGGCGTAGCGGACCGCCGTCTTCAGCCCGCTGAAGGAGAACGCGCCCTCCAACCGGGTGCGCGGGAGGGGGAAAGCGCGCGGGTCCCCGGTGAGGGCGGCCCGCTCCACCACCGGCCCCCCCGGGTAGGGGAGCCCGAGCATCCGGGCCACCTTGTCGAAGGCCTCGCCGACGGCGTCGTCGCGCGTGCTCGCCAGCCGGCGCGCCTCGCCGTGCCGGGAGAGCTCGATGGTGTCGGTGTGGCCGCCGCTCACCACCAGCGCGACGAAGGGCGGCTCCAGCTCCGCGTCCGCCAGCCAGGCCGAATAGACGTGGCCGGCCAGGTGCGAGACGCCGGTGATGGGGAGGCCCCGAGCCCGGGCGGCGGCCTGCGCGTAGGCCGCACCCACCACCAGGCATCCGGCCAGGCCCGGGCCACGGGTGACGGCGATCGCGTCGACGGCCTCCCAGCCGCCCTCCACCCCGGCCAGCGCAGCGTCGACCACGGGCGCGAGCATCTCCAGGTGGGCGCGCGCCGCCAGCTCGGGGACGACACCCCCGTGGGGAGCATGCAGGGCGATCTGCGACGACACGTGGCTGGAGAGGATCTCCCGGCCGTCGCGCACCACCGCGGCCGCCGTCTCGTCGCACGAGGTCTCGATGGCCAGGAGGTTCACGGCCGGGGGCACGCGCTCACGCCGGCGCGAGGACCTTCACGGATGCGGGTATTCGGAGGGGGGCGGAGGCCCCATGCCCACGATCTCGATGCCCTGGAGGATGTCGACGAACCGGCCCTTGAATGCGGGCGCATGCAGCGAGTCGCTCCACATCACGACGGCGTCCTCGCCGTTGTCGGTGTAGTAGCCCCGCCGGCGCCCGATCGCCTTGAAGCCGAAGCGCTCGTAGAGGCGGATGGCATGCCCGTTGGTCGCCCTCACCTCCAGGGTGATCCAGTGCGCGCCGAGCTCGTAGCTGCGCTGGACCAGCGCGGCGAACATCCCGGTGCCGAGACCCTGGTGCTGGCTCTGGGCGCGCACGCCGATGGTGGTGATGTGGGCCTCGTCGGAGACCTTCCAGAGGCCGCCGTAGCCGATGATGTCGCCCCGGCCGGCGTCGCGGAGCACGAAGTAGTGCGCCTGGCGGTTCTGGGAGAGCTCGGACGCGTACGCATTCCGGGGCCACGGCGAGAGGAAGATCTCACGCTCTATCGCCTGGACTGCGGGGATGTCACCACTGCGCATCCGCTCGATGAGGAGGTGCGGCGCGACCTTCATCGCCGTCGATAATACGCGGGGGCCCCAGATAACACTGCGACAGCCCTCCTACGCCAGTCTGGCAGCTGCCCGGCCGTCTCAGTACACGCAGCGGTACTGACCGCTCCTCCGCTCGGACTGGGAGTCTCCGGCTCCCGTCCTCGCTCCGTCACGGTCAGTCGAGGTAGGTGGCGGCCAGTCCGGCAAGCGCGAGCGGCGGGCGTGCCAGGGCCGCGGGGATCGCCGCGGCGAGCGCCCGCACCGGGTCGCCCGGGCGGACGCCGGGGAGGTCGAGGGCGTCGAGGGTGACCGGCAGGGGCTCTCCGAGGGCCACCGACGCGAGGCTGACGCGATGCGCCTCCCCGCGCATCTCCAGGATACCTGCACGCCGGAGGAATCGGCCGGCATAGGCCCCGCCCCGGCCCGCCTCGACGAGGGCGAGCATCTCGGTCTCACCGTCCGGGGCCGATCTCGCCACCACCTCGAGGCTGCTCACCCCGTGGAGGGGAAGGCCGAGGGTGTGGGCCACGCCCAGGCCGACCGCGATCCCCGCCCTCAGGCCGGTGTACGAGCCGGGACCGGTGACCACCACCACCGCCTCGAGACCGGAGACCCCGAGCTCGACCAGGGAGCGGTCGAGCCACGGCAGGGCGGCGCCACCGCCGGCCGTCCGGGCGGCGACCAGCTCGCCGCCGCGACCGGCGCGCAAAACCACCAGCCGGTGACGGGAGGCGGTGTCGATGGCGAGGACGCTCATCGCGGCGACCGTGCGGCTCGGGTCACGTTCGGAGAGAGCGCGAGGCGGTTCCTGCCCAGAGAGCGCGCGGCGCGGGTCACGTGCCGGCCACCGCGACGCGCCAGGCCGCGACCAGCCGAGCGGAGGCCTGCTCCGGGTCGCGCGCCTCGATGTGGCGGAGCTGGTCACCGGCGATGTCAAGGAGGAGGCGGAGCGGCCGCCACGGCCGGAGGTCGGCGTAGCCGGCCCACTCCACCGCGGCCGGGGCGCTCTCGAGGAGACCGTCCAGGTCCAGGAGACCGATACCAGCGCCAGGCCCGAGCCGGTAGAGATCCAGGTGGTGGAGACGCGGCGGCGCCCCGTAGACGTGGTGGAGCACAAAGGTGGGGCTCCGCACCACCCGAGGGTCGACCCCCAGGCCGGCGGCGAGGCCGCGGACAAAGGCCGTCTTGCCGGCGCCCAGCTGCCCGTCCAGGGCGATCAGGTCGCCGGGGCGCAGCCCGGCCGCCAGCCGTGCCGCCAGCGCCTCGGTACCGGGGACCCCGTCGGTGGTGAGCGCGAGACCGGCGCCGCTCATGGCTGCCGGAAGTGCCGGGAGGCGACGGGCGGCAGCGGGAGCTCCTTCCCGTCGCGGCAGTCGAGAAGGCGAAGTCCCGAGCCGGGGGTGAGCCGGCCGACGACGTGCAGCGGCTCCAGGCCGGCGGGCCAGCGGGCGAGCAGCCCGTCCAGCCGCTCGGCGGCGACGGCCACCACCAGCTCGAAGTCCTCTCCCCCACCGAGGGCCGCGTCCACCCAGCCCGCGCCGAGCAGGGTGCGGATGTCCGGGTCGGCGGGGACGCTCTCCAGCCAGATCTCCGCGGCGCAGCCCGACGCCTCGGTGATCCGGCCCACGTCGACGATGAGCCCGTCGCTCAGATCACCAGCACAGGCGACGCCGAGCCGGACCAGGGCCTGCCCCTCCCCCAGCCGGGCCCGCGGCCGGAGCTGGCGCCCCAGCCAGCGCTCCTCCGCATCGGCGCCCGCATGGGCCGCTGCCGGCGGGCGGTCGTGTCCCTGCAGCACATGACCGTGCGCCTGCGCGCCGTGGCGGTGCCCCTCCGGCGCGGGGGCGAGGGCTCGCCGCCCGTCCAGGAGGAGCCGCAGACCGGCCGCCGCACCGCCCAGGCAGCCGGTGACCACCAGCAGATCCCCGGGCCGACCGCGGTCGCGACGGAGAGCCCGCCCGGGGTCCACCGTCCCGACCACCATGACGTCGATGACGAGCGGCCCGGCGATGGCGCTGACGTCGCCACCGGCGACCCCGCATCCCGCCTCCGAGGCGNNGATGGCGTCCTGGCTGAGGACGATCCCCGCCCCGCCGGGCGGTCGCCACACCGCTGCGTCGTCGCCACTCGCCACCACCAGCCGGCGATCGTCGCCGTGCCGCCGGGCGATCGCGGTCAGCCGCCGGAGCAGCTCCGCCTCGCCGATCTCCTGAAGGGTGGGGCCCCCGGCGTCGAAGCCGTGCCCTGGCGGCGGGGATGCGACATCCATCTGCCCAACTCTAGCCAGCCCGCCCTGCCAGTCCCCGCGTGACGGGGTCACCGCCCGCGCACCGATCCGGAGAAGGGTAGTGGCCGCATTCGGTGACCCGTCACGCGCCCCGCGGGGAACTGTCACGCGCCCTGCCTGGAGAAGGTCCTCGCGCTCACCCGCAGAAGGGCAGCCCTCCCCCGCCACATGAGCGGCGTGCTCTTCGAGCGGGGGGCGCGGGGCGCCAAAACTCACATTTAGTGATAACGGTGCTGTCACGTAGAGTTGACCGCGACCACCCCCGACCCGTAGAGTCCCGCGAGTTTGGTCCCCGCGATCCGGCTCCGCAAGGCGTCGCCAGACCGGGGAGATGACAGGGGAGATCATATTGCGGGCTACCCGAAGGGTGATCCCTGCCTTCATGGCAGTCCTGGTGGTTGGCCTCGGCCTACCTACCGGAGCCACCCCGGTCCGCGCCGACACCACCGCCCAGCTCCAGGCGGAGCGCGCAACGCTCCTCCAGGAGCTGGCCGCCATCAGCTCTCAGCAGAGCGCCGCCACCGGGGCCCTCAACAACGCCGAGGACTCCTTCAATCAGGCCACGGCGGCCCTGAACTCGGAGCGGGCCCAGCTCGCCACCCTCAACTCCGAACTGGCCACCCTGAACGGGGAGATCCAAGCCGACCAGGCGCAGGAGGCCGCGGCGCGCAACGCCCTCTCGACCCTCACCCGGGCCACCTACGAGAGCGTCTCGGGCAACACGGTGATGACCGCGGTGCTCAACGCCAAGGACTTCACCGCGGCGATGGACAGCCTCTCCGGGGCATCCACCGTCACCGCCCAGATCCAGGGGCTGGAGACCACCCTCGGTCACGACCAGGCCGACCTTCTCACCAAGCAGGGCCAGCTCCAGAACGACTTTGCCCAGGCATCGGCGCTCGAGGGCCAGCTGTCGACCCAGTCCAACCAGCTGCTCACCATCGTCTATCAGCGTGACCAGATCCTCGAGCAGTTCTCCGGACCGTCGGAACAGCTCGCCGAGCAGATCGACGAGATCGACAACGAGCTGGGGGGGACGGCGGCCGTGCCCAACAGCACGAGCTGCTCCGACAGCTTCGCCTACG
Organism: Candidatus Dormiibacterota bacterium; assembly: GCA_003153215.1. Classification (GTDB taxonomy): domain Bacteria; phylum Chloroflexota; class Dormibacteria; order Aeolococcales; family Aeolococcaceae; genus Changshengia. The sequence goes on from PLXL01000058.1 coordinate 15,888, forward strand.
GCGACTGCACCTGGTACGTGGCCACGCAGCGCTGCATCCCGTGGGGCGGCAACGCCAACGCCTGGTTCTACAACGCCTCCAAGATGGGGTACGCCGAGGGCTCGGTCCCCGAGGTCGGCGCCGTCGCCATCTGGAACCAGGGCCAGGGCGGGGCCAACGCCTGGTACGGGCACGTCGCCTACGTCGAGGTGGTGGGACCGGACCTCGGGGTGGGCAGCGTCGCCGTAGTACCCGCCGGCGACTTCGAGATCTCGGAGATGAACTGGGGCGCCTGGGATCAGGTCGACTACCGGGTGNNCCGCGGACGCGACGTCGTCGGCGCCGAGCCATCCGCCCCCCTGGCGGCCGAAGATCACCGCCTCGTCGCCCGCCCTCACCCCCTCCACGAGCGAGACGTCGGCGGTCAGCTGATCCATGCTGACGCGCCCGATGATCGGGCAGCGGTGGCCGCCCACCAGCACCGAGCCGCGGTTGGACTGTGCCCGCTGGACGCCGTCGGCGTAGCCGGCCGCGATGGCCGCCACCCGGGTGTCCCGCTCCGCCAGCCAGGTGCGGCCGTACCCGACGCTCTGCCCGCTCCGCACCGTCTTGACCTGAGTCACCCGGGCGTGGAGGGACATCGCAGGCCGGAGCCGGGCCGCCCCCTCGGCGCCAGCAGGCGCGTATCCGTAGATGGCGATGCCGCAGCGGACCAGGTCGTGGCGGGTCGCGGGGAGTCCGAGGGCAGCCGCGCTGTTGGCGGCATGGAGGAGCAGACCCGGCCAGCGCCGGCGCAGCATCGCGGCCGCCTCGAGGAACACCTGGTCCTGAGCGAGGGTGAATTCGGGGTCGTCCTCGGCGTCGGCGAAGTGGGTGAATGCCGCCACCGGCTCGACCGTGGTGCCGGCCCTTTCGACCGCCGCCATCAGCTCCGGGAGCTGGGCGGGTAGAGCGCCGAGCCGGCCCATGCCGCTGTCCAGCTTGAGGTGAAGGCGGACCGGCGTGCCGGCACCGGCCGCCGCGGCGGCGGCGACCTGGTCCTGGTCCCAGACGGCGAGGTCGACACCGGCGGCGACCAGCGCGGCGAGGTGCGCGGGATTGGCCGCCCCGACGATGAGGAGGGGGCAGGTGAAACCCTCGGCCCGGAGGTGGAGGGCCTCCTCCGCCGAAGAGACGCCGAGCCAGGAGGCGCCGCCCTCCAGGGCGGCCGCCGCGGCGAGGGTGTCGCCGTGACCGTAGCCGTCGGCCTTGACCATGGCCATGACCGCGACGCTCTCGCCCACCACCTCGCGGATCACCCCGAGGTTGTGCCGGATCGCGGCGGCGTCGACATCCGCCCAGCGGGTGTACTGCTGCCCGCCGGTCGCGGGCGCGGCCGGCGCTCCGGTCATCCCCGCGCGCGCCGCTCCAGGGCGCGCCGGAGCCGCTCCTGGGCGGTGGGGAGCATCTCGACGACGTCGCCGGCAACGGCTCCCGCCCTCCCCCGCTCCGCCTCGACCAGGCAGCCGGCCTCGGCGTGGATGGTGACCGCGGCCACCGCCGCGTCGAAGCCGTCCAGGCCGGCGGCGAGCATGGCCCCGCAGACACCGCTCAGCACGTCGCCGGTCCCGCCGGTGGCGAGAGCCACGGTCTGGTGCCGGTCGACGTGGAGGCGACCGTCCGGGGCGGCGACCACGGTCTCCGCCCCCTTCAGGACGAGGGTGACCCTGTGATCGGCGGCGAACCTGGCGGCCAGCCCGGCCCGGTCGGCCTGGACCTCGGCCGTGCTCAGCCCGGCCAGGCGCGCCATCTCCGCGGGGTGAGGGGTCAGCACCAGCGGCGCCGGGCAGCTCCGCCAGTCGAACCGGGCAGCGGCGGCGAGGTTGAGAGCGTCGGCGTCGACCACGGTGGGGACGGTGAGCGACGTGAGCAGCTCCAAGAGGGCCGCCTGAGTGGCGGGGGCACGCCCCAGACCGGGGCCGATCACCGCGGCGTCGGCCACTGGGAGGTGGATCTGGCGGAGCGCCGCGACCCCGGCGGCGTCGAGCCAGGACGTGCCGGACTCCCCGAGGGGGTGGGCCATCAGCTCCAAACAGAGCGCGCCGACCGCGGGGAAGACCCCGTCAGGGACACAGACGCGGACCAGCCCGGCCCCGGCCCGAGCGGCCCCCCGGCCGGCCAGCACGGCGGCGCCCGCCGTGCCCACCGCTCCGGCGATCACCACCACGGTGCCGAAGGTCCCCTTGTGGGCAACGGCGGGACGGGCGGGCAGCCGCAGCCCCTCGGGCGGGGGCAGCGCCGGCGGACCGCCGGGGCCGTCGAGCGGNNTTGACCACCTCGATGGCGCGGTACGGGGGGATGCGCAGGCCGGCCCCGCCGTACCACTTCATCACCGCCTCCTTGGCCGCCCAGCGGCTGGCGAAGCGCTCCGGCTTTGACCCGGCGCGGCGGCGCTCCGCCTCGGTGAAGATCCTCTCCGCGAAGCGCGGGTGCCGCCGCATCGCGGCCGCGATGCGGTCGATCGAGGTGACGTCCACGCCGACCACCAGCCGGTGCATCTACTCGACCGTCACCGACTTGGCCAGGTTTCGGGGCTGGTCCACGTCGCAGCCGCGCTCGACGGCCACGTGGTAGGCGAAGAGCTGCAGGGGCACGACGTTGATGAGTGGCGAGAGCAGCTCGCTGCACTCCGGCACGCGCACCAAGTCGCGTGCCAGCTCCGGATCCACCGCGGTGTCACCCTCGGTCACCAGGGCTATGACCGGTGCGTCCCGGGCGCGCACCTCGGCGATGCTGTTGAGCGTCTTGGTCAGGGTGGCGGAGCGGGTGGCCACCGCCACCACCGGTACCTCGGAGTCGAGGAGCGCGATCGGCCCGTGCTTGAGCTCGCCGGCGGCGTAGCCCTCGGCGTGGATGTAGGAGACCTCCTTGAGCTTCAGTGCTCCCTCGAGGGCGGTCGCGATGTTGATCCCGCGAGCGATGTAGATGGCGTTGCGGACGTGGGCGTAACGCTGGGCCATCTCGGCGAGCTGGGGCTCCAGCTCCAGGCAGGTGCAGATCCGCTGGGGCACCTCGCGGAGCTCGGCGACGATCTCGCGATGCCGCTGCGCCGAGAGGGCTCCGCGCGCCCTGGCGATGGCGAGCGCGATGAGCAGGCCGCAGACCATCTGGGAGATCAGCGTCTTGGTGGCGAGCACGCAGATCTCCGGCCCGGACTGCATGAAGAGCACGGCGTCGGCCTCCTGCGAGAGGGCGCTGCCGACGACGTTGGTCACGGCCACCACCTTGGCTCCGCGGCGCTTGGCCTCGCGGACCGCCGCCAGGGTGTCGGCCGTCTCGCCCGATTGGGAGATGGCGATGACCAGGCTGCGCTGGTCGACGATGGGGTCGCCGTAGCGGAACTCGCTGGCGTTCTCCACGCCGGCGCGCAGCCGCGCCAACTGCTGGATGGCGGTCGCCGTGTAGAGCCCGGCGATCCAGGCGGAGCCCATGCCGATGACGCGGACCTCGTCCAGATCCGGGATCGACACCGCGTCGAGCAGGCCCACCAGGCTGACCTCTCCTTGGACGTCGACCCGGCCGCGGAGGGCGTTCTCGACCGCCTCGGGCTGCTCGCTCATCTCCTTGAGCATGAAGTGCGGGTAGCCGCCCTTCTGGGCCTGCTCGACGTTCCAGTCGACGTCGATGGTGCGCGGGGTGACCGGGGTGCCGTCGAGCGAGGTGATCACCAGTCCCTCGCGCGTGCCGGCGACCACCTCGTCCTCCCCGATCAGGGTGACCCTGCGGATGTACGGGATCAGCGCGGTGATGTCGCTGCTCAGGAAGGCCTCACCGTCGCCGAACGCCGCCACCAGTGGGGCGTTGCGGCGGGCGCCGACGATGGTGCCGGGCTGGTCGGCGGAGATCACGACCAGGGCGTAGGAGCCCTCGACGCGGCGGAGCGCAGCCCGGGTCGCCTCGGCGAGGTCCCCGGTGAACAGCTCCTCGATCAGGTGGGCGAGAACCTCGGTGTCAGTCTCGCTGCGGAGCTGGTGCCCGCGGGCGACCAGCTCGGCGCGGAGCTCGCGATAGTTCTCGATGATCCCGTTGTGGATGAGCTGGATGCGCCCGTTGCAGTCCTGGTGCGGATGGGCGTTGACCACCGTCGGGCGGCCGTGGGTGGCCCAGCGTGTGTGACCGATGCCTATAGTCCCCTCCGGCACGCCGTCGCGCTCGCAGCGGGCGACCAGGTCGGCCACCTTGCGGTCGCTCTTGACCACGGTGTGACGCCCGCCATTGGCCCCGTCGAGGACCGCGATCCCCGCGGAGTCGTAGCCGCGGTACTCGAGGCGGCGGAGGCTGTCGAGGAGCACCGGGGTCGCTGGGCGCGCCCCGACGTAGCCGATGATGCCGCACATCAGCGGCGGGCTCCACTCACAAGGTCTCCCTCCAGGTTCTCCCGCCCCCTCCCAGGTGCAACGGGCGCGGCCGCGCCCCGGTTACGCCTCATGTGGCGGCGCCCGAGCTGGGCGACGGCGAGGTGACGGCCGGGGTCGGGGTGGGAAGCGGGGTCACCGTGACCGTCACCGTCACCGTGGAGGGGTTCGCCGTGATCCCGGTCGGGGTCTCGATGGGCACCTTGTAGGTCACCGTCCCGATCTGGCCGGCGACGTCGATGCCGCCGGTGGTCACGGTCGCCAGCGAGGCCCCGTTGATGAGGTCCTGGGAGCCGGTGAGCATCACCGTCATCGGACTGTAGGTGAAGACCGGCGTACCGTCCGCCGCCCCGGTGATGTCACCGAGCACGACGGAGCTGGTCCGGGTGGTGTCCACCCCCACCACGGTGATCGACACGTTGACGCTGGCGGGAGTGAGGTTGACGTCGGCGAGGTACCGGCCCTGGCTGCTGTATGGGTAGACCTTGATGGTCGACGCGGGGAAGTTTGCCCGCTGGTTGGAGAGGTCGATCGGCAGGGTCTTGATGACGATGCCGACCAGCTCGTGCTCCGGCCCGGTCGCCGTCACCGTGGCCGGGGTGGCCTGCATGGTGCTGTCCTGGTAGCCCGGCGGCGGGGCATGGCTCACCACCACCTCGACGGGCTCACTGGCCGACCCCGAGCTGTCGACCTGCGCCTCGATCGAGGTCGGCGGGTCATCGAGGTCGATGTTGGGGTCGGTGTTGGTGATTCTGACCGGCAGCCGGACGGCGGCGGGGACATGGGCACCGACCGCCCGGATCGCGTCGTAGTCGACGGTGACCTGGAGGCTGGATTTGCTGAACGAACTGAGGTGGTTCTCGGTCCCGGTGATATCCACCGCGAGGTTGGGGATCGCCTGGGTGAGCAGGTAGCCGGCGGGCAGGCTGACGTCCAGAGACGGGGGCTGGGGCACGGCGATCGACACCGACCTGGTGCCCGGGGGGTTGGTCGCCAGGACGACCCCGGCCCAGCTGACGATGGCCAGCACGATGGCGAGCAGCTTGAGCCGCCAGTTGCGGGTGACAAAACCGGGCATCAGGGGTTGCGCCGCCCCAGCGCCCGCAGGGCCGCCCCGCTCCGGACCAGGGGCCGGATGCCGGCGCCGGTCCGACGGGTCACCGGTCGGAGCACCAGGGCGGTCAGCATCTCCTGGAGCTTGTCGTGGTCCAGACCGCGGTAGAGCTTGCCGGCGTAGGCGAGGCTGATCAGCCCGGTCTCCTCGCTGACGATCAGGATCACGGCGTCGGACTGCAGGGTGAGCCCGAGTGCGGCGCGGTGCCGCGTACCCATACGGCCCACCCCGGGAAGCGCCTCGGCGAGGGGGAGCACGCAGCCGGCGGCGATCAGCCGGGTGTCGCGGATGATGACCGCCCCGTCGTGGAGCGGCGAGCCAATGTAGAAGATGGTGGTGAGGATCTCGGCGGTCACGTCGCCATTGACCCGCACCCCGCTCACCGCGACATTCTCCAGGCCGGTCTCGCGCTCGAAGACGATCAGCGCCCCGGTCCGCCCCTCACTGAGGGTGGCCGCGGCCCGGATCACCTCCTCCACCGTCCGCGCCACCGGCTGGGTGGTGTGCCGCCCCAGGATGAAGCGGACCGTGCCCAGCCGCCCGACCTGGTCCAGTGCCCGGCGCAGCTCGGGCTGGAAGAGGACGATCACGCCGATCAGGATCGCCGTCCCGGCGTCGGCGAAGATGAACTGGAGGAGGCGGAGCTGGAAGGCCTGGGCCAGCAGCCCGATCACGAGCAGCACCGCCAGCCCGACCAGCAGCTGCACCGCCTGCGTCCCCCGGATCAGCTTGAAGAGCTGGTACAGCAGGAAGGCGACGATGACGATGTCGACGATGTCGCGGATGCCGACCGCGCCGAGGAAGACCAGGGCGCTGTGGATGAATTCAGTCATGAGGGAATCACGCTGCCCCGGCCGGCGGTGCGGCCGTTCTGGAGCTCACCGCTGAAGATCAGGCTGAGCAGCGCCTCCTGCGCCCAGAGCCGGTTCTCGGCCTGGTCGAAGACGACCGACTGGGGACCGTCGAGGACCGAGTCGGTGATCTCCTCGCCGCGGTGGGCGGGCAGGCAGTGCATGACCTTCGCAGTCGGCGGAGCCTGGGCGAGCAGGCCGTCGTTGACCTGCAGACGGGCAAAGTCGTCGCGGCGCTGCTGCTGCTCCGCCTCCTGCCCCATGCTAGTCCAGACGTCGGTGTAGATGATCTCGGCGTCCTCGAGGCTCTCGGCCGCCTCATGGGAGTGGCGGACCGGCGAATGGCCTCCGGCGAGCACGTCGGCGCGCTCCAGCACCACTGGGTGAGGCTCGTAGCCCTCCGGCCCGACCACGCGCAGGTCGATCCCGAGGAGCGTGGCCGCGTAGATCCAGGAGGTGCAGACATTGTTGCCGTCGCCCACGTAGCAGACCCGGGCGCCCGCCAGGTGGCCGAGCAGCTCCCGGATGGTCAGGCAGTCGGCGAGCACCTGGCAGGGATGCTCGCGGTCGGTCATGGCGTTGACCACCGGCCCGCGGGCTGAGCGCGCCATGGTGACCAGGTCGCGATGGTGGCTGAGCCGGGCCACGATGCCGTCGACGTAGCGGTCGAGGATGCGGCTGATGTCCGCCGTCGACTCCCGCTCGCCGATCTGGATCTCGCTGTTGAAGAGCGGGATGGGGTGGCCGCCGAGGTGCCGCACGGCCACCTCGAAGGACACCCTGGTGCGATTGCTCGGTCTCTGGAAGATCATGGCCAGGTTGCGGCCGGCCAGTGGGCGGCCGGGATCCGCGCCCGCCTTCAGCGCGGAGGCCACGTCCAGGACCTCGGTGATCTCGGCTGCGGAGAGATCGGCGATTGAGATCAGATCGCGTCCCGCCAGGGAACCCATTTGGGGCCTATGTTCGCACCCCACGCCGCCAGCGGCGTGTGGGTCCCGCAATTCCCCCTTGCATCATTGCTACGGTTACGCCCGCAATGAGAGTGCTGGTGCTGGTGTGGGGCCGTCAGGTGGAGACCCTGCAGGCCTCGCCGCTGCTGCGGACGCTCGCCGCCGGGTCCCCCGCGGCGGAGATCACGCTCGCGTGCGCGCCCGCCGCGGCCCCGGTCGCGCGCGCCCTGGCGGG
>PLXL01000049.1 GCA_003153215.1 Candidatus Dormiibacterota bacterium
GATCCCTCCTCTCGTGGACCCGCGAGGACCTCACCCCCACGACCGAGCTGATGCGCCCCCTGAGCGACCCCGACCGGCTGCGCATGGTCAGTCTGCTGCTCGGGGAGCCACGAACGGTTGCCGAGCTGGCGAAGCTCACCCGGCAGCCGCCGTTCGAGGTCCGTCACCGTCTGGACCGCCTCTCCCCCACCGGCGCACTGATCCTCACCGGGGACGAGGCAAACCCCGCCTACTCCGTACGGCCCGATCTCGGCCGCGCCCTGGCGGAGCTGCTCGCGGCNNGGTGGTCGTGGGCCTGTACGCATTCGTTGCCGGCGCCCTTCTCTACGCCCTGATCGGCACCGACCGCCACCTCTCGGTGGGCGCGGATTCGACCATCGCGCCGGTGCTCGCCGTCGGGGTGGGGGCGGTCGCCGCAGTGGGGTCCTCCGGCTACGGCTCCGCGATGGCCTTCACCGCCATCGTGGTCGGCGCGATCCTGGTCGGTGCCGGCAGCGTCGCGGCCGGGCTGATGGGGACGCTCGCGGTCGACGCCAGCCCGCCCAACACGGCGATCGCAACCGCCTCCGGGACCCGCTCACAGCTCGCCAACGTCATGGCTGCGCTGGTCGTCGTCGTCGTGGCGGTGGGGTTGACCGCGCCGCTCGCCGATCTCCCCCAGGCGACGCTCGCCGCCACCCTGGTCTTCGTCGCCACCAAGCTCTTCCGTGTCGATGAGCTGCGCACCATCCTCAGCTTCGACCGGCTCGAGTTTGCCCTGGCCGCGGTGACGATTCTGGTCGTGGCGCTGGTGGGTATCGANNCAGGGGGTGCTCCTGGCCATGATCCTCTCCCTCGCCGATCGCACCCGCCGCACCCTCCGCCCTCGGGACACCCTCCTGGGCCGTGACCCCGGGACCGACCACTGGATACCGCGGGACATCGGCAGACCGACTGAGGAGGTCCCTGGAGTGCTCGTCTATCTGGTATACGCGCCGCTGTGGTACGGGAACGCCGATTACTTCCGGTCACGGGTCCGGCAGCTCGTGCATGCNNGCGAGCTGGCCCAGACGGGGGTGGCGATGGGGATCGCCCGGGCGTCCCACATCGTGCACCACGATCTCAAGCACGGCGCTCTCCTCGAACAGCTCGGCGCCGACCACCTCTTCGCCTCGGTCGACGAGGCCGTTGCCGGGCTCAGGAGCCGGGCGTGACCTGCCCCAGGGCGGGGGCAGGGTGAGGCCGGTGCACCTCGGGAAGCACCTCCGGCAGGTCGAGGCGCGCCACCCCTATCCGGTCGTCGGCCATCCCGTAGTAGACGTCGAAGCGGTCGGGGGAGCCAAGATCGTCGCGGCGGTCGATGCCGGTGGGGAACACCACATTGCCGACCGTCCCCAGGCGCTCCTCGGGCAGCTCCGGGGCGAGGAGCGGATCCGACGACCGGTAGCGGATCACGCGGGGGTGCGCGCTCGAGAGCACCATCACGCCGGCCGAGTAGCAGCGTGACCTTCCGTCGCCAGCCGGCGCCGGCGCCTCCACCTCGCTCACCCCGTGGTAGATGACCAGCCAACCGAGACGGGTGAGGACGGGCGGGGTCCCGACGCCGATCTTCAGCCGCTCCCAGGAGGTGAGGGGGGCGGCCAACCGGTGATGGGAGGTGAAGCGCCCGAGACGGTGTGAGCCGTCGCTCTCCCGGGTCAGCCGCGTGTACGAGATCCAGATGCTCTCGCGGTCGAGATCCGCGTTGCCGTCGGGTGGCTCCGGAGCAACGCTCCCGTCCCGGCGAGCGCCTGCAAAGAGCGGCCGGTGCAGCATGGCCAGCTCCGGACCACCGGACGGATTGGGGATGAAGACGGGGAAGAGGGTCGCGTCCTTGTCATCAACACCGTCCAGCTCGATGCCCTGATACGGCCCGAATCGGGCGAGCCCCAGCCTCTCCCACTGGTGCAGATCGTTCGACACCGCCAGGGCGATGCGCGGGCCGGCGGCTGAGAAGGCCGTGTAGGTCATCACGTACTTGCCCAGCGGCTCGACGAAGGTGATCCGAGGGTCCTCACAGCCGCCCCCGCCGTCGGGCCGCTTCTCGTACTCGGCCTCGGGCTCGAGGGCCACGCCGAGCCGCTCGACCCCACAGGGATCGCCGTCTCCATTGAAGAGCACCCGCGCCAGGCCGATGCGCGAATAGTTGCCACGGGCGACGAGTCGAGGGAAGAGGTAGAGCTCTCCATCCGGGCCGCGGACGGCGGCCGGGTTGAGGACGCCCTCGGCCTCCTGGGGATCCCCCGGCTCGGGGGTCATGATGGGCCAGAGGCGCCGCATCTGGAAACCGCTCATGGCCTCTCCACCGGCGTGGCGGCCTCCCCGTCTCCGGCACCGCCCAGGCACGCGATGATCGTCTCGATCACCAGCTTGGTCTCATCCGGGCCGCGCACCGGGATGCAGTCGACACCCGCCTGCTCCGCCGGGTAGTCGTTGCCTCCCTCGAAGATGGCGTCTCCGATGAAGAGCATCTNNATCAGGGTGTCGAGGACGGCCGCGATCTCCTTCCTCTTGGAGAAATCGGGGTCCCACCTCTCCTTCTCCTCCAGGGGAGCTCGCTGGCCCAGAGCGGAGAGCGTGATCTGGCTTCCCCGGTCTTCGATGACCTCGCCCCACACCCTCTCGGGCGCGAAGCCGGTCAGGTCGAGGGCCTTCTGAAGCGAGCTGACGATCTTCTGCCTCTCGTCCGAGTTCAGATCCTCGGAGTAGACCCTCACCCAGTCCTGCTCGTGCCGGTAGAACTGGGTTCCGCAGGTGGGGAGGAGGTAGAGGTTGGCCAGGCTCTGGTCGATCGTAAGCTTGGCGAGCAGCTGCTTCTCGAACTGGGGCCAGCTGCCCCCGGAGATGACGGCGACCTTGACGATCCCGAGCAGGTCGTGCAATAGCAGGGCGATCACGGCGTCGGGAGGCGACTTGCTCGGCGCGAGCGTGCCGTCGAGGTCAAAGACGATCAGTCTCTTCACGCCTGCCTCATGCCCTCCGGGCCGCGAGTCCGAGGAGCGCTGCCGAGCCCGGCGGACCGTCCGCCCCGGCGGCTGCCGGCACCTCGGGCAAGGCAACCTCCAGGAGGCTGACGGGCCCGCGGGGCCGGACCCTGCATTCGCCGACCACCGCGGGCAGGAGCATCACGTCGCCGAATCCGATGGGGTGAGGCGCGCCGCCGTGCTCGACCTCAGCGGCGCCCGCGATGCAAACGAGCACCCGCGGGAGGCCCCCGGCGCCGACGGTGAACGGCAGCTCAGCCTGGACNNCCAGAGCCTCATCGACCTGCAGCGCACGGGGCAGGCCGGTCACGGGGTCGACACGATCCCAGTCGTGCAGGCGGAAGGTCACGTCGCTGTTCTCCTGCACCTCCAGTACCACGAGATCGCCTCCGAGGGAGTGCACCGTCCCGGCGGGCAGGAAGACCCCGTCGCCGGGTTTGGGGGGGAAGCCCACCAGCTGCCCGACGATCGCCCCGGTGGCCAGAGCCGTGCGCAGGCCGTCTGCGGTCGTGCCCGGTCGAAGGCCGGCATAGATACGGCTCTCCGAACCCGCTTCGAGCACGACCCATGCCTCGGTCTTCCCCGTCTCGCCCGCCGGCAGGTGGTCCGTCTGGCGATCCGACGGATGCACCTGGACGGAGAGGAGCTCGTGAGCATCGAGGAACTTGAGGAGTACGGGGAACCGGTGGAACCGCGTTGCCAGCCTCCCGAGCATCTCGTCGGGGTACTCCTCCAGCAGCTCGCCGAGGGTGCGCCCGGCGAGCTGTCCCGCGACGACGCGGCTCTGATGGTCGTGCCGGTCGCTGAGCAGCCACGCCTCGCCGATCGGGCCGTCAACCTCCGTCAGAGCGCCGAGCAGCTCCACCAGCCGGCGGCCGCCCCAGAGGCGGTACTGGAAGATCGGAGCGAACAGGAGCGGATACAGTGGCACCCGCCCTACGGCACCCGTCGCCGCTCCGGCTCCCGATTCACTCACCGCCCGATGCGCCTCCGCGTAGCGTCACCGCAGCCTTCAGCGTGGTGGGGCTTCTGGGGTGTGCGTCGCCGCCGCCGATTCGGCCGCCGGCGCGCCTTCCTGCCGCTCAGCGCGCTCCGGCGGCTGGACCTGCCCGCGCAACTCCAGCAGCTCCGCGGAGTCGGTCAGATGGTGCCGGCGGTGGCGGCGCCAGATCACTCCGACCAGGCTGGCGAGGGCGACGGTCAGGACAACCGTTGCCAGCAGCACCGCAATCAGGGGCACGCTCCCGTGCCAGACCAGGTAGTTCAGCTGGACCCCGTGGGAGTTCTGGATGACGCCGACGACAATCGCCACCGCCATCACCAGGGCGAGAACCAGACTCCATGAGAGCCCGGTGCCCCGAAACTGGCGCCGCGCCGCGACTTCGACTTGTTCCTTACGCATGACACACCTCCTCCCCCTCCATCTCCGTGACTAACCAGGGCGCTTCCCGGCGGCCGGCCGCCGAGTCGCACCGCGCGACCGGACGGGACAGCTCACCAGTAGTACCAGCGGCGCCCGCGACCCCGCGGCCGGACCACGAAGCCCACGCACCAGAGGACAAAGGCGAAGACCGCAATCCATAGCAGGACGTGCAGGGCGAACCCCAGGCTGAAGAGCAGCGCGATCAGGACGAGGACGATGAGAAGGCGAGACATGTTTGCCCCCGTAGGACGGAATGCGTGTGGCGGGTGGGTCGCGGACCAGGAGCCTCCAGGCCCCTCAGTCACGCCGGGACCGAGTGCGGTCCCGAAACGTGACCTTTTGGGGGGGCGCTGGAACTAGGCGCTCTTCCTCGCGCGCTCGTCGGTGCTCATCGAGATCACCTTGATGACGATGGCCGCGGCGATGGCGTAGACGACGAACGCAAGGAGGTCCGCCCAGACGATGAGGGTCCCCGGCGTCGTGTTGACGGTCCGGAAGATGCCCGCGAAGGGGGCCGCGAGTGCCCCGCCGATCGAGTAGACGAAGGCTCCGAACCCGACGTTCGCGGCCCCGGCTGCGTGGAAGATGAAGTCGAAGCCGAGGAAGATGAAGACAATGACCGCGGCCAGCCCGACGATGCGGTTGGCCAGGGGTCGGCCCGACCACGACAGGGTCGAGCTCCGACTGACCGCGGCTCCGGTGACCGGGTCGGACGTGGTCTGCGTCGTGCTCGTCACGCCGCTGTATATCTGACCGTCGTTGCTCACAACCCGGCCCTTCACTTCCGTATCAGCCACCTGAGGCCTCCTTGGGGTTGCTCCCCCCGAAGCCTCTGAATCTGGGGCTCCGTTTGAACCTCAGTCTGCGGCTGCGGTCGCAACAACTGCAGCAACGGTGGCGCCGGTGGGCGCGGGTACCCACTGCCGCGCCTGCACGCGGGCCTCCCAGAAACCCAGCCTCACGCGGAACCGGTCGGCTTGGGCGACGACCACGGGGACGTTGGTCAGCTCGACCTCTCGCCGGGCTTCGGATGACTGGTCGGCCATCAGCGCGCGGATGCGCGCCAGGACGGCCTCCTCCATGGTGAGGATCTCCCCGTACACCTTCCTCCAGAAGAGCGCGAGCTCAAGGGAGGCGGTAGCCGGGTCGGGCTCACCTTCCATGCGGATGGAGATATCTCCTCCCCGGGACGCCGCAACGATGTCGGGGCGGTCCTCAGTTGCCTGCCTGGAATCCATGCTCCCTGGATACACCGGGCGCCGCAAAAAGTTCAGCAACTGACCACAACTGCCCCGGAGGCCAACCGGCCGGCCCGCCGATTCCCGGGGCTCTCCCGGCTGTAGGCTATAGGGAGACCATGGTGGCAAGCGAAGCAAGCACGCCAATCCGGGGCCCCCTCGAGGGCGAGGACATCGAGACCGAGCACTGGGAAGACGCACGCCACTGGATGAGCATCTATGACGACCTGATCCGCTTCAAGGTCGGTCTTCTCGAGCGCGTGAAGCGGGAGCTGCCCAAGCTGCATCCCGTGGCCCAGAGGGCAGCCGATGTCGATGTCGCCTTCATCGAGGCCCAGATGGCCGGCTACCATGCGCGGCTCGACCTCTGGTACCAGCGCGTGTGGCAGCTCCAGGGCCTGTGGCTCGATCCGAATGGCCGGGTGGTGCGCCACCGGGGTGAGGAGGCGGCACTCACCACGCGCGAGTTCGAGCTTCTGCAGTTCCTGCTCGAGCACCCCCACCGCTTCTACTCAACGGCTCAGATCGCTAGCTATGCGTGGTCGGACTCCGCCCTGATGCCCGAGGAGGTGCGCAACTACGTCACCCGGGTCCGGAGGATCCTGGCTCGTCTGGGCATCCCCTGTGATCTGATCAACCGACCCGGTCGCGGCTACTCCCTGACGTTCCGGAACACCGACTAACCGCGCTCCGACCCTGGGCGGCGCGCACCGCCAAGCCGCGTGCCAAGAGAGGGTCCGCAGCTTCCGGCGGAGCGCGCCGGTGGACTTATCGCGCGCTTCCGGTCAGGCTGGGTGATGTTGGAAGTCCGAGATGAACGGAGGTACCCCATGTCGAAGGACGAGAGAGCCCAGCAACCGGAAGACCTCACACGCCTCTTCGTGGAGCGTGCCAACGACGGCGATGCAGCCGGCATCGCAGAGCTCTACGAAACTGAGGCGGTCATGGCCTACCCGCCGGGCCAGATGACGATCGGCCGCGACGCCATCCGCGCGCTGTGGGGGAAGGTGCTGGCCAGCAAGCCTCACCTGGAGCAGGAGACGGCGCTGCCGACCCTCATCTGCGGCGACATCGCGCTCACCTCCACCCCGCCAAGGGATGCCGCAGGCGCACGCGCGCACGTGGCTCGCAGGCAACCCGACGGTACCTGGCTGCGAGTGCTCGACCAACCCGAGTTCGTCGCCCAAGCCGAGGCCGTCGCCGTCCCGAGCTGACCGATCGCCCCCCTGCTGGGCCAGCCATCGAACACCCGGATGGGCCGGCGCCCTCCGCCACTGCCCGGCCGCGGGCCGGCGGGGCCCCTATCCGGGAGGCGGCGGTGGTATCGACTCGATGCCCGGCGGCTCATCGGGCCACACCAGCAGCACGGCACACGGTGCGTGGTCGACGACGAAGCGGGTGACGGGGCCCAGGCTGTGCGGGCCCAGACGCGAGTGGTCCCCGTCGCGGGCCACCACCAGCAGGTCGACATTCTCGGCGACTGCCCGAATGACTTCGCGTTCGACCCGTCCCCGGCGATGGAGGAGCTCCGCATCCTGACTGCCAAGCCGCGCCGCGGCGGCGGCAAGCAGCTCTGAGGCGGCCCGGTCGGCCACGTCCTGGAAAGAGCGGCTGGGTCGGCTCCCGGGCAACGTCCTTCCGAGCAGCCCTGCCACCGCCGCCTCGGCGACCCCGGTGACATCCGAAGGGGTGACATGGAGAAGCGCGACCTGGGCTCCTGAGGGAATGCTGCGGCCGGCTGCATCGATGCATCCCTCCCACGTCCCCTCGACCACCCAGACGACGATCCGCACGGGGGGCATCATCCCACCACCGTCAAGGAGATCCAGAGGGCCACGGTCGCGGCGACCAGCACGGGCGGCACCGTGAGAGCTCCCAGGCGCATGAACTCCGAGATGGGCAGCTCCTCTCCGCGCTGGCGGAGGACACGTCGCCAGAGCAGGGTGGCGAGCGAGCCGACGTAGGTCAGGTTGGGCCCGGCGTTGACGCCGATGAGCACCGCGAGCACCGGCCCCGGACCGGCGGCGGACACCGCGGGGAGGAGCAGGAGCACGGCCGGCAGGTTGTTGATCAGGTTGGCGAGCACGGCGGCGATCAGCGCGATGAGCAGGAGCGAGCCGAGCGATGTCCCCCCGGGCACGAGGTGGGTCACCAGAGAGCCGAGCCCGTGAAACGCGAGGGCTTTGACAACGAGCCCCAGGGCCAGCACGAACGCGAGGAAAGGCACCTGGAGCGCCACGCCGACATCCCGCACAGTGGCGCGCCGGCTCCGCAGGAGAGGTACGCCGAGAGCGACAGCGCCGCCCAGTGCCGCAAACGCGGGAGCGACGTCGAAGACCGAGGTCAGGAAGAAGCCGACCAGGGTGAGCCCGAGCACGAGGCATGCGTAGACGGGGGCTGGTCGCCGCGGAACGACGGAGGCCTCGGTGTGCCCGATGAGATCCGCGGCGAAGAACCTCCGCAGCACCAGCCACTCCACGGCTATCGCCGCCAGCCACGGCAGCGCCATGGTGGCGCCGAAGCGCGCGAACGAAAGACCGCTGGCGCTGAAAGCGAGGAGGTTCGTGAGGTTCGAAACGGGCAGCAGCAGGGAGGCCGAGTTGGCGAGGTGGGTGCACGCATAGATATGCGGCTTGGGCCGGAGCCGAAGGCGCGCCACGGTCGCGAAGACGACCGGAGTCAGCAGCACCACGGTCGCATCGAGGCTGAGCACGGCGGTCACCGTGCTCGCGACGGCGAACACCAGCGCGAGGAGCGTGACCGGCCTACCCCGAGAGCCGGTGGCCATCCATGCGCCCGCCGCCTCGAACAAACCAAACCGATCAGAGAAAGTGGCAAGGAGGAGGACGGCGGCCAGGAAGCCGATGGTCGGAGCGAGGCTCCTGACCTCTGCCGCCGCCTCACTCAGCGGGAGGACCCCGAGCAGCAGGAGCAAGGCGGCAGCCGGCACTGCCACGAGCGCCTCCGGCAGTCCCCAGGGCCGGATGATGGCGCACACGAGCGTCGCGACGAGGAGGAGTCCGGCAAGGCTCTCGGCGATTGGGCTCGGCACCGTTCCTCGGAGCTTACGTCCAGGAGGTGGTCATCGGTCACCACGCGAGCGCCGGCGCTTCACGCGGGCCGGACGGCGGGCCCTCCGCGAGCCAACCGCCCGAAGCCGGGGGGCTCACGCCGCCTTGGCAGGCTCGGCCTCGTACCCCGTGCGCACGTGTCCCAGCCCATGGCCGGTCACGGCGATGGTCGTGTCCTTCGCGGCGTTGGTCTGGGGCAAGAAGACGAACGATGGGGTGGGCAGCCGGACGTCGGAACCGAGTTCGGTTCCGACGTCTAACCCCGGTCGTTGTGAGGACTACGCGGTCCTGTGCGCCGCGCTGCCAGCGAGCCTTGCCACCACGGCCGAGACGACGACAGCCGCCACGGCGTAGGCACCCATGGCCAGGACATCCGCCCAGACGAAGAGNNAAGTCGAGCGTGAGGAAGGCCAGCGCGACCACGGCGACCAGCTCGACCAGCCTGATCGCCGCTCGGCCGGACCACGTGTGCGGCCACGCCGTGTGGGGAGCGGCTCGAGAGGGCGGAGCGACCGTCATCGGCGTTGTGCTCGTGATGGCCTGCGGGCTCTGCCCGTCACTGGCGACCTGGTCCTGCACTTGTACATCGGTCACTGGAGTCCCTCCTATGGGTCACTCGACCCCGAGGCCCTCTGAACCTGCGGCGCCGAGTGTCGCTCACTCTGCGGGAGGCGTCGCAACGACCGCAGCAACAGTGGACTGCGCCGCTCGCGTCAGAGGGCTCGCCGCACGCGCGCGAGCCGCAGCTTGGCTACGATTCGAGCGATGAGCATCCCAGGCGGCCAGAGCCCACTGCGCTCGTTGATCCGGTCGGAGCCACTGGACAGCCCGCCGGTCTTGCTCTGGAAGCACTTCCGCATCGACGAGCCGCGTGAGCTGGCGTCCCGGACCGTGCAGTTCTACCGCGACCACCGGCTGGCGGCGGCCAAGCTCATGCCCGACATCCCGCTCCTCTTCGAGGATCGCGCGCTGTCATCCTGGGCGCAGGTGGCCCAGCTCCGCCGGTTCGGCCCGATCGAGACGGTCGGCCGCGCCGCCGAGTACGTGCGCACCGTGGAGCTGGTGAGGCGGGAGCTGGACGCCGACGACGTGCTGCTGGTCACCGTCTTCTCGCCCCTTGCCCTGATCGGGCTCTGGTCCGGTCCGGCCGGGCTTCGCGAGATGGCGGAGGGGGAGCGCTCCGTCGCTCACGCGGTGCTCTGGGCGCTCGCCGGGGTGGTCAACGATCTGGCCGCGGCCTGCTGCGCAGCGGGCGCCAATGGCGTCTACTACTCGTGCTGGGGGCAGGATCTGCTCAGCTCGGATCAATACGCCGAGCTCGGTGTCCCCTACGACCTGGCCGGCCTTCGCGGAGCTGCCGGGGCGGAGTTCCGTCTCCTCCACCTCCACGGCGCGGTGGACGGCGGCCTGCACCGGTACGCCGGCTACCCGGTCCAGGTGGTCGGCTGGAGCGAGGTGGAGAGCTCGGTCACCCTCGTCGACGGGGCACGGGACCTCGGCGGCAAGTTCGTCATGGGCGGCATCCTGGAGGACCGCTCCGGTCCGGCGGACGCCGCGGCGAGGGCGCACATCGACGCCCTCGTGAAGGAGTTCGGGACCCGGTTCGTGGTTGCGCCGGGGTGCTCCCTCCCCGACGACACGGGTGACGAGGCCCTGGCAAGCCTGAGGGCCCTCGCCGGCGCGTGACCGCGCTCGGGACGGGGTGGCATCCTGGGGGACGACGGCTCCATCCACATCTGAGCCTCAGCCCCGTCCCCTACCCGTCGTGCGCGGCGCTCCGGGACGGGGTGAGCGCGGGGCCCTCGGGCGCCAGGCGCACGAGCGCCGGATAGGTGACGAAGGCGATGGCGAGATGCATGAGCATCAAGACTCCCACGCCGCGGATGGGCTCCCCGTGAGCCAGTATCCAGAGATCGGGCAGCCAGAGCACGAGCGTCACCAGCACGGCCAACCGGAGGAACAGCC
>PLXL01000213.1 GCA_003153215.1 Candidatus Dormiibacterota bacterium
GGGCGCGGGATCGCGACCCCTCCGAGGAGCCTCCCCTGAGCCTCCCGCGCCACCCCAGCCGACGACATCCTTGAACCCTAACCGGCTCTCTGCGAGGCTCTGTGGTCCCCGAAACCTCCACCGCCTGGACCACGCCTGCGGGTGTGACCTGTGGCTCCGGGTCAACCGGCGGGGCGTCTCGGGATCTGAGGACGACCGGCGTCCGTCGAGGCCACGGGCACCTTGCTCGCGAGGTTGCTCTGCACCGAGGCGTGCATCGCTTCGAGAACCGCCGTGTTCGCCCGGGAGTCCGTCAGGTCCCACGGGAGGGGCGCCCGCCCCCGAACGGCATCGGCGAAACGCTCGACCTCGAGCCGGAAGGGATCTTCGAAGGGAAACACCTCGAGGTCGGGCTCGCGCCCGTCGAGGAAGATCTCCGTGCCGCCCCGATGGAGGAGCAGCTTGGTGTAGGGCTCCCGCCGCATCCCGGTCCCGGGGAGCAGCAGCCATCCGTCCGTGCCGACGACCTCCACCTGGGCAAAGGGGTTGGGAAGATCGAAGCTGACCCAGAAGGGGGCCGTGCGCGCGTGGGGAAAGCGCATCACCCCACTGATTGACGTCTCCGTAGGCTGGCCCTCCCGGCGGTCGGCGAAGCCGAAGACCTCGATCGGTTCGTCAGCGAAGATGCCGCGGGCCATGCTCGCCGCATAGCAACCCATGTCCCAGATGATCCCCCCGCCCAGATCTGGATCGAAGAGGGGGCTCCCCAGGTCGGTGGGCGTCACGAAGGAGAAGCCGATACGCACCACCCGAGGCTCGCCCAGCGCCCCGGTCGACACCAGCTGGACCGCTCGCTGCCACCGGCGCCCGTGGCGGTACATGAACGCTTCCAGCACGAGGCAACCCGTACGGCGGGAGGCCTCCGCGATGGCATCGACCTCGCGCACGGAGATCGCGAGCGGCTTCTCACAGAGGACGTGCTTCCCTGCCTCCAGGGCCCTCACCGTCCACACGGCGTGCAGGTGATTGGGGAGTGGGACGTAGACGGCATCGATCTCCGGGTCGTCCAGCAGCTCATCGTAGGAGGCATACCCCCGGCATCCCCAGCGGGCGGCGGCGGCGGCGGCGCGCTCCTCGGAGCGTGACGCAATCGCTACCAACTCTGAGCCCTCGGCGGCCAGCAGGCCCGGAATCAGCGCCTGGGTGCTGATGGCAGCGGTCGAGAGCACCCCCCAGCGAACGACGTCGCTCATGATTGGCCCTTTGTGGCCGCGTCCACCGCGCGCGGCGCCGCAGGACCCGGCGATGCCCGATGAAGGATGGGGATGGTAGCAGCGGGATCCATCCGGCGGCATCGCCGCCTGGCGGGGTATCCTGGCCGCTACCGCGCTGCGACCCGCGCCAGGGTTCCGAGGGATTCATGTCCGACCCCAGCATGGAGGACAACCTCCGCCTCGCCCACGAACTCGCGGACATCGCTGACGCGGTGACGCTATCGCGGTTCGGTGCCGCCAACCTGGTCATCGACGAGAAGCCGGATGGAAGCCCGGTCACCGACGCCGACACGCTTGTGGAGGAGAGGCTCCGCGCCCGGTTGCGCAGGGCGCGGCCGCGGGATGCCGTCACTGGCGAGGAGGGCGGCGACGCAGGGGCGGGCGGACCCTGGCGCTGGCTGTTGGATCCCATCGATGGGACGGTGTGCTTCGCGCGTCACGAGGCTGGTTGGGCGACCCTCATCGCGCTGGTCCATGAGGACGAGAGTTGCTTGGGCCTGGTGAGCGACCCCCTGCGGGGCGCCCGATGGTGGGCGGTCCGCGGAGGGGGAGCCTACCGCAACGGGGCGCGGCTGCACGTCTCCACAACCGGACGGCTTGCGGAGGCAACCGTCAGCGATGACTGGGAGCAGACCCTGTCGAACGGGGCCCCCGAGCACCTGCTCGCTCGTCTGGCGGCGCGCTGTGCTCGGGNNGCCCGGTTCGATGCCGGGCTCGCGGTCGTCTCCAATGGCACCCTCCATTCCGAGGCACTCCGGGCCCTCACCGGAGCTGCATAGCCCGGGTATCGGATGAGGGCTGGCTCTCACCGCAGGCCCGGATCGCGGCCGCAGGCCTCCTCGCGTATCGCTGTCGTCGGCAGCTGCAATCTGGACATCGTCACCTACACGGATCGGATCCCCGCGCCTGGCGAGACCGTGATCGGGCGAAGGCTCCTGCAGGTGCCGGGGGGCAAGGGGGCTAACCAGGCCGTTGCCGCCGCGCGAGCCGGAGCGGAGGTCAGCTTCATAGGAGCCGTCGGGGAGGACGACTTCGGCGAGCTTCTCGCGACAGCGCTTCGCCGGGAAGGCGTGATCACCGCTGGCCTCCGTCGCGTCTCGATGCCCACGGGCACGGCACACATCACCATCGACAGCGCGGGGGAGAACGCAATCGTCACAATCGCGGGTGCGAACGCAGGGGTCAGCCTGAACGAGCGAGATCGCGCGGTGATCGCGAGCACCCAGGCGCTGCTTCTCCAACTCGAGATCCCGCTCGAGATCGTGGTGGCAGCCGCCGCGGTGGCGCATGGGGCCGGCGCCCATGTCATCCTCACACCCGCACCGGGACCCAGCCTGCCCGCCGAGCTCTCCAGGTTTGTCGACCTGCTCATCCCCAACGAGAGCGAGGCCGTCGCACTCACGGGTGCCTCGAGCGGAGACCAGGCCGCGGACCTTCTGCTCGCAGAGGTGCCGGCCGTGGCGGTGACCCTGGGTGCTCGCGGCTGCATCTACCGCGAGCGCGGCGGGCCTTCCCTCCTGCTACCGGCCTTCCCCGTCGCGGCTGTGGACACGACCGCCGCCGGCGATACATTCGCGGGTGCTTTGGCCGTCGCGCTTGCCGAAGGCCGCTCCGTGGAAGCCGCCCTTCGCTGGGCAATGGCGGCGGCTGCGCTCTCTGTTCAGCGGGAAGGGGCCATCCCGTCGATTCCCTACCGGCAGGAGATCGACAGCTTCGCGAGCGCCCGCGAGCAGGCGCGCGCTTTACATTAAGGGGTCTCCGCGACGCACCGCGTCATCAAGTGCGGCTCCCCTTCTCCCCCGGGATATCCCTCGCAG
>PLXL01000274.1 GCA_003153215.1 Candidatus Dormiibacterota bacterium
GCGGCCTCGACCGCGACCAGGGTGACCCGGTGGGCTTGGATGTGGTCGGGGTGCCCGTAGCCGCCGTTGCCGTCATAGGTGACGACAACGTGGGGGCGGAAGCGGCGGATGTGGGCGACGACCCGGCCCACCGCCTCATCGAAGTCGGCCCGCCAGAACGCCCCCGGCGCGTTGTTGGTCTCGGTCCCGGCCATCCCCGAGTCGCCGAACCCGAGGAAGTTGATCTCGGAGACCCCCAGGATCTCGCCGGCCCGGCGCAGCTCGGCCTCGCGGATCTCCTTGAGCCGGGGCCGGATCTCGTCCTCCTTGGCGGCGTACTCGGGGTCGAAGATGGTCGCCACCTTGCCGTCGGTGCAGCAGATCACCGAAGTGGAGATACCGCGATCCGCGCAGAGGGCGAGCAGCCCGCCCATGGTGATGGTCTCGTCGTCCGGATGGGCGTGAACGGCCAGCAGACGGAGCCCGGAGACGTCGCTCACGGCGTCTGTCACGGCGTGGCGGGGCGGACCTTCACCGAGCGCATCACGTCGCCGACGCGGATCACGCCCATCACCTCCATCCCCTTCACCACCTGGCCGAAGAGGTTGTACGACTTGGTCAGGGTGCGGCGGTTGTCCACGGTGGAGATGAAGAACTGGGAGCCGTTGCTGTGGGGCCCCGAGTTGGCCATCGCCACCGAGCCGGCGATGTAATCGCCCTGGACCGGCTCGTCCTCGAAACGGTAGCCGGGGCCGCCGCGGCCGCTGCCCTCGGGGCAGCCTCCCTGAATGACGAAGCCATCCACCACGCGGTGAAAGGTCAGGCCGTCGTAGAAGCCCTCACCGGCGAGGAAGACGAAGTTGTTGACCGTCTTTGGCGCCCGTGAGGCCTCCATCGCAAACTCGATGTCCCCCCGGTCGGTGGATATGGCTGCCAGGTAGCGGCCGGTGGGATCGATGACCTGCTCGGATCGTGCGTACTGCTTGGGCATCGTTGCAGTCTAGCCGAGGACAGCGCGCGGGCAGGCCGCCGGATCGGGCCTCNNGGACGGCCGTGAACGTGGTGGTGTGCGTGAAGCTGGTCCCCGATCCGGACAGCGTGGGACAGCTGGATGCCACCACGCACCGGCTCCGCCGTGACCTCGCCGAGTCGGTCCTCGACCCCGCCGATGAGTTCGGCGTCGAGGCCGGGCTGCGGCTCGTCGAGGCCCACGGTGGCGAGGTCCGGGTCGTCTCGATGGGGCCGGAGCGGGCCATGGAGGGCGTTCGCAAGGCTCTGGCGATGGGCGCAGCACGGGGAGTGCTCGTGACCGACGACGGTCTGGGCGGCTCGGATGCCCTGACCACCGCCAAGGTGCTCGCCGCCGCCATCGGCCGCGAGCCGTTCGACGTGGTCATCACCGCCACCGAGTCGACCGACGGCTACACCGGGATAGTCCCCCAGGCGCTCGCCGAGCTGCTCGGGGTCCCGGCGGTCACGTTTGCCACCGGCGTCGTCTCCGACGGGACGGCATTGACCGTGACCCGCCAGACCGAGAGCGGGTCGGAGACGATCCTGGCCGGCCTTCCCTGCGTGGTCTCGGTGACCGCCGGGGTCAACGAGCCGCGCTATCCCTCGCTGCGGGGCATCATGGGTGCCAAGTCCAAGCCCATGGATCACTGGGCCCCCGCCGACCTCGGGCTCGAGGGGGTGGGTGGCGCCGCCGCCGGCCAGACGGTGGTGTCGGTGACCGCGGCGGAAGAGCGCCGGGCCGGCGAGGTCGTCACCGATGACGGAGACGGCGCCCACCGCATCGTCCTGCTCCTCGCCAGGGCGCGGGTGATCTGAGATGGCCCTCGGGACCGTCTGGGTCTTCGCCGAGCTGAGCCAGGGGCGAGCCGCGACCGGAGCGCTCGAGCTTCTGACCAAGGCGCGCTCGCTGGGCGCGACGGCCGTCGAGGCCGTCTGCTTTGGTCCGGAGGCGGGCGACGCCGTCGCCGAGCTCGGCCGGCACGGGGCCATGACCGTCCATCTCTCCGCGGACGCCGCGTTCGCCGACCTCCTGNNCACGCCGGCCGCGACGTTGCCGGGCGGCTGGCGGCCAAGCTGGACGTGCCGGTCATCGCCAACGGCCTCGACATCGAGGCCCGCGACGCGATCACCGTGACCACCGCCATCTTTGGAGCCACCCAGGTGGTCCGCACCGAGTTCGGCGCCCGGCGACCGGCCCTGGCTCTCTTCCGGCCGAAGTCGTTTCCCGCGTCTGAGGCTCCCGCCGGGGTCGCTCCGCGGGTCGTCGAGGTCCAGGCCGTGATCCGGGAATGCCACCGGCGGGCGCGGGTGCTCGAGCGCTCCACCGAGGTCGCCGCCGGGCCCAGGCTGGAGGATGCCGAGGTGGTGGTGAGCGGGGGGCGCGGCCTGCAGGGCCCGAGCAGCTTCGAGCTCCTCCGCGAGGTGGCGGAGCTGCTTCACGGTGCCGTCGGCGCGAGCCGCGCCGTCGTCGACGCCGGCTGGGTGCCCTACTCCCTGCAGGTGGGCCAGACCGGCAAGACCGTCAAGCCCACCATCTACATCGCCTGCGGCATCAGCGGGGCGATGCAGCACACCGTTGGCATGAGGGGGGCCCAGACGATCGTCGCCATCAACACGGACCCCCAGGCGCCGATCTTCAAGCTGGCCGACCTGGGCATCGTCGGCGACGCCCTCACGGTCCTCCGCCAGCTCCGCGACGAGCTGAGGTCCAGGCCGGGCTGACCGGCTCCCGGGGCACGCCCAGCCTCCAGGTGGGGCGCAGAGGTCGCGCGCGGGTCGCGCCGGCCCCTCCGCCCGGCCGCCGCCCCGATCTCGCCGTCATCGGACGGTGACCGGATTGCAACAAAGGGTCATTGCAGATGGCAGGACTGGCATATACTCGCCGCGGATGGACGATAAGGTCATCGTCGACCTCCTCGGCCAGGTGGGCAATCTTTTCACGTCCAGCCTTGAGCTGAAGGAGACCATCGATTTCATGCTCAAGGCGGCCAGCGACCTGGCTGTCTGTGACGCGGCCACTGTTTTCCTTCTCGACGAGGACGATCGCACCCTCTCCGCTATCGCGACCTTCCCCTTCGCCGAAGCGGTCAACAAGGTGGCTCGTTTCAAGCTGGGCGAGGGGATCGTTGGCTGGGCGGCAAAGCAACGAAAGATCGTCTCTGTGAATGACGCCACCCAGGACAGCCGCTTCAAGAACCTGGAGATGGGCTACTCGCCGAGGTCGGTGCTGATCATGCCGCTGGAGTCGCCGCGGCGCCTCGTGGGGGCGCTGACGATCGCGAGGAAGGAGGTCAAACCCTTCACCTCGGTTGAGCAGGCGCTGGTCCAGATCATCGCCAACCAGGCGGCGATCTCGATCGACAACGCCCGCCTCTACGCCACCCAGAAGAGGCAGATCAAGGAGATCGCCGACCGGACCCGCGAGCTGGAGATCGCCAACGCCCACATCGCCGAGATCTCCCGGCTGAAGAGCGAGTTCCTGGCCAACATGAGCCACGAGCTGCGCACCCCCCTCAACGCCATCCTGGGGTTCAGCGAGATCCTCAAGGACAACCTCGTGGAGCTCTCCGAGGACCAGCGCCACGAATGCCTGGAGAACATCCACGCGAGCGGCAAGCACCTTCTCGAGCTGGTCAACGACGTCCTCGATCTCTCCAAGATCGAGGCCGGACGGATGGAGCTGGCCTACGACCGCTTCCGGGTGGGGAACGCCGTGCGCGAGGTCCACAACGTCATCCGCTCTCTGAGCGAGCGCCGGGACATCGACCTGGCGATCACCGTCGAGCCCGAGGACCTGGAGACCAGGGCCGACAAGAGCAAGTTCAAGCAGATCCTCTACAACCTCCTCTCCAATGCGATCAAGTTCACCGCCCAGGGCGGCCGGGTCTGGGTCTCCGCCCGGCCCGAGAACGGCTGGCTGGTGGTCGACGTCGGTGACACNNGGTCTCTCCCTGACGCGCCGCCTCGTGGAGCTCCACGGTGGGGACATCCGGGTCGATTCAGAGGTTGGGCGGGGCTCGGTCTTCACCTTCCAGCTTCCGCTCCTCGGCATGGAGCCCCAGAACGGGCGGGCCCACAACCGCATCCTCCTGGTGGAGGACAACGCCAGCAGCCGTCAGCTGGCCAGGATGGTCCTGAACGGCAGCGGTTTCGACGTGGATGTGGCCTCCGACGGGGCCGAGGGGCTCCAAAAGGCCCGGGCGACGCTCTACGACCTCGTCCTGATGGACGTCGAACTCCCCGGTATGGACGGTCTCACCGTCACGCGAATGCTAAAGTCCGATCCCAAGACCGCCGACGTCCCCGTCGTCGCTCTCACCGCCAATGCCATGAAAGGTGACGAGCAGGAAGCGCTCGCCGCAGGTTGTTCGGGGTACATCAGCAAGCCCATCGAGGTAGCGAGCTTCGTGCAACGCATCGCAACGTACCTAGAGCCGGCAGCATCATGACCGCCGGCGGCAAGACCATCCTGATCGTCGAGGACGACCCGCCCAGCCGGGAGGTGGTCCGCCTCGCCGTGAGCGCCCAGAACCACACCCTCATCGAGGCCGCCACCGGCCTGGAGGGCCTGCAGGCAGCTCGGGAGCAGAACCCCGACCTGATCATCCTCGACGTGAACCTGCCCGGGATGAGCGGGCTCGACGTCTGCCGGAGGCTCCGCTCCGAGGGGTCTCGGGTCCCCATCCTCATGCTCACCGCCAAGGCCGACACCATCGACGTGGTGGTGGGGCTGGAGCTCGG
>PLXL01000116.1:0-1001 GCA_003153215.1 Candidatus Dormiibacterota bacterium
GCGCGCTTTCCATTAAGGGGTCTCCGCGACGAACCGCGTCATCAAGTGCGGCTCCCCTTCTCCCCCGGGATATCACTCGCAGAGCTCGCTTCCGCCGGATTCCGAGCACGGGTCTTCCGACCCGTGCTCACCAGGGCCTCCCGCCCTTGGAACCACGAGCCGCTAGCGTGGGGCCATCACATCGCCGCGCTATAGTCGGCTCCGAATCGCCACCGCCATGGGAGATTTCCGGTGCAAGTCGACATCGGCCGGATGACCGCGGAGGACGTGGCCCGGAGGATGGACTACGCGATCCTCAAGCCCGCGCTCCCAGAGACTGATTACCTCAAGGGGTGCGAGACCACCAAGAAGTACAGGTTCATCGCCTATCACGTGCTTCCCAGCCGGCTTCCGGTTGTGGTGGGTGAACTGGCGAGCTTCGCCCGCGAGCACAGCATCGAGCTGGGCGCGCCCATCGCCTTCCCCTACGGTTCCACACCGACCAAGGTAAAGCTCGCCGAGGCCGAGCAGCTGATCGCGGCCGGGGCCACCGCCCTCGACATGGTGGCCAATGTCGGCTGGCTCAAGGATCGCCGCTATGACCTCTACGAAAAAGAGTGCACGGAACACATCCAGCTGTGCCACTCGGCGGGGATCAACGGCAAGGTCATCATCGAGGTGGGTTACCTGACCGACGAGGAGGTGATCGCTGCGACCAGGATGGTCATCGAGGCCGAGGCGGACTTCGTGAAGACCTCAACCGGCGTGGGTCCGTCCGGTTTCCCGAACCACCACCAAGTCGAGCTGATGCTCAGCACACTCCATGAGGCTGGCAGCCGAACTGGGCTCAAGGTTGCGGGGGTGTCAGCGCCACGTGTGCAGAACATCTACGACTTCATCCGCATGGGCGTTGACCGCATCGGGACCAGCTCGGCTCCCGAGATCGTCGATGCGCTCCCCGAGGTCCAGCGCGAGCTGCTTGCACACCCCGCGGGGGAGCACGCCTGATCGGGCGACCGAGT
>PLXL01000116.1:1092-4495 GCA_003153215.1 Candidatus Dormiibacterota bacterium
ATAGATGTGCCGGAAGAGGCCCTCGAGTTCCTTGATCTCGCCATTGCTGATGTTCTCATGCACGGCGAACACGGAGCTCGTCACGCACCAAGCAGTCGGATCGCATGGTTCGCGCCAAGCGCACAAGACCGGCGCTACACCCGGGACCGTACCCCGCAGTAGGTCATCGGCAAGGAGAAGATGTGGGCTCGCTAACCCGGATGTGTCGGGACATCCTGGGGACAGGACAGCCTACTCGGCGGGGAGCCGCCTGGCGCGAACACCCGGTGCACCGGGGCACCACCTGCAACGACCCGCAGGCAGACCACGGAGGGCGATGTCCTCCAGGGAATCCACGAGGTTGTCCCGAACCGTCTCCCATCGTCGGTGGAGCTTCCGCAGAGCGTCAACATCCTCCCGCTGGCTCAGGTCCTTGACCAGGCGATCAAGCCGCTTTCGCGTCGCAATCGCCCGCGGATCGTCCAGCGACGACACCTCGGTGAGGATGTGGTAGGGGCCACAGCTGAGGATGCCGGCTACGGCCGAGTACGAAGGCTTGGGGGGAGGCTCTCCGCGACCAAGGCACCCCACGACATCTAGCAGCCGAAGCTGCGCCCCGCCCGTCAGCTTCAAGTCGTTCCCCTCGAGTGCCTGGTCGATGGCGCCGGTGATCGACTTCATCAGGCTCACGTAGTCGGCAACGATGCGTGTCCACGCCCCGATCGAGCTTTGGACTCCCTTCTCATGGCTGAGCAGAGCGGCCTGCCTCTTGCGGTCAAGGGACCCCTCCGGCACCAGGGGACGTGGCGGCCAGGTTGCCATCTCCCGCAGGCGCTCCGCCTCCTTCAAGACGTCGAGCCGGTGCTGATCGACGGCTCTGGCGAGTTGCTGCTGGTGCGCACCGCGGAGGTCGTGCAGTGCTCGAGCGCGCTCGACCGCATCCTCGACCGCTCGTATCTTGACCTTGACTTCTGCAGCGAGGTCCTTCGGTGCCCTGCCCGCTTCGTCGACAGCCTGTCGCCAGGCCTCCGCCTCCAGCCTGCTGGTCCGATGTCGACGGAGCGCCTCGTCGACTTGACGGGTTTTATCGCTGGTCGTGGCTGATGTGCGCATTTAGCCGTAGTTTACTGCACCATGGCGGAGTTTGCTGCTAGACCGCTGGCGCCGGGGACGTTACCTCCGACCCACGATGACTTGGTCGGAGACTCCCAGCAACAGGGTGGAACGCGTCACCATGACCGTCAACGAGGCGGCGGTGCGCTTGGGCATCAGCCGGGGCAGCGCGTACGCCGCCGCGCGGCGGGGGGAGCTGCCTGCCATCCGGCTCAACCGGCGCATCGTCGTGCCGCGGGTCGCCTTTCAGAGATGGCTGGAGTCGGCGGCCACGGGCTCCGGTGAACCCGCCGCGTGGGAGGGCGTCCCGAGCGCTGTTCCGGACGCGATCACGGCGCCGCCGGGTCGGGAGCCAGGACGTGACCGGCTGGGGGGCCACGGCCATGGGGCAGACCGCCATCTCTCGGGGCGAGTAGTCCGGCCCCGCGATGCAGCCAGAGCCCGCCCCGAAGGCGCCTCTACGCGCGCACGGACGCGAGGGGATGTGCCTGGACAGGGATCCCCGGACCGGTACCCGGACGGCGATGCGGACCGGGTGGCGGACAGGTAGCCGGACCATGCCCGACGCGAAGCACCAACCCCCCAGCCGCCGCCGCTACGCGGCGACCCATCCGACCATCGGCGTCCACTGCGTCGACCAGAAAATGTACGACGACCTCATCGCCCTGCGCGACCTCTCCGGTCTCTCCCTCGGCCAGCTCGTCCTTCAGGACCTCGGCAAGGTCGCGATGGATGTCGCGAAAGTCGAGGCAGTGGGCAGGGCCCGGGGGTATCGGCAGGCCAAGGCTCAGTACTGCCTGACGACCCCGTGCTGCCGCTGTGGACAGCCGATGGAGATCCTCGCCGGATCGGAGATGGCGGCTGACGCGGGCCGGGCCCTCCGCGCCTGGAGGCACATCGAGTGCATCCAGGGCGGCGCCTCCCGAGGCTGACCTCGCGGGCGCCGGTTCGCCTCGCCCTGCCCGGCCGCCACTCCGGGTGAGCATCCGTACGCAGGGCGCCGGGCGTCGGTGGTTTGGATGCACGGTAATAGCAAGTTATCATGCAGCCAAGCCACCTTCCCATCAAGGAGCCCACGGACCCCGCCATGCCGACGGACCTCCTCCTCCCGGCCGGCGCGGGCCGGCGGCCACCTGTCTCGGCGCGGCGCGACAAGCTGGACTCGAGCCACCTGGCCGGGCCCAGTGCCGCGGCCACCCAGCTGGAGAGGCTGCGCCTCAGGACGGCCGAGCACATCCGCCACTCCAAGAGCGAGGCCACCCTGCGCGCCTACCGGAGCGACTTCACCGGCTTCGAGCTCTGGTGCCGGCGCTTCGGGCTGTCGTCCCTGCCCGCCGAGCCCGACACCGTCGCCCTCTACCTCACCGCCTGCGGCGACGCGCGGGCGGCCCTCTCCACCCTGCGCCGGCGGCTGGTGGCCATCTCCCAGGCCCACCGCGCCTCCGGCCTCCCCTCCCCCACCCAGGCCGAGACGGTGCGGCGCACCATCGCCGGGCTGGCCCGCACCCGGGGATCCCGCCCCCGCCAGGTCGTCCCCATCCGGCCGGCCAGCCTCCGGGCGATGCTGGAGGCGACCCCCGAGGACGACCTGCTCTCGGTCCGCGACCGGGCCCTTCTCCTGCTCGGCTTCGCCTCGGGAATGCGACGCAGCGAGCTGAGCGCCCTCGATGTCTCCAACCTCAGTTTCGTCGCGGAGGGCGTCGACGTGCTGATCCGGCGCGGCAAGACCGACCCTCAGGGCGAGGGACGCACCATCGGCATCCCCCGGGGCCACCACCCCGAGACCTGCCCGGTGCTGGCCCTGGAGCGCTGGCTCTCTCGCGCTGCACTGCGCGATCGGGATCCCCTCTTTCCCCGGCTGCTCGCCAACGGGCGGCCCGCTACCGCCGCACGCCGCCGCCACCCCGCCGGCCGGATCGCTCCCGGCCGCCTCAGCCCTCAGGGGATCGCCCGGACAGTCCAGCGGGCNNGCCACCGAGGCCGCCGCCCGGGGCGCCCCGGAGCGGGCGATCATGCGCCAGACCGGCCACCGCAGCCTGGAGATGGTCCGCCGCTACATCCGCGAGGGCGACCGCTACCGCGACAACGCCTCCGGGTACCTGGGGCTGTAACGCACCGGCATTGAGGCTCACTGTGGACTGCTTCCAAACGCGCATGGTGAACCGCCCCGGGTTTCGTAGAGGCTTCGCCCGACACAACGAAGGGTCTGACCGGACACTGGATCAGGGAACGAGTTGTCCTAGCCTAGCGCAGACACTCGACAACGCCGCTCCCAACGCGTGGGCGGCGTTTCTATATGCAGCGAAGGTCG